>JAGWPE010000074.1 GCA_028870635.1 Gammaproteobacteria bacterium | reverse complement strand
GCATCTCGGCATCACGATCGGCTCCGGAGGAGTGGAAGCGGACCGGGTGTTTGGAGTCTTCGGCCACGCGAACGATACGGCGACCGTGATCGTCACCACGCTGCCGATGCTGGTCACCGTGGCGATGTCCAGCCGCGGCGCGCCGCGATTCTTCTGGTACGCGGGCACCCTGGCCTCGCTCGCGGTGCTCGTGCTCACCGTCTCGCGCGGCGCCTACGTCGGAGTCGTCGTCGGCTATGGGGCGGCGGTGTGGCTCTGCCGGCACTATCTGCCGACCTCGCGCGTGGTAGCCTGGACAATGATCGGGCTCACGGGCGCCGTGGTCGCCGCGGGGCTGGCCGCGCTCCTGATGCCGAACCTCATGCAGGTCCTCGATCAGCGCCTCTTCAACCAGTCGATGGCCAGCTCGATGAGCGTCGCCTCCTCAGGGCGCACGATCATCTGGGAGCGCGCAATTTCCACGATGATGTCCCATCCGATCACGCTGCTCACCGGCTTCGGCTGGGATGTCTACCACACGATGTTCGAGCTGGTCACTCACAACTATTACCTCGACCAGTGGTTCGGGCTCGGCCTGATCGGCCTCTTCTCGTTCCTCACCATCCAGTATCAGACCGTCGTGACGGCGAGGCGGGCGATCGCGGTCGCGGGCAGCGGGCCGTTGCGTCCGTACATGATCGCTTTCGTGTTCGGGATGCTCGGGCTCGCGGTGTGCATCTTCTTCGAGAATCTCGACAAGCCGTGGTCGTACGTCTGGATCTACACCGGTTTCGCGCTGCGCGCGGCGGCCGATGTCGTCGAGAAGGCGGAGCGGCGCGCCGTGGAGCCCCCGACGCGCGCGCCGCTCAAAGCGGCCGTGCGCCCGGCTGGAGCGCGTGCGAGCGCCGCGGCGCGCCGTGTTGTCGGCGAACCGAGACGCTGAGTCGTCTGGGATTTGAGACAGACGCGCAAGAAGTTCACAGATTTGCGAGTGTGACTATTGACGTTCCGACAAACGCTGTAAGAATAACGGCGGTCGCACGGAGCGGCTTGGCCTCACAGCGGGGCGCTCCGCAAGACTTCCGGTGTGGACGTGCATGCGGTCATCGAACCGCAGTGACATCCAAGCGCTCGCACGCGCGCGGATCACCACGAGAGCAGTTACGGCCTGCAAGATTGCGCGCGCCGTCTGTCGGCCTCACCGGGCAGCACCTCGACTTCGTCGAGCGGTCAGTTCCAACTCTCCGGGGGGAGACATGATTCGCAACCCACTTCGCAAGGGAATGGCGACGCTTGCCGCCGTCGCCGCACTCGCAACCTGCGCGAGCGCGCTCGCTTTCACGCCGCCGCCGTTTCCGCGGATCGGCGGCATCCAGATCGGCTCGCCGTTCGATTACAACGACCCCGCGTACCAGGCCCAGCTCGCCAGGCAGTCGGTCATGATCCTCAACTACTATCCGGGCCTCACTCCCGGCGGGGAGTCGATGGAGAGCGTCGTCAAGGCGATCGAGGCGATCAATCCCAACGCGCAGGTGTTCCTGTACACGAACTCGGACGAGGGCTACACCACGGGCGACTCCTCCGTCGCCTTCTCCGCGGTCACCAGCAAGCTGAACGCGATGAAGTGGTGGCTCTATCCGAACACGAGCTTCACGAGCCCCGTGCTGTCCTTCTACGGCAACGGCGGTTACACGATCAACAATACGCCGTACACGCCCAAGGACTCGAACGGCTATGACTCGATCGACTGGCTGACCAGGTGGTACGTGAGCACCTACTACGGGCAGGTTCCCGCCATCGGCGGGCTCTTCATGGACAACGCGTTCGTGAAGCCGCAGGTGTCCGGCGACTGGTATCGCAACGGCACGGTATTGCAGCCGTCGGACCCGAAGGCGCAGGCGGCGCTCGAGGCCGGCTATGCACGCTGGTTCCAGCTCGCGCACCAGCTGATGCCGGGCAAGTACCAGATCGGCAATCTCACCACGTGGGGCCAGTCGGGCTCCATCCCGAGCACGTACCAGGGCATCGCCGACGGCGGCGTGCTCGAGGGTCAGGTCGGGGCGTCGTGGTCGATCGAGAGCTGGGCGGGGTGGCAGGCGATGATGGCGCAGTACACGCGCGTCATGAGTGCGGTCAACGCGCCGAAGCTCGTGATCTTCAATCAGCAGGGAAGCCCCACCGACTATCAGTCGTTCCGCTACGGCTTCGCCTCCTGCCTCATGAACGACGCGTACTACGCCTTCACGAACAGCGCCGTCAATTATCACGGTGTGGTGTGGTTCGATGAGTACAACGCCAATCTCGGGCAGGCGACGAGCGCCCCGCCGACGGCGGCGTGGCAGAAGGGAGTGTGGCGGCGGGACTTCAGCAACGGCATCGCGTTGGTGAACCCGAAGGGCAACGGGCCCCAGACGGTGCAGCTCGGCGGCACCTTCGTGAAGGTCAAGGGGAGCCAGGCTCCGTCCGTGAACAATGGGCAGACGGTCACGTCGGTGACGCTGCAGGATCGGGACGGAATCATTCTGCTGCGCCAGTCGCCGCTTCAGCAGCCCAAGGCGCCGACGGGAGTGAGCATCGGGTGATTGGGAACCACGATTCCCCGCACCCGTTTAGGGTCCTACGCTCGCCGGTCTCGCGGCGCACAAGGGGTGAAGCGGATGCCGCAGTCACCTCCCGCAAGGGATGTCCTGATCATTACCTCGTACCTGGAGCCGCCGGCCACGGAGCTGGCGGAGCGCTTGGGCGGGGCCGCCCGGGTGGAGCTCTTCTGCTCGGGCGCGGCATTCATCTGGGGAGAGCGCAGGAGCGCGCTCGCGAAGGCGGCGTACTTCATCGGCGATCCCCTGGTGACCATGATCCGCCTGGCGCGCCGGGTGTGGCGCTATCGGCTCGTCATCTGCTATTACCACCGGCACGGCTACTGGCTGGGCATCCTCAACAGGCTCTTCGGCGGGCGCCGCGGCCTGCGGCTGGTATGGATCGGCTTCGCGCCGAACCCGCGGCTCCCGGGCCTGCGCGGCAGGCTGAAGGAAGCGATCACGCAGCATGCGCTCCTCGGCTGCGATCTCATCATCTGCAATACCCGCCCGCTCATCGAGGCGATCTCAGGCAGGTATGCGGGTGTCCGCGACCGGTTGGCCTTCGTGCGCTGGGGCGGCGGCAGCGGCAAGCCGCCGGCGGCGAATCTGACCGACGGCGGCTACGTCTTCTGCGGCGGCCGGACCAACCGCGATTTCGATACGGTTCTCGAGGCGGTGAGCAGTCTCGGGGCGAGGACGATCCTCGTCGTGGGCGAGACCACCCGGTTCCGGCAGGAGCCGCCTGATTTCGTGACCGTTCACCGGAACGTTCCGCAGCGGCAATTCCAGTCGCTGATCGAGGGTGCGCGGGTCGTGGTGATCGCTCTGCAGCGGCCGGACATCTCGAGCGGCCAGGTCGTGTTGATGCAGGCCATGCGGTGCGCCAAGCCGATCGTGATCTCCGCGACGGCCGGGATCGAGGACTACGTGGCGGACGGCACCGACGTCCTGCTCTTCAAGCCGGGGAGCGCCGAGGACCTTGCCTCCCGATTGCGCATCCTTCTCGAGAATGCCGGCCTCAGGCGGGCGATGGGCGCCGCGGCCGGCGAGACTTACGAGCAGAGATTCAACTCCTCCGCGTTCGCGCGTGATCTTCACCTCGCGCTCGCGGACCGGCGGCTCGTCCCCGCACGCTCGGCGCGCGGCCCGGGCGGCAGGGAGGGGGCGACTCAGGCGAGCTGACGGGGCCGCGCGCGCTCGCCGCGCCCCGGCGCAAGGGTGGAGGTGGGAGCCTCGAGGAGCCGATCGATACAGTCCGTGAACCGGTCGGTCATCGTTTGCACGGTGAAGCGCTCGCGCACGCGCCGGGCCGCCGCCTCGCCGAGCTGCGCTCGCAACGGCTGGGCACTCAGCATCGAGAGATGCGCCGTCAGCGCCTCGATATCCCCCGGTGGGAAGAGAAAGCCGTGCTCGCCAGGGCTCACCTGCTCGCAGGCGCCGCCCAGGTCGCTCATCACGAGCGGCTTGCCGAGCGACATCGACTCGAGAGCCGCGATGGAGAACGTCTCGACGGCATGAGACACCAGCGTCATGACGTCACACGAGGCGATGAACGGACGCACATCCTCCTTGAATCCGGTGATCTGCACGTGTGCCGCGACCCCGAGCCGGGCCGCGGCCCGCTCGATCACCGGCCGCTGCGGCCCCTCGCCGATGAGCAGCGCCTTCGCCGGGATGCCGCGCGCGCGCAACCGCGCGATCGCTGCCAACAGGTCGCCGTGGGCTTTCTCCGGGCGGAGCACGGAGCAGAGGCCGATGAGGTACTCATCGTCGCCGACGCCGAGGGAGCGGCGGAAGGCGAGCCGCTCGGCTTGCGGGCGCGAGTCGCTGTACCAGTCTGTGTCGATGCCGTTGTAGATGACTTCGTCGGCGGCGGGACGCAGCCCGCGGGTGCGCCAGTAGCGGCGCTGGCTCTCACACACGTACAACAGCAGATCGCAGCGGCGGAAGAGCTGCCGGTAGAGGAGCATCTGCGCTCTTTCCTTGTAGCTGCCCGGCAATGTCGTGTGAAAGATCGTTGCGAGGCGCACATTCGAGCGGCCGCTTCGCGCCAGTTGGCCGTAGAGCATCGAGTAGGGATTGACGCAGATGACCGCATCGATTCCCCGGGCAGCGCAGAGCGAGCGCAGGCGCTGGACGGCGCGATGATCGATCCCCCGGCGCACGTCGCAGCAGATGACCTCCTCGAGGCGCTCTTCGCGCAGTTGCGGGCGCAGGCTCGCGCCGCGCTTCAGATACGCCAGATGCATCCGCAAGCGCTGGCGGTCGAGGTGATTGAGCAGGGTCACGAGCTGCTTCTCGGCGCCGCCGAACTCGAGCGAGCTGGCGATGAAGAGGAGCCGGGCCGGCCCGGGGGAGGGGATCGCGGCGCTCATCGGTTCGCGGCACCCGCGAGAGGCCCGAGGCTGCCGGCGTGCCGGTTGGCGCGCGGCTCCAGGCCGAACTGACGATAGACCCGTATGAGGCGCTCCACGGAGGCGTCCAGCGAGTACGAGCGCTCGATGGTCCGCCGCGCCGCGCCTCCCAGCTTCTCCCGCAGCGCGGGCTCCCGTACGAGGCGGGTGATGGCTGCCGCCATGCCGTCGATGTCTCCGGGCTCGACCAGAAGACCGTTCGCCTCGTGCTCGATGACCTGCGGGATGCCCCCGACGGGCGTCGTGATGACAGGCAGCTTCCAGGACATGGCCTCGAGCAGCGCCATGGGCAGAGCCTCCGCGTAGGAGGGGAGGACGAAGATCGTCGCGCCCGCGAGCTCGGCGCGCTTGTGCTCCGCATCCAGCCATCCCGGGCAGCTGAGGCGGTCGCCGAGCCCGAGCTCCTCTGACAGCCGCCGCAGCTCCTCGAGACTCCCGGTGCCGCCGCACACGAGCTTCAGGCGCGGGAATTCGTGGCTCGCCCGGGCCACCGCCCGGACCAGGTCGAAGACCCCTTTGCTGCGGTTGATGTCGCCGAGGAAGAGCAGCGTCGGCTCGGCCGGCTTCGGCCGCCGGACCCGGCTCAGGTCCGCAAGCGCGACCCCGTTGGCGAGCACCTCCACCCGCGCGGTCGCGCAGATCCTGAGGATCCACGACCGCCACTGCTCCGAGAGGGCGATCACGACCGCCGCGCCGCCGTAGATCCTGCGGATGAGCCAACGCCCGAGGGGGCCGCTCTGGCGCTCGTAGAAGTCGGGGAAGAAGCCGCTGTGCACGTGCAGGAGGTAGGGCCGGCCCGCGAGTCTCGCCATGAGACACACGACCGACTTGCGCCAGAAGGAGGCGTTGGCCGACAGGTGGACGTGCACCAGCGGGGCGTCGAGGCGGCGCAGCAGCAACGCCACGCGGGCCCAGCCCGTCACGGCTGCCCGCACCTTCGTCCAGGGGGACCCGTAGCGGTGCGTGGCCGCATAGGTGCAATCCACCTGATCGAAGAGGCCGCCATCGATATAGCCCTGAACGACGGCACGCACGCCACCCTTGCCCGCAAGATCGGTCCCGACCATGAGAACCGTTCGGCAGGGCTGCGCCATCAGTTGCCCACGGAGGCGAATGGTGCGGTCGAGGCGGGACGCAACAGCCCCGAGATCGCTTCCATGTAGGCGCTGACGGTCTGCGACTCGTTCAGATGCTCATCGAAGTAGCGCGTGCTGCTCGAGCTTGCCGATTGCCATGCGGCCTCGTCGCGGGCGAGCCGAGCTATCGCCGCAGAGAGCTCCTCGGAACAGCTCACGGCGGCGCCCATGCCCTTGCCGCTGACGATCCCTCCCGGGTCGAGAAATGTGACGACCGGTGTGCCGTGAGACCACGCCTGTACGAAGGTGTTCGGGAAGCCTTCCGTCTCCGATGTGCTGACATGCAGGCGAGCGCGCTCGAACAGCGCTCCGATCCGGTGCTGTGGCACGAACCCGTGGAAGGTGACATTGGGGAGAGAGGCGGACCGGGCGCGCACCTCCTCGTACAGCGCCTCATCGCCCGGCATGCGCGCCCCGGCCAAATGGAATGTCAGGTCCGGGAGCCGCGCCGCCGCCTCCACGAAGAGCTGAGGGCGCTTCAAGGCACGCATGTTGGCCACCCACAGCGCGTCGATGTCGCGCTCGGACCAGGCCAAACGGCGACCGGCGGCCTCGACTGCCAGGCCCAGCACTTGGCTCTCTCGCCCGTAGTTGCGCCGGAGGGCCCGCTGCTGCTCGGGCGTCTGCGCCAGCACAAGGTCCGCGCGCGCCAGCCCCCACCGGTACAACCGTCTGTCGCGCCAATAGCGGACGAGGAGCGCGCGGGGGTCGCAATCGGAGTCGCTGGCGATGCGGAAGACCACCTTCGCGCCGTGCCGGCGCGCGGACATGACGACCTGCCCGAGCTCCGCGCCCGCGCAACTCGTGTAATAGATGTCGGCGCGGGCCCGCTCGAGCGCGCTCTGCAGCTTCGTCCAGCGGGGGTAAAGAAAGCGCATCACGGGGATGCCCTCATCGGGCCGATACGCCTTGTAGGTCCTGACCCCGTCCCAGATCGCCCCGTCCCGCTGGCCGTGATCGAAGACGACCATCGACGCCCGCCACCCGCGCCGCACGAAGGCGCGGGCGAGGAGCGTGTGCTGCAGCTGCTCCCCGCCGGCGGGGTAGTTGGAATATTCGGGCGCGAGCACGGGAAGATTTCCGAGCCCGATGAAGCACACATGGGGGGCCATCCGCAACGAAACGCAGGCCAAAGCCAAACGTTCCGTAGGCGGCGGCAACCGTCTCCCGGCGCCCGCCGATGGGAACGGAACTTGCTCAGAGCCTCGGCAATAGCGGCGAGACCCCCTCAAAATGACCACCGAGAACGCTTCCATTGCAGTCCCCGGCGTCGCGCAGGCGCACAGCCAGGAAGTTGCGAGCGGCAATCGCTTTGCCTTCGGCGACAACTGGCACCGATATCTCAAGATCGTCGACGACAAGAGAATCGAGCGGGCAGTCGAGAGCCTCCAGGCCATGCTCGAAGTCAAGGACCTGCAGGGAAAATCGTTCCTCGACATCGGCAGCGGCAGCGGCATCTTTTCGCTCGCGGCGCGGCGCCTGGGCGCGCGGGTGTTCTCCTTCGACTACGATCCGCGCGCCGCGGCGTGCACGCAGGAGTTGAAGAGACGCTACTTCGAGCACGACCGCGAGTGGCAGGTCCAGACCGGCTCGGCCCTCGACCGGGAGTTCCTCGGGCGGCTCGGCCGGTTCGACATCGTTTATTCCTGGGGCGTGCTGCATCACACCGGGGACCTCTGGGGCGCGTTGGCGAATGTGGACCGCAACGTGGCCGAAGGCGGCAAGCTCTTCATTTCCCTCGCCAACGACCAGGGCGAGGCCTCCAGGCGCTGGACGACGGTGAAGATGCTCTACAACAGAATGCCATCGCACCTGAAAGGATCGTTCGCGGTGCTGGTGTATCTGCCGCTCGAGCTGCGGAAGTTTGTCGGCAGCCTCGCCAAGGGGCGGCCCCAGGCCTATTTCTCCTCCATCTGGAACTACGGTGTGAACCGCGGCATGAGCTGGTGGCGCGACAACATCGACTGGATAGGCGGATATCCCTTTCAGGTCAGCAAGCCCGAGGAGATTCTCGATTTCTACCGGGCGCGAGGCTACACGCTGCTGAAGATGACGACGTGCGGCCGCGGGCACGGATGCAACGAATACGTTCTGCAACGAAACCCGCAGCCGGGAAACGGGCGCTGACCCGGGCGTTCAGGCGGACTGCGCCGCAACACCGGACCGGGCGGCACGGCGGCGAGCTTGAACGGGAACGGAAGTTGCTCAACCTCGGCAGTTCAGCATTGCACCCGACGGCGCGGACCTACGCGCTTAGAAGAAGAGGAGAGCCTGCCGATGCGATCGCATTCTTCCCGCTGGTTTTGCGGGCTTTTGCTCGCCGTGACCACCGCCGCCGCCGCTGCCACCTACGCGGCCCCGCCCACCACCCCCGATGCACCGTATACGGTAAAACCGGGTGACACGCTGGCCGTGTCGGTATGGAAGGAGCCGGAGCTGCAGCGTCCCGTGCTGATCGAGCCGGACGGAACGTTCTCCTTCCCCCTGTGTGGCGAGATCGACGCGCGCGACAAGACCGTCGGCCAGCTGCAACAGGTGATCACCCAGCATCTGGCCCGCTTCATCACCGACCCGGTCGTGACCGTGTCGCTGCAGAAGATCGCCGGCAATCGCGTCTACGTGATCGGACAGGTGACCAAGCCCGGCGCCTTCATCGTCAATCCGCGCGTCGATGTGATGCAGGCCATCGCCATGGCCGGCGGCACGACGCCCTTCGCGTCCCTGGGCAACATCAAGATCATCAGGCGCACCGCCAACGGCGGCCAGGAAGCACTGCCGTTCAACTACAACGATGTGGTCCACGGCAACGACCTCTCGCAGAACGTCACGCTGGAGGCCGGCGATGTCGTCGTCGTGCCGTAAGCTTTACGTGGCCCTGGGCGCCGGCGCGCTCCTCGGGCTCGGGCATGGGGCGCGCGCCGACAACTGGGAGCTGGTGCCGCGTGTGGAGGGCGGCGGCACCTACAACGACAACTATCGCATGGCGAACACCTCGGCCGACAAGCTGCAGGTGTACGGCCCCTATATCGATGCGCTGCTCAACGCGCACCTGATCTCGCAGGTCTCGAAGCTCGAGATCGTGCCGCGCATCCGCTCGGACCTCTATCCGACCGATCATGCGGATCAATCGACCGACGGCTACCTGGACATCGACGGAGACTATAAGACGCAGCGCTCCGACTTCACTGGCGTCGCGCAGTACGCGAACCAGACCGTGATCTACTCCGAGCTGCTGCCGGCGACCTTCCCCGGGCTCGCGCTGGGGCAGGTGGTCACCGCAAGGAGCGGGCTCGTCAGCGTCCGCAACCGCGAGCAGCTGGAGCACGTCGTTCCGAGCTTCACGTACGACATCACGCAACGGACGCACCTGAATCTCCAGGCCGCGTACGACCACGCGAGCTTCAACTCCGGCAACGTCCAGCAGGTCGGCTTCAGCAATTACGGCGGCCAGGCGGGGCTGCAATTCAATGTGACGCCGCTGTCTACGCTTTCGGTGTACGGCACCGGCGCCCGCTTCCAGCCCCAATCCGGCGGTCACGCTGCGACCACTTACGGTGTCAACCTGCAGTGGGACGTCGTGCATTCGCAGATCGCCCACTTCTATGCGCGCATAGGCGACAGCCGCACCCGCTCTGACGTGACGACGACGACCACGGTCACCACCCCGCCGGCGCGGCCGTTCCTGCCCCCCACCGTGACCCAGGTCACGACCAACGGCTCCGTCACCAATAACGGCGTGACCGGGGGCGTGGGTGTCGATTTGCGGTACCAGATCACCGAAGTCACCGTCGATGTCCTGCGGGCCTTGGCCCCGAGCGATGCGGGGGCCGAGATCGTGAGCGATGAAGTGCGCTTCAGGGTCCTGCACGCCTTCCAGCCGCGTTTCTCCGGCTTCCTGGGCGTGCGCGGAGTCCGGGTGCGCGGAGCATCGACCGGAACGCTGGTCGGCGGCATCACGGGCGAGGACTACCTTGCCGCGGAAGGGGGCTGCGACTATCAGCTCACGCAGAGCTTCCGGCTGGAGGGCAAGTATGACCTCACCTGGCAGCGTTTCCAGGGCACGTCGTCTGCGACCTCGAACGCTGTCGGACTCGCCATCATTTATCAACCCTTGAGCCGGTACGAGCCTCTGCCCGAGCTCACCGGCATCCCGCACGAGCG
>JAGWPE010000073.1 GCA_028870635.1 Gammaproteobacteria bacterium | reverse complement strand
GCCAGCAAGCTCTCAGGCGGCCAGCAGCAGCGTGTCGCCTTCGCGCGCGCCCTGGTGCGCCGTCCGAAGCTGCTGCTGCTCGATGAGCCGCTCGCGGCGCTCGACAAGAAGCTGCGTGAGCATACGCAGTTCGAGCTACTCAACATCCAGCAGCGCCTGGGCGTCACCTTCATCGTGGTCACGCACGACCAGGAAGAGGCGATGACCCTGGCCAGCCGTATCGGCGTCATGGATCGCGGAAGCATCGTGCAGGTCGGCACGCCGGCGCAGATCTATGAGTCCCCGGTCAACCGGTTCGTCGCCGACTTCATCGGCTCGGTGAATCTCCTGGAAGGGAAGGTCGTGGCTCTCGGCACCGACGGCCTGACCATGCGCTGCGAGCCTTTCGGCTGCACCGTGCGGGCCGCGCATCGCCTCGCGTGTGCACCGGGAGATACGGTCTGGGCGGCGATCCGGCCGGAGAAGATCGCTCTCGCCAACGAGTCATCGCCGGGCGAGCCGCAGCGGGCGGACAACCGCGTGCGCGGCCGGGTCACCGAGGTCGCGTACATGGGTGATGTGTCGGTCTGCCTGGTCGAGACCGATTCCGGCAAACTGATGCGGGTGACTCTGCCTAACCGGTCCGGGCTCACGGCGCACCGTGATCTGCGGCATGCGGCCGTGACGCTGTCGTGGGACGCCGCCAGCCCTGTGATCCTGACCTCATGAGAAAGACCCGCCGGCTTCCTGGGCGGCAGCTCGTTGCAGGCATTCCCGCGCTGTGGCTCGCCGTCTTCTTCCTCATCCCCTTTCTCATCGTCCTCAAGATCTCGTTCTCGGAGGCGCGGCTCGCCATCCCGCCGTATGCGCCGCTCATCACCTGGCTGCACGGCCTGCCCCTTCCGCGGATCCATCTGTCGAGCTACGGCTATCTTTTCACCGATCCGCTCTACCTTCGCTCCTACCTCTACTCCATCATGGTGGCGGCGGTCTCGACCGTGTTCTGCCTCCTGATCGGGTACCCGATGGCCTATGCGATCGCGCGCGGCGGGGAGGAGTGGCGAAGCTTCCTGCTGATGCTGATCGTGTTGCCGTTCTGGACATCGTTCCTGCTTCGCGTATACGCCTGGATCGGGCTCCTGCAGAACGATGGGCTCATCAACAACGTGTTGCTGGGCCTCGGTCTGATCCATCATCCCGTGACCCTGCTGCAGACGGACTTCTCGCTTTACATCGGCATCGTCTACTCCTACCTGCCGTTCATGATCCTGCCTCTCTACGCCAACCTGGAGAAGCACGATCCGGCGCTGCTCGAGGCGGCGGCAGATCTGGGCGCGCGGCCGCTCGCAGCCTTCCTGCGCGTGACTCTGCCGCAGTCGCTGCCGGGCATCGCCGCCGGCTCGCTGCTCGTCTTCATCCCGGCGGTGGGCGAGTACGTGATTCCGACGCTGCTCGGCCGCACCGACCAGATCATGATCGGGCGCATGCTGTCGGATGAGTTCTTCGACAACCGCGATTGGCCGGTGGCGAGCGGGGTCGCGATCCTGATCCTGCTGCTGCTCGTCGTGCCCATCGTGCTGCTGCAGCGGGTCGAGCGGCAGGAGCTGGAGGGAGGCGAGACATGAGAAGGAGGGGGCTCTTCTCGCGCACCGCGCTCGTGCTCGGGCTCGTGTTCCTTTACGTGCCGATCCTGTCGATGATCGTGTACTCCTTCAACAACAGCCGCCTCGTGACGGTCTGGGATGCCGCGCACTCGCCCACCCTCAAGTGGTATGGCGTGCTCTTCTCGGACGGAGAGGTCATCGATGCCGCCTGGCTGTCGCTGCGGGTGGCCATTTGCGCGGCCACGGTCTCCACCATCCTCGGCACCCTGGCAGGCACGGCGCTCGCGCGGTTCGGCGCCTTCCGCGGCCGCTCCCTTCTCGTCGGAATGACCACTGCGCCCATCGTCATGCCGGAAGTGATCAGCGGCCTCTCGCTGCTGCTGCTCTTCGTCGCCCTCGAGCAGGCCATCGGCTGGCCCCGCGGCATGGGGGCGATCACGATCACGCTCGCCCACATCTCCTTTTGCATGGCCTACGTGACTGTGGTGATACAGTCGCGCCTCGCGGGGTTCGATGAGTCGCTCGAGGAGGCGGCCCAGGATCTCGGCGCCCGTCCGGCGAAGGTGTTCTGGCGCATCACGCTGCCGCTCATCCTGCCGGCGGTGCTGGCGGGATGGCTGCTCGCCTTCACCCTCTCGTGGGACGACCTCGTCATCTCGCAGTTCGTCGCCGGGCCGGGCTCGAGCACACTGCCGATGGTGATCTTCTCCAAGGTGAGGCTCGGCGTGAGCCCGGATGTGAATGCGCTCGCCACCCTCATGGTATCGGTGGTGGCGAGCGGCGTGGTGGTCGCGACGCTGTGGATGCGTCATCGACAGAGGCGGCGCGAGCGCGACGTGCAGCTTGCCGCCGCCGCGAATCTTTGAGCGGGAAGTGCCTATGTCTCATAAATTGCTGGGTATCGACGTCGGGGGATCTTTCATCAAGGCGGGCGTCGTGGACGTCGAGGCCGGATCCCTCGTGGGGGAGCTCATCTCGGCTCCGACCCCGCAGCCCTCGGCACCCGAGGCCATGATGCCGACCATCGCCGGGCTCGCCGCGAGGCTGCCCGCGACCGCCGGTGCCGTAGGGCTTGCGTTTCCGGCGGTGGTCAAGAGCGGCAGGGCGCGCACCGCCGCCAACATCGACCATGCCTGGATCGGTGCCGACGGAGCTGCCCTCATCCGGCGGACGCTCGACCGTGATGCGCTCTTCCTCAACGACGCGGACGCGGCGGGCCTTGCGGAAATGCGCCTGGGCGCCGGCCGCGGCGTGAAGGGGTCGGTGGTGATGCTGACTTTCGGTACCGGGATAGGCTCGGCGCTCTTCATCGACGGCAGGCTCTTCCCCAACACCGAGCTCGGGCACATGGAGCTGAACGGCATGGACTCAGAGAAATACGCCTCCGCTCACGTCAAGGCCATGCTCAATCTCGACTGGCGGGCCTGGATGGATCGGGTCAACGTCTACCTCGATCGGATGCAGGCGCTCTTCTGGCCCGACCTCTTCATTCTGGGCGGCGCGATCAGCGAGCGGTTTGCGGATTTCGCGCCGCTGCTGCACTGCGAGGCGGAGGTTCGTCCGGCGCACTTCGGGAATCAGGCCGGCGTTCTCGGCGCGGCTCTTGCCGCCGCGGAGGCCTACGCCGGCACAGGCTAGCGGCATCGCAGTGACGCTTCTGCGCAGCAAGCTGCCCGAGGTCGGCACGACGATCTTCACGGTCATGTCGCGCCGCGCGCGCGAGCTCGGCGCGATCAATCTCGGCCAGGGCTTCCCGGACTACGACATCGACCCGCGGCTCGCGGAGCTCACGGGCGAGGCCATGCGCCTGGGTCACAATCAGTACGCTCCGATGGAAGGCAGGGAGGACCTGCGCGAGCGCATCGCGCGCAAGCTCGCCGCGAGCTACGGGGGCGAGCTCGATCCGCAGACGCAGATCACCATCACGCTCGGCGCGACGGAGGCGATCTATTCCGCCGTCCAGGCGGTGGTGGGGCCGGGCGATGAAGCCATCGCCTTCGATCCCGCGTACGACTCGTACGAGCCGGCCGTGCGCCTCGCGGGGGGCAGGTGCATTCGACTGCCGCTGATGCCCCCCGACTTCGCCTACGACTGGGATCGGGTGCGCGCCGCCGTCACTCCGCGCACGCGGCTGATACTCTTCAACACACCCCACAATCCCACTTGCACGGCGGCAACGGCGGCGGACCTCGATGCGCTGGCCGCGGTCATCCGGGGGCGTGACATCGTCGTTCTCTCGGACGAGGTGTACGAGCACGTGCTCTTCGACGGCCGGGCGCATGCTTCGGTGCTGTCACATCCGCAGCTGCGGCAGAGAAGCCTCGCGGTCTTCTCTTTCGGCAAGACTCTGCACGCCACGGGTCTGCGCGTCGGCTACTGCATCGCCCCGCCGGCGCTCACGAGCGAGCTGCGCAAGGTCCATCAATTCAACACGTTCAGCATCGCGAACCCGCTGCAGCACGCCATCGCCGCGTATCTCACCGAGCGGCCGCAAACGGGACCGGAGCTGTCGGCCTTCTTCCAGGCGAAGCGCGACCGTCTGCGCGCTGCGCTCGCGGGCTCGGGTTTCGTGCTGCCGCCGGCGCACGGCACTTTCTTCCAGCTGCTCGACTTCAGCGGGCTGCTGCCGCCGGGCGACGTGGAGTTCGCGGAGCGGGCGTTGACCGAGGCGCGGGTCGCCACGATCCCGCTCTCGCCCTTCTATGCCGAGCCGCCGAAGCTCTCGGTCGTGCGGCTGTGCATCGCCAAGCGGGACGACACCCTCGATGAGGCCGCGGCACGCCTCGCCGCCCTCGCTGCGCAACTGCGCATTTCGTGAAGGTTTCCCGCCCACCCGGATGCCCATCGGTTACCCTCACCGCCCCATGAAAAAGTCCACCCGAGTCAATCATCCGCCGCCGGTCGAGCTCGCCGCCGACAACCACGCCGTGGTGGCGCCGATCTACCAGAGCGTCAAGTTCGAATTCGATACGCTGGCCGAGACCGAGCGGTATCTGCGCGGCGAGCGGCCCGGCTTTTTCTATAGCCGCGCCTCCAATCCCACCACGCGCCAGCTCGAGCTGCTGCTCGCGGAGCTGCAGGGCCGGGAGGAGTGCCTGGTGACGGCCTCGGGCGTCGGCGCGGTCGCGCAGACGCTGCTCGCGCTCACCAAGCAGGGGGATCACATCCTCTGCTTCGTGGAGACGTACAACCCGACGCGTTATCTCATCCGCCGCCTCCTCGGCCGCTTCGGGGTGACGCACACCATGCTCTCGATCGAGGATGCCGGCGGCATCGAGCGCGCCCTGGCCGCGCATCCGACGCGGCTCGTGTGGTTCGAGAGCCCGACCAACCCGGTGACCAAAGTCGCCGACATCCCGGGGATCACGCGCCTCGCGAAAGCGGCGGGCGCTCTCGTGGTCATGGACAATACTTTCGCCGGCCTGCATCAGCACGGGGAATACGACATCGACGTGTTCGTGCACAGCCTCACCAAGTACGCCTCGGGCGCGGGTGATGTGCTCGGCGGCGCTGTCATAGGACGCAGCGAGCTCATCCGCTCCCTGCGGACGGACTTCGGCATGATCGGCGGTACGCTCGATCCGCATGCGGCATATCTCATCCTGAGGGGCCTGAAGACCTACTTCGTCCGCTACAAAGCCCAGTCGGCGAGCGCCCAGCGCGTTGCGGAGCTCCTTGCTTCCCATCCGGCGGTGGCGCGCGTGCACTACCCGGGACTGCCGTCACACCCGCAGCACGCCCTGGCGCGCGCGCAGATGAAGGACTTCGGCACCATCGTGAGCTTCGACCTCAAGGGCGGGCTCGAGGCGGGCGGCCGTTTCGCCGATGCGCTGCAGCTCTTCGCCATGGCGGCGAGCCTCGGCTCCACGGAGTCGCTGGTGGTCACGGCGCAGATGATGGGCGGCCGCGACCTCACGGCCGATCAGCAGGCGATCTCGGCCATCACCGAGGGCACGGTGCGCCTCTCGATCGGACTCGAGGATATCGAGGACCTGCTGGCGGATGTGGCTCAGGCGCTCAACGCCTGAATATCCAGGCCAGCACCGAAAGCACGAGGCTGACGATCAGCATCGTCGTGATGGGGAAGAAGAACTTGAAGTGCGGGCGGTCGATGACGATGTCGCCCGGCAGATGGAAGAGCGGCAGGCGGCGCACCCAGGGCCAGAGGAGGCCGAGCACGATGAGAACGGTGCCAAGGACGACGAGGAGACGGCTCATGTTCATTGGCGCAAAGACGGCATCCTGCCGCTTTGCGCGAGCGCGGTGTACTTACTCATTTGATCTCGCGGCTCAGGGAGCGGCCCTGGGCCGCTTAATGATTCGCTTTCGAGCTGATCCAGAGAACAGAGTGTAGCGCCTTTTAGGCACTGCTCGCGATCCGCACACGGTGCGGATGGTAGGGCAGCACCTCGAGCACCTCCCCCTCCAACAGCCGCCGCTGCACCTGCTGCCAGAATCTCGCCGTGAAGATCTCCCCGTGCGTGCGCAGCAGCGCCGCGCGCTGCGCGGCGTCGAAGCCGATGAAATTGATGAAGGTCTCCGGAAAGACATCGTGCTCGCCGACGTAGAACCAGGGCTCGCCGCGCATCTCGTCCTCGGGATTGGACGACTGCGGCACGTCGCGGAATTGGCAGTCGGTGACCAGGCAGAGCTCGTCGTAATCGTAGAAGATCACACGCCCGTGGCGGGTGACGCCGAAGTTCTTCAGCAGCAGGTCGCCGGGAAAGATGTGGGTGTGGGCGAGGTCGCGGATGCACTGCCCGTAGTCGAGCGCCACCTGCTCGGCGGCCGCAGGGGATGCGGTGCGCAGGAACAGGTTGAGCGGGGTCATGCGCCGCTCGATGTACATGTGATCGAACACGAGATGCTCTCCTGCCTCGCGCACGGTGAGTGAGGCCTCCGCAAGCAGCTCCGCGCGGAGCTCCGGGGCAAACAGGGCCTTGGGAAACCGAAGCCGGCGGAACTCCTGCGCATCGACCAGCCGGCCGGCGCGGTCGTGGCGGAAGACCAGCCGGTACTTCGCCAGCACCTCCTCGCGCACTACGCTCTTCGGGTAGGGAAAGCGGTCGCGGATCACCTTGAAGACCACGTCGAAGGAGGGCAGGGTGAAGCACACCATGACCAGGCCCCGTTCCCCCGGTGCGTGCACGAACCGGTCCGGCGTGCCGGCGAGATGCCGCATGATCTCGCGGTAACGCTCCGTCTTGCCCTGCCTGGCCCGCCCCAGCACGGTGAAGAGCTCGCTCACCGGCTTCCGCGGCATCAGCGACCTGAGAAAGACCACGGCCTCCGCGACGTGCTCCAGGTCCGCGTGGAAATACGAGCGGGAGAAGCTGAAGACGATGCTGACATCGCCCTCCGCGAGCATCACCGCGTCGACCAGCATGCCGCCGTCCGAGTTCTTGAGGGCTATGACGAGCGGCACGAGGAAGTCGCGACCGATCAGCCGCCCGACGATGTACGCGCGGGATATCTGGTAGAACACCGGCCGGATCACCTCCACCCGCTGCACTGCGCGCTGCTCTCCCCGGACGGCAAGGTGCGTCTGCACCTCGGTGGTGACGTGGCGGATGCTGTTGTCGAGATCCTTCCACGGGGAGCGGAAGCGCACGTCCCCGAGCAGATCTTCGAAGAGGAGAGCGAGCGAGCCGTGGTTGATGTAGGTATTGGTGGTGACCGTCGAGGTGACGTGCGCGAGCGGGTCGAGGTCGGTCGCGACGAACTCGATGTCCGGAGACACGCCCACCGTGCCGAAGAGCCGCCGGCTGATCGAGCTGAAGAGGGTCTTGATGAACTCCGCATCGGGCAGTCCCTCGATGCGCGCGGCGAAGTCGGCCCGGATCCGCGTCCAGAGGCTGCGATCCTGCGCCTGTCCGCCGAGCATCTCGCGCAGCTCCGCCACCGTGCGGGTGACGAAGACGTCGTAGAGCTCGATGCGCTCCACGGCATCGCGCTGACCTCCCTTCCAGTCGCGGGCATCGAAACGCACGGGCGCGCGCCGCGTGATCGCCCGGAACTCCGCGTTGTATTCGGCGAAGGCGCCGGCGATCCGGCGGGCGGCCAGCCGCACGATGCTGTCAGTCAAAGTATGTCGGCAGCTCCGGGTGCAGGTGATGCTGATACAGCCGCTCGATCTGCGAGGCGAGGACGCGTCCGGTGGAGAGCTCCGGCAGCGCCTGCACGGGGAAGAACTGCACCGCATCGGTCTCGGTGCTCAGCGCGGGCTCGCCGCCGGTCCGCTCGCAGAGAAAGAAGAGCTTGTAGATGTGGTGGATGCCCGGCGGATGCGGATGGCGGCGCTTGTCGATGAGCGCCGCGAGCTTCAGGGCCCTGGCGTGGTAGCCGGATTCCTCGAAGATCTCGCGCGCCACCGCCCCGGAGGGGGAGTCGTTGACGTCGACCCAGCCGCCGGGCAGCGTCCACTTGCCGTCGGAGCGCTCCCTGACGAGAAGCACGCGGCCGCTCTCGAAGATGCCCCCGCGCACGTCCACCTTGGGCGTGGCGTAGCCTTCCTCGCCTTCCCAGAACCCTTTCGCCTGCGCCACGGGGATGTCGAGCTCCGCCGACAGAATGGACGCGACCAGCTCGGTGAGCTGGGTGTAACGCTCCCGATCGAATGGGTCATGGGTGAAGGCGAGCCCGGTCTGGGCGATCGCCTGCACCTTGCGGGCCCAATCGAGGAGCGTCATGGGCCCTACATGTTGCGGATCAGGGCGTCGCCGAAAGCCGAGGTCGAGGCCTCGTTTGCGCCTTCCATCAGGCGGGCGAAGTCGTAGGTGACGACCTTTTGGCCGATGGTCTTGTCCATGGCGCGGATGATGGCGTCGGCCGCCTCGACCCAACCCATGTAGCGGAACATCATCTCGCCCGAGAGGATGACCGAGCCCGGGTTGACCTTGTCGAGGTTGGCGTACTTCGGAGCGGTGCCGTGCGTCGCCTCGAAGACGGCGTGACCGGTCATGTAGTTGATGTTGCCGCCGGGAGCGATGCCGATGCCGCCGACCTGCGCGGCGAGCGCATCGGAGAGATAGTCGCCGTTGAGGTTCAAGGTCGCGATGACGTCGAACTCATCGGGCCGGGTCAACACCTGCTGCAGGGTGATATCGGCGATCGCGTCCTTGACGATGATCCTGCCGGCGCGCTTCGCCTCTTCCATCTCCGCGTTCGCCGCCTTCTCGCCGGAGGCGGCCTTGGTGCGCTCCCACTGCTCCCACGTGTAAGTGGCGCCGGGGAACTCCCGCTCGGCGAGCTGGTACCCCCAGTTGCGGAACGCGCCCTCGGTGAACTTCTGGATGTTGCCCTTGTGGACCAGCGTGAGGCTGCGGCGCCTGTTGGTGACGGCGTACTCGATGGCGGAGCGGATCAGCCGCTCCGAGCCCTCCTTCGACACCGGCTTGATGCCGACGCCGGAGCTCTCCGGGAAACGGATCTTGCCGTACGCCTTGGGGAAGTGCTGCTTGAAGAGCTCGAGGAACTTCCGGTTCTCCTCCGTGCCGGCCTCGAACTCGATGCCGGCATAGATGTCCTCGGTGTTCTCGCGGAAGATCACCATGTCCACTTTCTCGGGGTGCTTCACGGGGGAGGGCACACCCTTGAACCAGCGCACCGGGCGCAGGCAGACGTAAAGGTCGAGAAGCTGGCGCAGCGCCACGTTGAGCGAGCGGATGCCGCCCCCGACGGGGGTGGTGAGCGGGCCTTTGATCGAGACCAGGTAGTCGCGGCAGGCGGCGACCGTCTCATCCGGCAGCCAGCTGTTGAACTGGCGGTTCGACTTCTCGCCGGCGAAGACTTCCATCCAATGGATCTTGCGGCGGCCGCCGTAGGCCTTCTGCACCGCCGCGTCCATCACGCGCACGCTGGCGCGCCAGATGTCGGGCCCGGTGCCGTCGCCCTCGATGAAGGGGATGATGGGATTCTCGGGGACGACGAGCTTGCCGTCGCGCAGGGTGATCTTGGCCCCCTGGGCGGGCGGCGTGAGCTTCAGGGGCACTGCCGTGGACATTGCGTGGACTCCTCGCGGGACACTGCAAACCGGCCGGGGCACTGGACGCCGCGGCGGGCTGGAAATGCTAGCACAGGTGGTCCGGGCGACTGGCCGTTCGTGCACGGCGGCCGGCCGTTCATGCGCGGGGCGGACGAGTATGCGAAACTTGCGCCGATGTACGACGCGACCGAAAGCGGCGCCCGCCGGCGGGCAGCCAAGCCTTCCCTGATGCGCCAGCTTCTCGCAGTCCGACCGGTTCAGGCGCGCGGGGAGGCGGGGGCGGAGCGGCTCAAGCAGGCCCTGAGTGCCTGGTCGCTGATGTCGATCGGCATCGGCGCGACCATCGGCACCGGCATCTTCGTGCTCACCGGCACGGTGGCCGCCAACCAGTCGGGGCCCGCCATCACGCTGTCGCTGCTCATCGCCGCCTTCGGCAGCGGGCTTGCGGCCCTGTGCTACGCCGAGTTCGCGGCCTTCCTGCCGGTGCCGGGCAGCGCCTACAGCTATACGTACGCCACGCTCGGCGAGGCGATCGCCTGGTTCATCGGCTGGAATCTGCTGCTGGAATACGCGATATCGGCGTCCGCCGTGGCAGTCAGTTGGTCGGCGTACGTGGTCAACCTGCTCGCCCAGGTGCACATCCATCTGCCGGCCATGTGGGTCAACGCCCCCCTGCAGGAAAGCGCCGCCGGCCACCTGGTCGCAACCGGCGCCATCATCAATGTGCCAGCCGTATTGATCGTGGCGGCCATGAGCGCGCTCTGCTACGTCGGCATCCGCGAGACGGCCAACGCCACCAATTTCATGGTGGCGTTGAAGATCGGCGTCATCGTGATTTTCGTCGTCGCGGGATTGAAGTTCGTCGATCCGGCGAACTGGCATCCCTACATCCCGCGCAACACGGGCACTTTCGGCCACTTCGGCTGGACCGGTGTCCTGCAGGGCGCGGGCATCATCTTCTTCTCGTACGTGGGATTCGATACGGCATCGACCACCGCGCTGGAGGCGCGCAATCCGCAGCGCGACCTGCCCATAGGGATCATCGGCACGCTGGTGGTCTCGACGGTGCTCTACATAGCCATGGCGGCAGTGGTCACCGGCATGGTGCCGTACTTCAAGCTCAACGACGCGGAGCCGGTCGCCGTGGCGCTCGATGCGCACGCGGCCCTGTCCTGGCTCGGGGTGTTCCTGAAGCTGGGCATCATCGCCGGCATGACGTCCGTGATCCTGACTTCGCTGCTCGGACAACCGCGCATTCTTCTCTCCATGGCCGACGACGGGCTGTTGCCGCCGGCGATGAGCCGCTGCCATAACCGTTTCAAGACGCCACACGTGGCGACGGTGGTCACAGGTGTCGGGGCGGCGCTGATCGCCGGGGCGTTCCCACTCGATGTCCTGGCAGACCTGATTTCCATGGGGATACTGCTGGCCTTCGCGGTGGTATGCATCGGCGTGCTGGTCATGCGCCACACCCGTCCGGAGGTTCACCGCCCGTTTCGGGTTCCGGCGGCGTGGCTCATCTGTCCGCTGGGCGCGTTGGTGTGCGCGGGCACGACCTTCTTTCTCTCCAACGCCACCTGGAAAAGGCTCGTCATCTGGACGGCGATCGGTACCGCCATCTATGCTTTCTACGGGTTCAAACACAGCAGGCTGCGATCGAACAACGCCGGAGTTTCCGCACCGGAGAACCTATGACTCCTGAAGAAGAAGATTTGCTCGGCGACGAGTACTGGGAAACCGTGGATCAGGCGACTTTCGACTTGCGTGAGAAGACTCCCGCCGCCGAAGGTTACTGGATGCCCGCGGAGTTCGAGCAGCACGACGCCACCTGGCTTCTATGGCCGGAGCGTACCGACAATTGGCGCGACGGCGCGGGCCCCGCGCAGCAGGCCGTGCTCAAGGTCGCCGCCGCCATCCGCCACTTCGAGACGGTGTATCTCGGTGTCACCCCGGACAACGCGCAGAGCGTGAAAGAGATCGCGCCGCCGGGCGTCCAGGTCGCGAGCATCGAGTACGATGACATCTGGGTACGCGATACCGGGCCGACGTTCCTGGTCGCGGACCAGCCGGATACGTTGCGCAGCGTCCAGTGGCGCTTCAATGCCTGGGGCGGTCTCTACCAGCCCTTCGCCCGCGACCTGACGATCCCGCGCGAGATTTCCTCGGACGCCTTCGGCAGGGAGATGCGGGATCGCTACGCCGCGCCGATCGTTCTCGAGGGCGGCGCCATCCACGTGGACGGGCAGGGCACGGTGATGCTGACGGAAGAATGCGTGCTCAACCCCAACCGCAACCCCGGCATGACCCGCGAGCAGGCCGAGACGGTGCTGCGGAATTACCTCGGCGTCAATCAGTTCATCTGGCTGGGCAAGGGCGTATTCAACGACGAGACCAGCGGCCACGTCGACAATCTCGCCTGCTTCGCCGGGCCCGGCAGGGTGTGCCTCACCTGGACGGACGACAAGAGCGATCCGCAGTACGCGATCTCGCTCGATGCCTGGGAGCGTCTCAACGACACGCGTGACGCCCAGGGCCGGCGCCTGGAGGTTTTCAAGGTCCCGATGCCGGGACCGCTCCACATGACCGCCGAAGAGGCGAGCGGGCTGGTGCCGAGCGAGTCGATGAAGCGGCGCCACGCCGGCGACCGGCTCGCGGCCAGCTATGTGAACTTCTACCTCGCCAACGGCGGCGTCATCATGCCCCTGCTCGATCCACGCACGGACGAGCAGGCAGCCGCGGTGCTGCGGCGAGCCTGCCCCGGGCGGCTGATCGTGGGCGTCCCCGCGCGCGAAATCCTTCTCGGCGGCGGCGGTATCCACTGCATCACGCAGCAGATACCGAGCTACGAGATCCCGCGCACGCGCCCGAGTCCAGGTCCCGGCACGAAGCTACATTAACCGGCCAGCCTCTCGGCGGCGTCCAGCCAGGCGCGCTGCGCGCGCCGGTAATGGCCCGGGGCGATGCGCGCCTGCTCGAGAAGCTCGCGCGCGACCTTGCGGGCCTCGTCCCGCTGTCCCTGGGTATCGAGGAGCTGCGCGTACCTGACCGCGGCCTCCGCGCCGGGATAGGAGTGGGCCAGGATGCGGTACTGCTCCAGCGCCTTCTGCATGCTGCCCTCGCCCTCGAGCGCGCGGGCGAGCAGGAGTTGCCCTTCCGGCGAGCGGAAGTCCGGATTCTGCCGGAAGAGCTCATCGAGCGTGCCGCGCGCCGCGCCCGCGGCGCCGCTGCCGAACTGCGCGCGCGCGAGGCCCAGCATCAGGTTGGGATCGTGCACGTAGAGCCCCGTGAGCGCCTGCCGGTACTGCTCGATCGCTTCCTCGTAGCGGCCGTGGCGCACCAGCTCGTCGGCGTACCGCTGCCGCGCGGCGACGTTGCCGGCAAGGCGCGCCTCGTTCTCGAAGCGGCGCAGGTCCGCGAACGGGTCGACGGCGCGCTTGAGCCCGCGGGCGGTGCGCTGCGCAGTGCTGCTGCGGAAGAGGTCGGGGAGGATCTCGACGGCAAAGTAGCCGAGAGCGGCAATGGCGCCGATCCCCGGCCAGATGAGCACCCAGATCCACAGCGAATTGCGGCCGGTCTTGATGCAGTGGACGATTGCCGCGCCCTGCAGCAGATAAGGCAACAGAAGATAGATGATTCCCATGCCGCAATCGTAGCGCATCTGGCAGGGCCGGCCCTTGCCGGGCCTCGCCGCCGCTCGATGCGATATGCTCGGCGCATGGGGTGGTCACGATCGGTCGGGCGCCGCCGCAGAGTGCGCAGCCGCTTCTCATTGGCTCTTCTCTGGCTCGCCTGCTCCGCGGCGACAGCCGCCGCGCCGCCTGTGGCAACGGCGCCGCACCGGCTGCGGATCGGGCTCGTGCTCTCGGGCGGCGGCGCGCGCGGCATCGCGCACGTGGGCGTGCTCGAGGTGCTCGAGAAGCTGCACGTGCCGATCGATGCCATCGCGGGCACCAGCATGGGGGCGGTGGTCGGAGGCCTGTACGCCAGCGGCCAGTCGCCGGAGCAGATCGAGGCGACGCTGCGGTCCATGAACTGGCAGGAGGCGTTCAGCGACCGCCCGCCGCGCGAGGACCTGACGCTGCGGCGCAAGCAGGAGGATGAGAACTTCCTGGTCAAGTTCCCGATCGGCATCAAGGGCGGCCGGCCGGTGCTGCCGATGGGCCTCATCCAGGGCCAGAGTCTCACGGAGATCCTGCGCCGCCTGACGCTGCCCGTCGCGCGGATCTCGAACTTCGACGACCTGCCGACGCCGTTTCGGGCCGTGGCGACCGACCTCGAGAGCGGACAGGAGGTCGTCATGGGCTCGGGCGATCTCACCAGCGCGATGCGCGCCAGCCTGTCGGCCCCGGGCGTGTTCGCGCCCGTGGAGCGCGACGGCCGGCTGCTGGTCGACGGCGGAATATCCGACAATGTGCCGGTTGACGTGGCGCGCGCGATGGGCGTCGATGTCGTGATCGTGGTCGATGTCGGCTATCCGCTGCTGTCGCGCAAGAAGCTGGGAAGCGTCACGGCGATCTCCAACCAGATGATCGCGATCCTGATGCGGCGCAAGTCGCAACAGGAGCTGGAGCGGCTCGGCCCGCACGACATCCTCATCAGCCCGGAGCTCGGCGACACCTCCTCGTTCGATTTCGGCGACGTGCACCGCCTGATGGGCGACGGCGCCGATGCCGCCTGGCAGATGCGCAACCGGCTGGCCGCGCTCGCGGTGAGCCCCGCGCAGTATCAGCGCTACGAGCAGCGGCGCGGGACGCTGCGCCTGCCGCCGCCGCGCATCGACTTCGTCAAGGTGCAGACCGGCTCGGAGGCTTACTCGCGGCCGATCGAAGCGCTGTTCCACGACATAGTCGGCAAGAAGCTCGATCCCGGCCTGGTGGGAAGGCGCATCACTACGCTCTACGGCGAGGGCGGCCTGGATACGCTGGATTATCGCGTCGTGCGTCGGGACGATGAGTATGGTCTGCTGGTCGACGCGCGCGGCAACTCCATAGGTCCCAACTACGTGCGCTTCGGTATCAGCCTGCGGGACGACTTCGCGGGCGATTCCTACTACGATCTGGCGATGCGCTACGTGATGTCCGACATCACTCGCGCGGGCGGGGAGTGGGTCACCGATGCGCAGATCGGCCAGAACTCGCTTCTGTCCACCGAGGTGTTCCTGCCCCTGTCGCACTTCTCCGGCTGGTTCGCGATGCCGCACATCGGGGTGGAGGATCGCAACCTGCCGTTCTTCATCGGCCAGGCGGAGCGGGCGCAGTATCGTGTGGACACCTTCGATTACGGGCTC
>JAGWPE010000072.1 GCA_028870635.1 Gammaproteobacteria bacterium | reverse complement strand
TCGAGATGACGCGCAAGCGCACGCGCGAGAGCCTGGAGCACCTGCTGTGCGAGCCTTGCCGCTCCTGCGAGGGGCGCGGGTTCGTGAAGACGCCGGAGACGGTCTGCAACGAGATCTTTCGCGAGGTCCTGCGGCAGGGCCCGAGCCAGTCCGGGCGCGAGCTGCTGATCCTCGCCCACGCGGACGTGGTCGAGCGCCTGCTCGAGGCCGCCGCGGGCAATTTGGCCGAGCTCAAGGCCCAGGCAGGGCTGCCCATTCGGCTGCAGGTCGAGAGCCTCTACGGGGTCGATCAGTTCGACATCGTGCGGGCCTGAGGCGATGCCATTGCGGGCGGCGGCACGCGCCCCCATAGTACCGAGCCATGCCCCTCGTCTCTGCGATACAGATGACGTCCGGCCCGGACGTATCGGCCAATCTGCGGGTTGCGCGTGCCCTTCTGGAACAGGCGGCAGGCGCCGGGGCGCAGCTTGCGGCTCTCCCCGAGAACTTCTCCTTCCTGGGGCTCTCCGACGGCGACAAGCGGCGGGTCGCCGAGGACGACGGCAGCGGTCCCGTACAGGATTTTCTGGCGCAGAGCGCGAGGCGCCTGGGCATGTGGATCGTGGGGGGCACCGTACCCCTTCGCGGAGCCGCCGATGGCCGTGTCGCCGCCGCATGCCTGGTCTATGACTGCGCCGGGGAGCGGCGTGCCCGCTACGACAAGATCCATCTGTTCGACATTCAGGTGCCTGGGCGCTCGGAGAGCTACCGCGAGTCGGCCAATGTGGCGCCGGGCTCCGCGCCCGTGGTCGTGGAAACCCCGGTGGGACGCCTCGGGCTTTCCGTGTGCTACGACGTGCGCTTCCCGGAGCTCTTTCGCAGGCTGAGCGCCGCGGGCGCGGAGCTCCTCGCCGTGCCTTCCGCGTTCACCGAGCCGACGGGCCGGGCGCACTGGGAGACCCTGCTGCGGGCGCGGGCGATCGAGAACCTCTGCTGGCTGATCGCGCCCGCGCAGTCAGGATTCCACCCCAACGGGCGTGAGACGTACGGCGACAGCATGATCATCGATCACTGGGGCCGCGTTCTCGATCGCCTGCCGCGCGGCCGCGGCTGCATCACGGCCGAGATCGACCTCGAGCGCCAGCGGCGCGACCGCGGCAGCTTCCCTTCGCTGGCACACCGTGTATTCCACTGAGTCTTTCAATTTATGGACACTCGCAAGAGCTCAATCGTGACCGACACGACCTCTCCCGCCGCCGATCCCCTGTCGCTCGCCCGCGATCTCATCCTCGAGCCGAGCGGCCTCGATGACGGGCGCCTCGACCGCATTTTCGGCGAGGTGCTCAGCCATTCGGTCGATTTCGCCGACCTCTATTTTCAGCTCGCCCGGCAGGAGTCATGGTCGCTCGAGGACGGCATCGTGAAGGACGGCAGCGCGAGCATCGAGCAGGGAGTCGGCGTGCGCGCGCTGGCGGGCGAGAAGACCGGCTTCGCCTACTCCGACGAGATCATCCTGCCGGCGCTGGAGGAGGCTTCGCGCGCTGCGCGCGCCATCGCGGTGCAGGGAGGCGACCGGCGCGTCAGCGCCTGGCGCCCGCAGGCGGGCCACCGCCTGTATCTGCCCGCCGACCCCGTCGCGACGCTGTCCGATCAGGACAAGGTTGCGTGGCTGGAGAGAGTCGACCGTGAGACCCGCAAGATCGACCCGCGCATCGTGCATGTCACGGCGAGCGTGACGGCCGTGCATGAGGTCATCCTGATTGCCACGAGCAACGGCGAGCTTGCCGCCGACGTGAGGCCGCTGGTGCGCTTCAACGTCTCCGTGCTGGTCGAGCAGAACGGGCGCCGCGAGCAGGGTTACTGCGGCGCCGGCGGCCGCTATTCGCTCGCGGAGCTGGTCGCCGGCGACCGCCCTCTCGCCCTGGCGCGCGAGGCCGCGCGCCAGGCCCTGGTGAACCTCGAGGCGGTGCCGGCGCCGGCCGGTCCCATGACCGTCGTGCTCGGACCCGGCTGGCCGGGCATTCTGCTGCACGAGGCGATCGGGCACGGCCTCGAAGGCGACTTCAACCGCAAGGGCACCTCCGCGTTCGCCAACCGTATCGGCGAGCGCGTGGCGGCTGCGGAATGCACGGTCGTGGACGATGGCACCCTGTCGCAGCGCCGCGGCTCA
This sequence comes from Gammaproteobacteria bacterium, assembly GCA_028870635.1. Classification (GTDB taxonomy): domain Bacteria; phylum Pseudomonadota; class Gammaproteobacteria; order Steroidobacterales; family Steroidobacteraceae; genus 13-2-20CM-66-19. The sequence goes on along the minus strand of JAGWPE010000072.1, from coordinate 14,157 downwards.
CTCAACATCGACGATGAGGGTACCCCGACCCAGTGCACCACTCTCATCGAGAATGGCGTGTTGCGCGGCTACATGCAGGACCGGCTCAACGCGCGGCTGATGGGGACCCGCGCCACCGGCAACGGCCGGCGCGAGTCCTTCGCCCACATGACGCTTCCCCGAATGACCAACACCTACATGCGTCCCGGCCCGCACGACCCCGAGGAGATCATCCGCTCGGTGCCGCGCGGCATCTACGCCGTCAACTTCGGCGGAGGCCAGGTGGACATCACCTCGGGCAAGTTCGTCTTCTCCGCGAGCGAAGCGTATGCGATCGAGAACGGCCGCCTCGGCGCTCCCTTGAAAGGGGCCACCCTCATCGGCAACGGGCCCGACGTGCTGACCCGCGTCACCATGGTCGGCAATGACCTGAAGCTGGACGACGGCGTTGGAACCTGCGGCAAGGATGGGCAGAGCGTCCCGGTGGGAGTGGGTCAGCCGACCCTCAAGATCGAGAGCCTGACGGTCGGCGGGACGGGCTGACTGGACATAATCCCTCCGAGGTGCCCCGGCCGCGCGGGCGTAGTATCGTGTCGGCCATGCACCTATCCCGCCCCATGTACGAAGGGCTGCCCTGGATCTACATAGCGGCCGGCCTCGCAGCCCTGGGCGCCAGCTATCTCGTGGGGGATTCCGGCGCGGTGGGTCTGCTCGCCGGACTCGCAGGCCTGGCCGCGCTCCTCGGGGGTGTGGTGGTGCTCCTCAGGCGCCGCGATTACCGCGAGCTGCGCTCCCAATACCGCCAGGGCGATATCAGCCAGCGGCAGGATCAGGACTGATCCCGCGTCGCCTCCAACCCGACTTCCTCCTCCTCTTCCTCCCTCAGGCCGACTCCGTCCTCGCCCCTCTCCAGGCCGTCGGCACGCTGCAGCACCGGGATTCCGGGCACGGTGTCGTTGAGATTGCCGCGCGTGCGCGCCAGCCGCTCATCGACGTAGATCAGCTCGTGTTTGCCGATGAGCACCACATCGCCGTCATTGAGGTAATGCCGGCGAACCCGTCGTGATTTGACGTAGATGCCGTTGGTGCTGTTGAGGTCCTCGATGACACAAGAGCTCGCGGAGGTCGTGATCTGGCAGTGATGCCGGCTCACGAACCGGCTGTCGATCTGCAGGTCGTTATCGGCAGTGCGGCCGACGATGATCCTGCCCTGCGCCAGGCTGATTTCCTGCACCGTCCGGCCGTCGGTCGCGACCAGTAGCCTTCCCAGGGGCGGCAGCGCCGGGTCGACACCGCGCATGCGCGGCAGCGCCAGCTCCGTGGCGGCGCGGATCTGCTGCTGGGTGCGCGCCGCGAACTCCACCCATTGCAGCTCGCCGACGGCGCTGTCGATGTCTGCGGCGGTAACCACTCCCCGATCGGCCGTGTAGGCGGCCATCATCGCCGTGTCGCACAGCGTGTTGATCAGCCTCGGCACGCCGCCAGTGAAGCGGAAAATCTCGGGGAACGTCTCCTCGGCGAAGATCTCCCGGTCGCCCGCCCCCGCGACCTCCAGGCGGTGCTGGACATAGCCCCGGGTCTCAGTCTGGGAGAGCGCGGTGAGATGAAAGCGCAGCCGCACGCGTTGGGTGAGCTGCACCAGCTCCGGCGCGTCCAGCTTCGCGTTGAGCTCCGGCTGGCCGGCGAGAATGATGCGCAGCACCTTCTCCTTGGTGGTCTCCACGCCCGAGAGCAGGCGGATCTCCTCCAACACCCGCGGCGACAGGTTCTGCGCCTCATCGACGATGAGCAGCACCTTGCGCCCGGCGGCATACTGCTCGATGAGGAAGTTGTTGAGAGTCGCAATGATCTCGCCCTTCTTCATCTTGAAGGGCGAGAAGCCGAACTGCACCAGGATGGCCTGCAGGAAGTCGACTGCCGACACCTGCGTCTGGTTGATCTGAGCCACCACGACGTCCGACTGGATCTCCTTGAGGAAGGACTCGATCAGGGTGGTCTTGCCCGCGCCGATCTCCCCCGTGATCACCACGAACCCGTCGGTGAACCAGATCGTCGATTCCATGTACGCCTTGGCGCGGGCGTGCTGCTTGGAGAGATACAGGAACTGAGGGTCGGGACTCAGTCGGAACGGCAGCTCTTTGAGTTTGAACGGGTCGAGATACATGGTTATCTGCTGTTGCCGACGGAGGAGCCGCACGCCGTTGGCAGTTCGACCCGCTCTGGCCGGGCTCGTTCCGTCCCTATCTTACGGGATGCGCAATCCGGGAGCCAGCTTGGCAAGCAACCCCCGTGCCCGCCGGTCCCGGCGGGCGGCCGTGGGCTCGACGACGGTGCAATGCCCCACCTTGCGGCCCGGACGCGGCGGCTTGCCGTAATCGTGCAGGTGCAACCCTTCGAGGGCGAGCAGGCCCTCGCGGGGCGGGATATCGCCGATCAGGTTCAGCATCGCGCTGAATCCCAGGGGCCGCGTGGATCCGAGCGGCAGGCCGAGGATGGCGCGCAGATGATTCTCGAACTGACTGGTCGCGCAGCCTTCGATGGTCCAGTGTCCGGAGTTATGTACGCGGGGCGCCATCTCGTTGGCGATCAGCCGCCCATGGAGGACGAAGAACTCGATGGTGAGCACGCCAACATAACGGAAGTGGGTGAGACAGCGCTGCAGGTGGCGAGCGGCCGTGCGCTGCCAGCGCGGCGGGCCGTACGGCGCGCGCGTCAACCGCAGGATGCCGTGCGAATGCACGTTGCCGTTGAGGGGGTAGATGGCGGTCGCGCCGCTGCGGCTGCGCGCACCGATGATGGATACCTCGCAATCGAACGGCACCCATTCCTCGTAGATGAGCGGCACCCTGCCGAGCTCTTCCCAGCCGCGGTTCGCGTCCTCGGCGGCTTTCACCCTGACCTGTCCCTTGCCGTCGTACCCCAGGCGGCGGGTCTTGAGAACCCCCGGAGTCCCGACCTCGCGCAGCGCCCGCTCGAGTTGCGGGCGCGAGCCGACTGCCCGCCAGCGGGTCGTCGGAATGCCGAGCTGCTCGAAGAGCCGCTTCTCGGCAACGCGGTCCTGGGCGGCGGTGAGAGCCGCGATCGGCGGACAGATGCGCGCGCCGTGAGCCGCTGCGGCGTGCGCGCGCAGCGCCTCGACGGAGATGTTCTCCCAGTCGAAGGTCAGGACCTCGCACTCCCGCGCCAGCCGGCGCAGGAGCTTCGGGTCGGTGAAAGAGCCGTGCAGCGCCGGCGCGACCTGGCTCGCGGGCGCATCGCGGGCAGGGTCGAGAAAGAGGAACTCCAGCCCGAGCGGATAGCCGGCCAATGCCAGCATCCGGCCGAGCTGGCCGGCTCCCACGACTCCTATGGTCATGAGCGCGGCGTCGCGCGCGGATCGGGGTTGGCGAGCACCCCGGCGGTCTGTCTGTCGCGGAAGGACTCGAGAGCCTCCGCGATGGCCGGATGCCTGTTGGCGAGGATGGCCGCGGCGCACAGGGCGGCATTGGTCGCGCCGGCGGTCCCGATCGCGAAGGTGGCGACCGGCACTCCCGCGGGCATCTGTACGATGGAGAGCAGGGAGTCGAGCCCGCCGAGGGTCTTCGACTGCACGGGCACCCCCAGGACCGGCAGGCTCGTCTTGGCCGCGGTCATCCCGGGCAGGTGCGCCGCGCCGCCCGCTCCCGCGATGATCACTTCCAGTCCGCGCGAGCGCGCGCCCGCGGCGTATTCGAAGAGCAGGTCCGGCGTGCGATGGGCGGAGACCACCCGCACCTCATGCGGGACGGAGAGCTTCTCCAGCGTCTCGGCGGCGCTGCGCAGGGTCTCCCAATCGGAAGATGAGCCCATGATGATGCCGACCAGCGCCTTCATCGCAATATTCTAGTTTATTGGCTTGAAGCCGCCTACGGCGCTTCAAGCGGCCAGCCTACTGACTTTGCTGACCCCGCCGGCCCCCTGAGATGCGGCAACGCGACCCGAGATGCCCCGGGAACGGGCGGCCTTTGCCGGCTTACTCACGTGCTTTCGAGCTGCTGTCATTATCCAGCAGGGCGCGCAGCGCCTTGAACAGCTCCCGGCCGGCCGGTCCCATCGTGCCCGGCTGCAGGCCCGTGCTGCGCTCGTGGCGCGCCGCTGTCACCCGCCGGGACCACTCGCTCCGCTCCAGGGCGGGCCGCAGCCGGGCGAGCTCCCCCAGGGCCGGCTCGCCCTCGGCGATCAGGCGCTCCCGCCAGAGCTCGGCGCGCTTGAAGAGCTGGCTCTCCATCGCATCCCGCTCGCTGCGAGCGGCGAGCGCCGCCCGGATGGGCTCGAGGTCGATCTCGCGCATGAGCTTGCCGATGTACTGCCGCTGGCGCGCCCCGGCGGCGCGGCTCTTGATGCGGCGCGCCGCGCGCACGGCCTCGCTCAGCGGCTCCGGCAGGCCGAGCGCCTCGAGGTCGGGATCGCGCAGCCGGATCAGCGCCTCGCCCAGATCCTGCGCCGCGTGCGCGGCGCGCTTGCGCTCGCTCTTGCTCGGCCGCTGGGGCAGGTCCTCTTGCGAAAGGTCTTCGGGGGTATGCGCGGTCATAGGGCTCGAACGGCTCGGGGCTTGCGGCTGCTAGAATCAAATTCTGCCCCATTTTTCTTCCAATCGAGCGGAACGCGCATGCCAAAGGCGATCGAGCCGACGGATTCTTCCTCTTTGCTGCACGACATCGCCGCTTTCGCACTGCAGGAGGCCGGCCGCCAGGGAGCCTCCCAGTCCGAGATTGACGCCAGCGTGAGCCAGGGACTGGGCACGACGGTGCGCCTGGGTGAGGTGGACACCATCGAGTACCAGCGCGACCGCGGCCTCGCGGTGACGGTCTATTTCGGCAAGCGCAAAGGCTCGGCCAGCACCGCCGACCTCGGGCTGCAGGCGGTCCGCGCCACGGTCGAGAAGGCCTGCGCCATTGCCCGCTACACGGCCGAGGACCCCTATGCCGGCCTGGTCGAGCCGGAGTATCTGGCGCGGGACATCCCGGATCTCGATCTCGACCACCCCTGGGGGCTCGCCGCCGAGGATGCCATCGCCATCGCCCGCCGCTGCGAGCAGGCGGGACGGGCAGTCGATCCGCGCATCGCCAACTCCGAGGGTGGCTCGGTGAGCAGCCAGCGGCACACGGGCGTCTACGGCAACTCGCTCGGATTCCTCGCGGGCTATTCCGGCACGAGTCACTCCGTCAGCTGCTCGCTCATCGCGCAGGAAGGCGAGCAGATGCAGCGCGATTACTGGTTCACCACGGCGCGCGACCCGGCGGACCTCGAGCAGGCGGAGTCGGTCGGAGCCGCGGCCGGCAGGCGCGCGTTGGCGCGGCTCGGCGCGCGCAAGCTCTCCACGCGCAAGGCGCCGGTCCTCTTCTCTCCCGACATGGCGCGCGGCCTCTACCGGCATTTCATCGGCGCGATCCGCGGACCGAGTCAGTACCGCAAGGCCTCGTTCCTGCTGAACGCAGCCGGCGAGCAGGTCTTTCCCGCCTTCGTGCAGATGCACGAGCGGCCGCACATTCCAAAGGGGCTCGCGAGCGCCCCGTTCGATGACGAGGGAGCGGCCACGCGCGACCGGGAGCTCGTGCAGAACGGAATCCTCGCGGGGTACGTGTTGGGAAGCTATTCCGCGCGGCGCCTCGGGCTGAAGACCACCGGCAACGCGGGCGGCATTCACAACCTGATCGTCCAGGCGTCGGGCGATTCACCGGGATACGAGGAGCTGTTGCGCCGCATGGGAACCGGCCTGCTCGTGACCGAGCTGATGGGGCAGGGGGTCAACGGCGTGACCGGCGATTACTCGCGCGGCGCGAGCGGTTTCTGGATCGAGGGCGGCGCGCCGGCGTACCCGGTGCAGGAGATCACGATCGCCGGGAACCTGCGCGACATCTATCGCAACATCGCGGCGGTCGGCAGCGACGTCGATGCGCGCGGCGGAATCCGCTGCGGCTCGGTACTCATCGGGGAGATGACGATCGCGGGGGACTGACATCGGGCGGACGCCCGAGAACCGAGCGAACGATCTCGAGCAGCGCTGCGCTGCGGTGCGGAAGGGGTAGGGCCCGCCGGTTGGCGGGCCCTACGCGTTATGGCTGGGGGACTAGGATTCGAACCTAGGTAAACGGAGTCAGAGTCCGTTGTCCTACCACTAGACGATCCCCCAAGTGCGGGCGGGACCCCGGGTCGGGCGCGGGTCCGGGCTGGCGATAATTGAAGCCCGAACCGTTCCCGGCCGCAAGATCCTCGGCTAGCGCTTCGAGTACTGCCCGCTGCGGCGGGCCTTGCGGTGGCCGACCTTCTTGCGCTCGACCTCGCGAGCGTCGCGGGTGACGAAGCCGGCGTCACGCAGCTGCTTGCGCAGCGTCTCGTCGTACTCGAGCAGGGCGCGCGTGAGGCCGAGACGGATGGCGCCGGCCTGCCCGGTGATGCCGCCGCCGTCGACCGTGACGCTGATGTCGAAGCGATTGCCGAGCTGCAGCGCCTCCAGAGGCTGGCGCACGATCATGCGGCCGGTCTCACGCCCGAAGAACTCATCGAGCGGGCGGTCGTTCACCGTGATGCGGCCGGTGCCGGGCCGCAGGTACACGCGCGCGGTCGCCGTCTTGCGCCGGCCGGTGCCGTAGTTCAGTTGCTGGGCTGCTGCCATGGATGCGATTTCCTCAGATCTCGAGCGGCTGCGGCTGCTGCGCCTGGTGCGGGTGTTCGCCGCCCGCGAAGACGTGCAGCTTCTTGAACATGCGCCGCCCGAGCGGGTTCTTCGGCAGCATGCCCTTCACGGCGAACTCGATCGCCCGCTCCGGATGCTCGTCGAGGAGCTTCCCCAGGGCGATCGACTTGATGCCGCCGATGTGGCCGGTATGGTGATAATAGATCTTGTCGCTCAGCTTGCGGCCGGTGACACGCACCTTGCCGGCGTTGAGCACCACGATGTGATCGCCCATGTCGACGTGGGGGCTGTAGTCAGCCTTGTGCTTGCCCTTGAGTCGATGTGCGATCTGCGAGGCGAGGCGCCCGAGCGTCTTGTCGGTGGCATCGACCACGAACCAGTCGCCCCGGACACTGCCGGACTTGGCGAAAACCGTCTTCATATGAGCCTCAACGAGCCGCCCACGCGGCCCACGAATAACACTAAAGCTGCACAGGCACAGGGACGTGCCCCGCCGCCGCAGGTGGCGGGCGGTGAGCAAAAAACCACGCTTTTTTGCTCACCGCGCGCTGGGCCGGGCAGGAGCCCGGATCCAGCGCCTCAAACGAGGGCCGGCAAGTCTACTGAAGGTGCCCCGCCAATGCAAAACGAGCGCTTATAATCGTGGTCCATGGAGACCGAGCAACCTCTGGACCCCTGGATCGGCGCCGCCGATCGGGCGCTTCGCGCCCTGTTCGCGCCGGCCCACGCCTCCCGTCCCGTTCCCCAGCCCCCCGCCCCGGCACGAGAGGGGAGCGCACCCGAGCTCTCTCCCGATGAGAGACGCCGGGCCGCGGCCCTGATGCGCGTCAATCACGCCGGGGAAATCGCCGCCCAGGCCCTCTACCACGGCCAGGCGATCGTGGCGCGCTCCGAGGCAACCCGCAGGTTGCTGCTCGCCGCCGCGCGCGAGGAAACCGACCATCTCGCCTGGTGCGAGAGCCGCCTGCAGGAGCTCCATTCCCGTCCCAGCCTGCTCAATCCGCTGTGGTATGCCGGCTCCTTCTTTATTGGCGCGCTCGCCGCCCTCGCCGGGGACCGGGCCAGCCTCGGATTCGTGGTCGAGACGGAGCGGCAGGTCGAGGGGCATCTCGACCAGCATCTCGGGCGCCTGCCGCCCTCCGACCTGCGCAGCCGCGCCATCGTACAGCAGATGCGCACGGACGAGGTGGTGCACGGGGCCGATGCCAGGGCTGCCGGCGGGACGGAGCTGCCGGGACCCATCAGCGCGCTCATGCGTCACACCGCCCGCATCATGACGGGCATCGCCTATTGGGTTTGATCCTTACGCGCGCATGACGCCAACCTCGCGCTCCGAAACAACGCGCTGCTCTGGTTTTCGCTGCACCGCGTGCGGTACGCTTGCGGCTAGCGGGGGCAGTCTATAAACACACTCTCTCAATCATGACCACACAAATTCGGGGAGCGGGTATGGAAGAGAACGTCAAGCCGTTGAGCGACATCCCGGCGATCAACCGTTTCTTGAGCTACTGCCGCATCCGCACGGTACCGTCGAAGACGGTCGTCATCCATGCGGGTGACCTTCCGGATGTCCTTTACTACATCATCAGCGGCTCGGTCGAGGTGATGATCGAGGACGAGGAAGGCAACGAGATGGTGCTCGCCTACCTCAACCGCGGTCAGTTCTTCGGCGAGATGGGCCTCTTCTTCAGCGACCAGCCGACGCGCAGCGCCTGGGTGCGTACCCGCAATCAGTGCGAGCTGGCGGAGATGACCTATCCTCGTTTCCGGCAGATTGCCGCCGAGAGTCCCGGGCTCATTTTCGAGCTCGCCACCCAGCTCGCCACCCGGCTCGACCGCACCAACCGCAAGCTGGGTGATCTCGCTTTCGTGGACGTCACCGGCCGCGTGGCCCATGCCATCAACAATCTCTGCGAGGAGCCGGATGCAATGACGCATCCCGAGGGCATGCAGATCAAGGTGAGCCGGCAGGAGCTCTCACGCCTGGTCGGCTGCTCGCGCGAGATGGCGGGGCGGGTGCTCAAGGTGCTCGAGGACCAGGGACTCCTGCGCGCCACGGGCAAGACCATCGTCGTGTTCAATGCGCGGCCGAAGATGAAGACCCGTCCGGTCATCGTGCCGGCCAAGCCGGTGGCGAAGGGTCCGGCCCCGGCGGACCTCGATGACGAGGATGAGGACGACGAGGATTGATCGAGGCCGTGGGGGAGCGGTCAGGGAGGGACCGCGCGACAGCCCCCGTCAGGCCCCCGCGATCTGCGCGCGCATGGCTCTGATCGTCGCCGCGTAATCCTTGCTGCCGAAGATCGCCGACCCTGCCACGAAGGTATCGGCGCCGGCGCGCGCCACCTCCCCGATGTTGTCCACTTTGACGCCGCCGTCGATCTCGAGGCGCACGTCGCGCCCGCTCGCATCGATGCGGCGGCGCGCCTCGGCCAGCTTGCGCAGCGCAGTCGGAATGAACTTCTGGCCGCCGAAGCCGGGATTGACCGACATGATGAGCACGAGGTCGAGCTTCTCGAGCGTGTAGTCGAGGAAGTCGAGAGGCGTTGCCGGATTGAACACCAGTCCCGGACGGCAGCCCTGCTCCCGGATGTGCTCGATGGTGCGGTCGATGTGCTCCGTCGCCTCAGGGTGGAAGGAGATGAAGCTGGCGCCGGCCGCTGCGAAGTCCGGAATGATCCGGTCGACGGGACTGACCATCAGATGTACGTCGATCGGAGCGGTGACGCCGTGCTTGCGCAGCGCCTCGCACACCATGGGGCCGATCGTGAGATTGGGCACGTAATGGTTGTCCATCACGTCGAAGTGGACGATATCCGCGCCCGCAGCCAGCACGGCGTCGACTTCCTCGCCCAGGCGCGCGAAATCGGCGGAGAGGATGGAAGGGGCGATCCAGGGAATGGCCATGAGACAAGTCTACGCGGACTCGCCGGCGGCGAAAATGTGCCGGCCGCCACCCGGTCGGCGCGAGCGCGGAATTGCTCGACCCGTCCTGGGCCTCGCCCCCCTCCGGCGGGGCCCGACACGCAACCATGTCGTCATGAACCGCTCCCGGCGGTTCATTGAGCCGATCAGGAACACCCGCCGCGCCGCGGACGGGGCGCCGAGGTCACCGGGTCAGCCGGGCGAGGGCTTCGCGATATTTCTCGCTGGTGCGGGCGATGATTTCCGGCGGCAGCTTCGGCCCCGGTGCTTTCTTGTTCCAGTCGAGGGCTTCCAGATAGTCGCGCACGAACTGCTTGTCGAAGCTCGGCGGGCTGGTGCCGGGACGGTACGTGTCGGCCGGCCAGAAGCGGGAGGAGTCGGGCGTGACCGCCTCGTCGATCAGGGTGAGCGTGCCGCCCTCATCCAGACCGAACTCGAACTTGGTGTCGGCAATGATGATGCCGCGGCTGAGCGCATGGGCCGCCGCGAACTGATAGAGGGCGAGGGCGGTGTCGCGGACACGGGCCGCGAGCGGCGCCCCGATGAGCTTTTCGACCTCGGCGAAAGAGATGTTCTCGTCGTGCTTTCCGGCGCCCGCCTTGGTCGCCGGAGTGAAGATGGGCGCCGGCAGCTTCGAGGCGAGCGGCAGATCGGCGGGCAGGGAGACTCCGCACACGGCGCCGGTCTTCCGATAGTCCTTCCACCCGGAGCCGATCAGATAGCCGCGCACCACCGCCTCGAGCGGCAGCGCCTTCAGGCGCCGCACTATCACCGCGCGGCCCTCGAGCGCGGCGCGCTCGGCCGGCTCGGCGACCAGCTCCGTGACGGAGCGTCCCGTCAGATGATTCGGCACGATGTGCCGCGTGCGCGCGAACCAGAAGTTTGAAATCTCGTTGAGCACGCGACCTTTGCCGGGAATCGGGTCCGGCAACACCACATCGAAAGCCGACAGCCGGTCGGTCGTCACGATGAGGAGCGCATCGGCGCCCGCCGAGTAGATATCGCGCACCTTGCCCTCGTGCAGCTTCTCGAGGCCGCGCAGCGAGGTGCGGAAGACCGTTTGGCTTTCCATGCTTGCTACTATAGCAGCGCGTATGCGCTATACCGGCAAGGTCGTGGGGGGCTTGATCGGCATGTTCCTCGGGCCCCTGGGGGCCCTTGCGGGCGTGCTGCTCGGCCATCAGGTCGACGAGCACCTGGACAGGGAGGATGCGCAGCTCCCGGGTCCGGAGGCGCTGGAGGCCGTCAGCGAGCGCTTCTTCCGCGCCACCTTTCGGGTGATGGGTTACGTTGCCAAGGCGGACGGCCGGGTCTCGGAGCAGGAGATCTCGGCTGCGCGTGCGGTGATGGCTGAGCTGCGGCTGGATGCACCTCGGGTGCAGCAGGCCATCGAATGCTTCACGGCAGGCAAGCAGCCCGGCTTCGATGCGGCCGCGGAGCTCGCCGATCTCGGCCGCGCGTGCGCCGGCCGGCCCGACCTCGTGCGCGTTTTCGTCGAGATCCAGGTACGCGCCGCGCTGAGCGGCAACAACCTCGACGGCCCCGTGCGGCCGCTGATGAATCGCATCGCCGGCCGCCTGGGCGTGTCGCCCTTCGAGCTGGCGCAGATCGAGGCCGTGCTGCGCATTCGCGGCGGGAGCTTCCGTCATGGGCCTGCGGGCGCGGAGCCGCGCTTCAGCGCGACCGAGAAGCTCGGCCAGGCTTACAAGATTCTCGAGGCCGCACCGGGCGACAGCGATCAGGACATCGTCAAAGCTTATCGCCGCCAGTTGAGCCGCCACCATCCCGACAAGCTCAAGGCCAACGGATTGCCGGAGTCGATGATCGAGCATGCGAAGCAGCGCACGCAGCAGATCATCGAGGCTTACGAGCTCATTCGCGAGCGGCGCGGGATCTGAGCCGTGCCACTGACCCTCCAGGTGGCAGGCCCTCCGGCCCGCGCATCCGTGCGCGGGCGCTCGCCGGAGCGAGGACACGTTAAGTGTCCTCGCTTAAAGGCACCGGCTCGCCCATTCCGAGATCACTTCCTGTATCGCATCCAGCCCGTCGGTGAGAGCGGCGGGACCGGGCTGCAGGATGATGGCGGACTTGATCTCGCGGACGAAGCCGCTGCGCACCGCCTCCATGGTGCTCCAGCCCGCTCTGGCGGCCACCTCGTCCGGGCGGAACTTCTTGCCGCACCAGGAGCCGAGAATGATGTCGGGCGCGCGCCGCGGCACCTCCGCCGCATCGGCGATGATCCGCTGACGGCCGAGAGGCTGCACCGCCAGCTCAGGGAAACAGTCCTCCCCGCCCGCGATGCCGATCAGCTCCGAGACCCAGCGGATGCCGCAGATCAGTGGCTCGTCCCATTCCTCGAAGTACACGCGCGGCGGGCGCGGCAGCAAGGCGGCTCGCGCGCGCGCGCTCTCGAGGCCCGCCTGCAGGCGCGCTACCAGATCGGCCGTGCGCGCCTCGCAACCGATCATGCCTCCCAACGTGCGGATCATGCGGAGGATCTCCGCTACGCTGCGCTGGTTGAACAGATGCACGTCCAGGCCCGCGCGCGCCAGCTGCGCGGCGATGTCCGCCTGCAGATCGGAGAAGCCGAGGACCAGATCGGGCCGCAGCTCGAGGATGCGGTCGATCTTTGCGCTGGTGAATGCCGAGACGCGCGGCTTCTCCTTCCTCGCGCGCGCAGGCCGCACGGTGAAGCCGGAGATCCCCACGATGCGGCGCTCTTCGCCCAGCAGGTAGAGGGTCTCGGTCGTCTCCTCGGTGAGGCAGACGATCCGTTGCGGAAATCCGTCGTCGGCGGTGGACATGCTGGTTAGGATAGCAGGCACGAGGACGCGCCCCGCCGCCGCAGGGCGAGGCGGTGTCTCAAAGCGAAGCACCGCTTCGCTCCGCCGAGCGAGCTTCGAGCAGGCGCCACGTTTTTTGCTCGAAGCCGCGCTGGGCGGGGCAGGAGCCCCGATCCAGCGCTTCGACAATCGACATCGGCGTGTCAGCCGCTTAACCTTGCCGGCGCATGTGGGTGCGATTCTGGAGCTTTCTGGACTGGTGCTTCTTCGGTCCCGCTTCCCAGGGGGCCGGACGCGGTGCGCGGCTGCTCCGAGGAATGCGCTACCCGTACGCCGTCGTGCGCGACCTGTCACGCGGCGACATCAACCTGCGCGCCATGGGGCTCGTCTACACGACCCTGCTGTCGCTCATCCCGCTCGCCGCGTTCAGCTTCGCGATCCTGAAGATTTTCGGCGCGCGCGGCGACCTGCAGCCGGTGGTGTACCAGCTCTTCAGCGCTCTGGGACCAGCCGGCGCCGCCGAGCTGACTTCCCGCGTCATGGAGTTCGCCAACAGCGTCAGCGGCGGGGTCGTCGGCTCGGTGGGATTCGCGCTTCTCGCGTGGACCCTGGTGGGCACCATCAAGAAGGTGGAGGACAGCTTCAATTTTCTCTGGCGCGTCCAGCAGGCGCGCAGCTTCGCCCGCCGGGTGAGCGAGTACATGACCCTGATCGTGGTCGGCCCGGTGATCCTGGTGGTCTTCATCGGCATGTCGCGCCGCGCGCTGGAGAGTGCTCCGATCCGCGTGCTCGGCCAATTGCCGCTTCTCGACATGCTCACCGCCGCGGGCGTGAAGGTGGCTCCGTACGTAATGGTGAGCGCATTCTTCACTGCGCTCTACCTCTTAGTCCCGAACACGCGCGTGCGCTGGCGGCCCGCGCTCATCGGCGCTCTCGTGGCGGGCGTGGCATGGGCGGCCGTGGGCCGCGGATTCACCGCATTCGTCGTGCATTCGACGCGACTCACCATCGTCTATGCGGGATTCGCCTTCATCGTTGCCGCTTTGCTGTGGACGTACTTCGGTTGGCTGATCCTGCTTGCCGGCGCGCAACTGTCCTTCTACATCCAGAACCCGACGTACCTGCGGCTCGGGCTGCAGGAGCTGAGGCTCTCGAGCATCGAGGTCGAGCAGCTCGCGCTGCGCTTGATGTACTTCGTGGGCCGCGCCTATGTCATGGGCGGCAGGCGCTGGAGCGTGCACGGGCTCTCCACCGAGCTCGGCCTGCCCGGTATCGCGGTCGCGCAGATGGTGACTACGCTGGAGCGCGCAGGATTGCTGGTGGTGACGGATGACGATGAGCTGCTGCCGGCGCGCGACATCGGTCACATCCCGGTCGGCGAGATACTGGAGATCGCCCGCAATCAACGAAGCGGCCACTTCAGTCCGCGCACGGTCTTCATCCCGCCGGTGGATCGTCTGATAGCGACGATCGACGAGGCACGCCGCAGCCGCTGCGGCGAGCTGACGCTGCGCGATCTCGTTGAGGAGCCGCCGCTGACGCTGGCGGCCGGCAAGCGCGGCTAAGTCACAGCGCGAGGGTGTCCCGGTCCGTTCCCACCAGGAGCACGTCTGCGGGGCGCCTCGCGAAGAGCCCCACCATCACTACTCCGGTGAGGCTCGCGAGCTCGCCCTCGAGCGCCGGCGGGTCCTGAATCGAGAGGCCATGCACATCGAGGATGTGGTTGCCGTTGTCGGTGACTACGTCTTCGCGCCAGGCGGGCCAACCGCCCAGCGCGTGCAGCTTGCGGGCTATCAGGGCGCGCGCCATCGGTAT
>JAGWPE010000071.1 GCA_028870635.1 Gammaproteobacteria bacterium | reverse complement strand
GTGATGCTCCGCCGTGGTCGCCAGCCACACACCGTTGTCCGCGGCAGACTTCCGCTTGTCGCGCAGGATCAGCACGATCTTTTCCTCGACGTACACGGCGAGGCAGCCGAACATCGGCCGCGTCACGGGCGAGAGGGACGCGATCCCGTCCAGCACGAACTCGTGCGGTACCGGCGCCGCCCGCTTCGCGGCCAGAATGGCATCATCGAGCGGATGACGATCGGGGCGGCGGCGTGGCTTCGACATGGCGTGCGAGCGATTCTACGGCTGCGGGCCGCAATTGCAGAGGACACTCACTTCTTTCCCTGACCGAGTGCCTGGGCGACGTGCTCGGCGAATGCCCTGACCTTGGCCGACTGGTGACGCTGCGGAGGGCTCACCAGATGAATGGGGATCCCCGCGGCCTCCCAATCGGGCAGCAGATGCTGCACCGCTCCGCTCGCCAGCTCCTCTTCGAAGAGCCAGGTTGGTGAAAAGCCGATGCCCATGCCGGCAAGCACCGCTGCCCGGATCACCTCGCTGCTGTTGGTCTGGAGGTTTCCCTGCACCTGCACGGTGCGGGCGCTGCCGACCGGCTCCGCGGCGCCCGGACCCGCCGTGAATTTCCAGGTGCTGCGCCAGGGTACTTCGGTGTAGACGATGCAGTTGTGGTGCAGGAGATCCTCCGGAGTCCGCGGGGCCCTTCTTGCCTTGGGCAGGCGCCGCAGATGGTCCCGGTGAGCCATCAGCCAGCGGGGAGTGGTAGCTACCCGGCGCGCCACCAGACTGCTGTCCGGAAGCTCGCCCAGACGCACCGCGATGTCGATGCCCTGCTCGATGAGATCGACGAAGCCGTCACTGAGGCGAAGATCGACCCTCACGCTCCTGTGCCTGGCCAGGAATGACTGCACGAGGGGCATGACCCGCAGACGCCCGTAGCCCACGGATGCGGCCACCCGCAGCCAGCCGGTCAGCTCCCGCCCGCCGGAGCGCACCGCGCTTTCCGCCTCCGCGATCTCCGCCACGAGCCGCCGCGCCTGCTCGAAGTAGCGGGCGCCCTCCTCCGTCAGCGAGAGCGCGCGCGTGGTGCGGGTCAGCAACCTCCCCCCGAGGGCGGCCTCCAGCGCCGCCACCTGCTTGCTGATCGCGCTCTGGGTGGCATTGAGCTCGCGGGCGACGGCGGAAAAACTGCCGGACTCCACCACGCGAACGAAAGCGCTCATTGCCTGCAGTTTATCCACGTCGCGACCATCTATTCCGCTACGGAATTAATTATAGTCTCATGGCCACCTATTTCAACCAGGCGGAATTTGTCAGAGTCCTCTCCAGACCAAACCCCACTCAACTTGCGAGGAGCTGACATGAGCAAACCCGTAGTCCTCATCACCGGGGCCCTGACCGGCATCGGCCGCGCGACGGCATCGGCGTTCGCCCATGAGGGATTCCGCGTCGTCGTGAGCGGTCGTCACGAAGACAAGGGCCAGGCGCTGGCAGCGGAGTTGCGTGCGCTGGAGGCGGAAGCCGAGTTCGTGCGTGCCGACGTCCGTTTCGAAGCCGAAGTTCGCAATCTCGTCGACCGCGCTGTCGCACGGTTCGGCAGGATTGACGCCGCCATCAACAATGCAGGTACCGAAGGCGAGAGTGGTCCGATCGTGGAGCAGTCGGCGGCCAACTACGAATCCACCTTCGCGGTCAACGTGCTGGGCACACTGCTGTCTCTCAAGCACGAGCTGCGGATCATGCTGCCGCAGCGCTCGGGCTCGATCATCAATCTGTCGTCGATCGCCGGCCAGGTAGGTCTGGCAGGCGCGGCCGTGTACGCCGCGAGCAAGCACGCGGTCGAGGGGCTCACCAAGAGCGCCGCGCTGGAAGCCGCGGCCGCGGGCGTGCGCGTGAATGCGGTGGCTCCCGGCCCTGTCGAGACGCCGATGCTCGATCGCTTCGTTGGCCGCAATGAAGACGCAAAGGCACGCTTCCTTGCGGCGATCCCGGCGCAGCGCGCCAGTACGCCAGAGGAAGTCGCCGCCACCATCGTATTCCTTGCAAGCGGCAAGGCGCGCTACCTGACAGGTCAGAGCATCGCGATCGATGGCGGACTCACGGCGCAGTAGTGCTCTGCCGCGGCACGGAGAAGCCCGGCAGCCGCCTGGATGCAGGCGGCTGCCGGCGTTCCTCGGCGCTGTGTGCCGGGTCGAGCCCGGCCGGCGCTCTCGCCACCGAATCGGGCTTCAAACAGCCGGGTGCGAGCCTGATTTGCCCCCTGACCTGCATGAAGTCTCCTGCGCGCACGAGCTCGCTGACAGTGCTCGATCCGTAATTGGCGACTGCGCCGAAGTCGTCCCTCATTTGCAGGATGCCGGCATTCCCGCCGGCGCCTCCCCGGCCGCCGGTGGGCAGCGTCTGCACCAGAGAGAGCGCGGGCGCCACGCCCGTCTGCAACTGGTACACCAGGACTTGGCTCGTACCCGGATCATTCGTGCTCGTGAGCACGAGGATGCCGCGGTCCGGCTCACCGGCAACGCCAGACCGGCCGCGAGAAACGAGCGGCGACCGTTGCACCGGCACGCCAGGTGGATCGGGCCAGATTTCGCGATTGCATGGACAGGGCAGCGGGTTTTCGCCGGTTTGTGGTTTGCGGATGGCGCACGTTAGAATGAGGCCGCCCGCGCGCCGCGAGCGAGTCGACCCACCAGTGCTGCAGCAGGATCAGACCGAAGAGCGCCTCCGGCCGCTGATGCTCCGCAGCCTCGAGGGCGATTCCGGCGCGCACCGTCAGCTCCTCGAGATTCTCGGCCGCTACCTCCGTGGGTACTTCGCGCGCCGCATGGGCGCCGCCGCCGCAGAGGTCGAGGACCTCGTTCAGGAGACACTCCTTGCAGTGCATTTGAAGCGCGACACTTACGATCGATCGCTTCCGTTCACGCCCTGGGCTTACGCTCTCGCCCGCTACAAGCTCATCGACCATCTGCGCCGCCGGAGCCGCTCGATTCAGGTTCCGCTCGAGGATGCCGGCGCCCTCTTCGCGGCCGATGATCCGGAGGAAGGCGCGCTGCGCACCGATCTCGACCGGCTGCTGCAACGTTTACCCCACCGCCAACGAAGTCTCATCGAGGACGTGAAGCTGCAGGGCCTTTCCGTCGAGGAAGCGGCCCACAAGCGCGGCGTGACCGCAGTCTCGGCGCGCGTGATGCTGCATCGAAGCCTCAAATGGTTGAACCAGGCTATACGCGATGAGAACGGCTGACCTGATAGAGCTCCTCGCGCACGATGTACGGGCGACTGCGCCGGGCGTGGCGAACAGAAGGCTGCTGGCGGCCCTGGCCGCTGGCGGACTGGTCACGTTCGCCGTCGTCGCGCTTTGGCTGCGCTGTCAACCGCTCCTGGCGGCGGCGCAACAGCCGTGGTTCTGGATGAAGACCGCCTACACGGCGCTCCTCACGGTGGCGGGCGTCGCCAGCGTGAGGCGGCTGGCCGTGCCGGGCGCGAAGGTCGGTGCCGCGCCGGTGGCCGCAGCGCTGATCGTCCTTGCCATGTTCGCCCTGGGAGCGGGTCAGATCCTCTCAACGGCGCCCGCCGGGCGTCTCGCCCTGTGGCTGGGCCAGAGCTGGAAGATATGCTCGCCGCTCATTCTTCTGCTCGCGTTGCCGATCTATGCCTGCCTGGTGATGGCGATTCGCGGGCTGGCCCCCACCCGCCCTGCCCTGGCGGGCACCGCGGCGGGTTTCGCGGCCAGCGCGCTCGCCGCGACCCTGTACTCACTGCACTGTCCGGAACAGGCCGCCGCCTTCGTCGCCACCTGGTACACGCTGGGAATCGCCGCGGCAACCGTCCTCGGCGGCATCGCCGGGCGCCGTCTTTTGAGCTGGTGAGGCTGGTTTCTGCGAAGAGCCTGTAACACGGCTCCGCCGGCAGCGAATGAGTGAGCGGGCCGGTCGTGAGCGCCTGCGATCGTCTCGAGAACCCAAGGTGAGAAATGTCGACCTCTGCCGCCGAAGCCGTATCCGAGACCGCAAGCCGCAACGCCCGCGCGCACCGCGAAGTCATCCACCGGCATGCCTGGCCGGTGCGCCTGACGCACTGGATCAATGCGCTCACGATCTTCATCATGGTCGGCAGCGGCCTGAACATCCTCAACGCGCATCCGCGCCTTTACTGGGGCCAGGCCGGAGCCGACTTCGACAAGCCCTTCCTTGCCCTGCACTCATGGCCGGATTGGCTGACCATACCCAGCTATACCGATCTCGCCGATGCCCGGCACTGGCACTTCTTCTTCGCCTGGATACTGGTCGTCAACTGTGCGGTGTACCTGACATGGAGCCTCGCCAGGCGCCACATCCAGCGGGACCTGTGGCCGACCGCGAAGGACCTGCGCGCCATTCCGCGCTCGATCATCGATCACATCAAGCTGAGACACCCGAAGGGCGAGGCGGCCAAGCGTTACAACGTCCTGCAGCGGCTCGCCTATCTCGGCCTGCTGACGCTCCTCATCGGCATGGTCCTGACGGGCCTCAGCATGTCGCCGGGTTTCGATGCGTTCGCGCCCTGGCTGGTCGTGGTCCTGGGCGGGCGCCAGAGCGCGCGCACCCTGCACTTCCTCTTCGCCTCCGCGATCGTGTTGTTCATCGCCGTCCATCTCATCGAAGTGGTGCTGGCGGGACCGATAAATGAGGTGCGCTCGATGATCACCGGCCGCTATGCCGTCCCCCGGGAGCACGACTGACATGACGATCATCACCCGCCGCCAGGCACTGATCGGCGGCATCGCGGGCAGCGGCTTGCTGCTCACCGGCTGCAGCAGGATCTTCCAGGCCGACAGCCTGACCGAGAGCGCAAGCTTCCAGCGGGTGCTCGCGGCGGCGCAGAGCTGGACCCTGGCCACGCAGCGCTTGCTGCTCGCCGGGGGCCAGATGGCAACGGAATACAAGCCGTCCGACATCTCGCCCCATTTCAAGGCTAACGGCACCTACAACCCCGGCGGGGAGTACTACAACCGCAACGTCGCCCAGGGTTTCGCGAACTGGCGGTTGCGCATCGACGGCCTGGTCACCCACCCGCTGTCGTTGAGCGTCGCCGATCTGCGCAGGCTTCCCGCACGAAGTCAGATCACACGGCATGACTGCGTCGAAGGCTGGAGCGCGATCGGCGGCTGGACCGGCGTGCCGCTCGCCCTTTTGCTCAGAGCCGCAGGCGTCCGCTCCGGCACCAGATACGTGGTCTTCTACTGCGCCGACAACCTGGACGGGGAGCCTTCGAAGGGCGGCGAGCAAAGCCCGGGCCAGTATTACGAGAGCATCGGTCTTATCGATGCGATGCATCCCCAGACGCTCATCGCCTATGACATGAACGGCAAACCGCTCGATGTGGCCCACGGCGCGCCGCTGCGGCTGCGGGTGGAGCGGCAGCTCGGCTACAAGCAGGCCAAGTACATCCAGCGCATCCAGGTCGTCAGCGACTTCCGCTCGATCTCCGGCGGCCACGGCGGCTACTGGGAGGACCGCGGCTACGACTGGTACGCCGGAATCTAGCACCGACCTGATTCTTCCCACACCACGCACTCCTGGAGCATCCATGACGAAGATTTCCCGATTGCTGACCGCTGCCGCAATGGCAGGCGCCCTGCTGACCGGCACTGCCTTCGCTCAATCCGCGTCGAATGGCGCGATGAGCTCGATGTCACACGGTCACATGGCCTCTGACACCTCGATGTCGCACGCGCACGGCCAGATGTCATCCCGTGCGATGTCCTCCGGCGATCACATGAAGACGAAGCACATGACGGCCAGTCACATGAAAGCCAGTCACATGAAGACGAGCAACCACGGCAAGAAGAAAAGCCACCACATGACCTCGGGAGCCATGACGAGCGGTCATTGACCACCGGCCGCGGGAGCCGTGCTTCGGTTCGACGGCTCCCGCGGACTCGCCCCGCGCGCACTCTCGCGCCGGCGCGGCTCGCAGACGGCGGTCCATTCTTTGGCTGTTCTGCGCACAACCTTTGGACTTCCTTCATGCAACGCCAGTCGTAGCCCTCCACCCTGCCGTCACCTCGCCCGGCCTCAGGGCCGCGCGACGGAGCAGCCTTCCTCACTGAGCTTGCCCGAGGAGACGAACATGAGACCGACCGGCACCTCCCTGCGCGCCCCGCTGAGCGCCCTCATCCTGACATCGCTCGCCGCCGCCTCCCTGCCGTTTCTCACCTCACCCTGCCAGGCGGCGGCACCGACGACCGCCGAGGAGCCCGCCGCCATCACGGTGCGGTTCGGAGACCTCAATCTGCACAGCCGTGCCGGGATCGACGTGCTCTACCAGCGGATCGCCGCGGCCGCCAGGGACGTCTGCGGGGGCGACACCAATACGCGCTCGCTCGCCGACTGGTCGCAGTCTCGCCTCTGCAGGCAGCAGTCGATCGCGCGGGCCGTGGCCACGGTCGGAATACCGGAGCTGCTCGCCGTGTACACCCAGAGGAACGGTCGTCCGATCGACCGCAAGATCCTGCTGACGAAGCGGTGATGCTGCGCCACAGCTGATGTCGCACGGGGCTCGGGCCGGCCGTGATCTCGGAAGGCCCGAGTCCTTTCAACAGCCGCCGGGAGTGAGGCCAGCGGCGGACCGTGCGGGCACATCACCCTGCAGCCGCAGCTGTGCAAGCGCTCTTCGCTGGCCCTCGAGCCAGACCCGATCGTCCCGCTGCATGGAACGGAACGGCTGAGTCGAGCGCAACGCACCAAACGCGGGGTTGCCCTCCATCCTGCCCCACCAGCCGATCCGGTTGGACTGTCCGAGCTTGCGCAGGCTCGCAAGCGCAGTCTCGTTGCGCCCGAGCAAAGCCGCAGCGCTCGCCCGAGCCCAGTCGTCGCCGCCCGGCAACCCGAAGGTTCCGCCGCGGTCGAGGAAGGCGAGCACCCGCCGCGCGGTCTCATCTCCCAGCCTGCGGTTTCCGGCCAGATGCTCGAGCGTCGCAAGTTGGACGACCGCCGGCCAGTTGCCCGCGACGACGGCGATCGTGCTGCCATCTTTCTCGACTCCGGGCATCGACAGAATGAAACGGCGCGCCGCCTCGGGGTCATGCTTCGCCACTGCCCGCTTGATGACCGCGTCCGTGGTAAGGATCACCGCCATCCCATTCGCGCCAGTCTCGGGCAGGCCAATCACCGACCTTATGCGCTCTTCGGCGCGTCCCAATCGCCCCCCACGGTAACAGAGCAACGCCTCGCTGGCGGCGCCTTCCGGGGAGCCGGGTGCATAGCCGCGCAGGACATCACGAGCGGCGGGCAAGTCACCGATGTCCACGTAGAACCAAAGCAGCCGGTCGCGGGGCCAGCCGACTCTCGGCTCGATCGCGACTGATTTCTCGGCATATCGGATCGCATCGGCGAGCTTGCCTTCCTCGGCGCGGACCTGGCCGAGGCGGGCATAGGCGGGGTAGAAGTCGGGCGCGACGGAAATCGCCTGCAGGTAGAGAGCAACGGCCTCCTCGCGGGCACCGCGCTTCTGGCGCAGGATCTCTCCCTTGAAATAGTGATTCTCCGGGCCGAGCGGATCGACCAGGCGCGCGCGATCGATGAGCGCGAGCGCATCGTCGGTCCGTCCCTGATCGAGAAGATAGTAGGCATACGAGCGAAGCCCCGGCCCGAAATTCGGTGCCAGGTCCAGACCGGTGCGAAAATCAGCCTCTGCGCCCTGCACATCGTGAGCGACGTCCAGCCGATACTGCGCCCTCATGAAGTAAGGTGCCCCGGCACGCGGATCGAGAGCGATTGCGCGGCTGATCATCGGGTTGACCTCACGCCAGAGCTTCTGCTTCTCCTGCGGATCTCCACCGCGCAGCTCCGAGAGCAGCAACTTGGCTCTCGCCAGCTCGGCAATCGCGGCCGCAAATGACGGCGCCAGCCCGATGGCGTACGAGAACTGCTGAATCGACGCTTCGACGCCCGTGATCGTCCGGGAGTTGATCAGGGCTCGACCGCGGAGGAAGTCGAGATAGGCGTCGGTGCCGTATTGGGCATATTCAGAGGAGCGACCGTGCAGCGTGACATCCAGCTCGCCGGCGACCTGCTCGGCAATCTGATCCTGCAGCGCAAACAGCGCATCGATGCTGCGATCGAGCTTGAGCGACCAGAGCTCCCGACTGGTCTGCGTGTCGATCAGGTGCGCGGTGACCCGAAGCAGATTGCCCGCACGCTGCACGCTACCCTGCACGATGTACCGGGCCCCGAGCCGGCGCCCGGCAACCAGCGGATCCGGCGTGGGCTTGCCGAGGGCGAACGACGAGGAGGGCGCGATAACGATCAGCTGCGGAACGCTCGCGAGCTGATGCAGTACCGAGCCGGCGATGCCTTGAGCGATGTAGTTGCCGCTCGCCGCCGGACTCAGGTTGTCGAAAGGCAACACCGCGACGGCCCGCGGTTGCACGGCAACGACCGCGACAGTCGTCGGTCGCTGCATCGCCGGCTCCCCTCGCCACGACTGCAGCAACCACGCCGCAAGAACCAGCGCCGCACCGAGACTCACCAGCCCGAGCGGACGAGGAATTCTGAAGAGACTCCCCGTTCCGCTTTGCGGCGCGGCGGTCTGCCCGGCATTCGCGCTTGCGGCCTCTTCGGCCGCGTGCAGCCTCTCGACGGCCGAGGCCCACCTGTAGCCCCGGCCCCGCAGGCCCTCGATGTAGCGCGGATTGCGAGGATCATCGCCGAGCGCATCGCGCAGCAGCTTCACGCGCTGACTGAGGGTTTCCGGACTGACCACTGCCTTCGGCCAGACCTGTACCAACAACATGTCGGTCGAAACCAGATTCGGGGCCGCGCGGACCAGCACCACCAGCAGAGCGAAGGACAGCCTCGGCAGCGCGATCACCTCATCCCCGCGCGTCACCCGTTGCCGCCCGAGGTCGATCAGCAGGTCGCCCGCGCGATAGCACGACGGCATCTCACCCGAGAACGCATGCGACTCGGATGTCGGCGCTTTCGTCACGAATCCGTACCGCGATGCTTGGCCGCCATCGTCGCCTCGCTTCAGGGCGTCACCCGAACTGCGAGGAAGTCGCGCTGGACCATGGCAATTGGGTGCGGTAGAGGTCGGGCGAGTGGCAGGATTCCCGGTGCTCGGATGTCTCCGCACGTCGATGTACGCCGTCTGCCTGAATCTGTCAATGCGACCGACGGGGCACGGAGCGCGGTGGTCCGTGCGGACAGGCGGCCCCGGTCTGCTAACCTTCGCCCGGCATCAGGCCCATCATGGGGAGGTTGCCTTGTCATATCGCTCATCCGCGCTCGTCGGCTCGCTGCTGCTCCTGCTCTGCACCCCGTTCGGCAGCACCCCCTGCCAGGCGCAGGATCCGCCACGGCGCTTCACCATGGCCCAGGTGCTGAGCTACCCGTTTCCAACCGACCTGATCGCCTGGCACTCCGGCAATGCATTCGCGTGGACTTCGGATGCGCGGGGAGTACGCAACATCTGGGTGGCCGCGGGTCCTGACTACCGAGCGCACCGCGTCACTGACTACACAGGCGATGTCGGACAGGAAATCACGCATCTGCACTTCTCTC
>JAGWPE010000070.1 GCA_028870635.1 Gammaproteobacteria bacterium | reverse complement strand
CCGAGCCATCCGCTGGATCGAGGCGGCTCGCGAGCGTGCGCGCTCCAGGCCGCTCGCCGAATCGCTCCTCGACCAGTTCCCGCTCGACAGCCGGCAAGGCAAGGCGATCATGGGCCTGGCCGAGGCGCTGTTACGCACCCCTGACCCCGGATGCGCCGACCGCCTGATCGCCGAGCGCCTGGCCGCCCTGCGCGGGGGCGGGAGGAAGAGCGCCGGTCTGACCGTCGGGCTATCCATGGCGTTGCTCGGCTCCGCCAGCCGTTTGCTGCCTGACGCAAGCGCGGGGCTCACGGTGGACGCCCACCGGCCGCTGCTGACACCGGTCGTGGCACCAATCGTGCGCGGCGCCCTCCGGCGCGGCATGCGGATGATGGGACGGGCATTCATCGTCGGCGAGTCGATCGAGTCGGCGCTCGCACGGGGCCGCCGCAACCACGAGCTCTCGCTGTGCTCGTTCGACGTGCTCGGCGAAGGGGCGAGGTGCGAGGAGGCCGCGCAGCGGTATTTCGCCGCATATGAGCGCGCAATCGACGCGCTGCGGTCGCAGGAGGCTGACTCCGTTCACCGCCGATCGGGCATCTCGGTGAAGCTCTCCGCCCTCGAGCCGCGTTACTCGCTGACGCAGCATCCGCGGGTCATGGAGAGCCTGGTTCCGCGAATGCTCTCTCTCGCGCGCCGCGCCTGCGCCGCCGGAGTCGGGCTGACCGTCGATGCCGAGGAAGCCGATCGGCTGGATCTGTCACTCGACATCCTCGCGGCCCTGGCGGGCGATGCCGGCACGCGCGGCTGGGGCGGCCTTGGCCTTGCCGTTCAGGCCTATGGCAGGCGGGCGCCGCTGGTGTTGGATTGGGTCGCGGAGCTTGCCGGGCGCACCGGGCGCCGGATGTCCGTGCGGCTGGTCAAGGGAGCGTACTGGGATGCCGAGATCAAGCGGGCCCAGGAGCGCGGGCTCGACAGTTTCCCCGTGTACACCTCGAAGGCCGCGACCGACGCCAGTTATCTCGTCTGCGCGCAGCGGCTGTTTGGCGCGCGCGACGTCATCTACCCGCAGTTCGCCACGCACAACGCGCTGACCGTGGCGGCGGTGTTGGCGATTGCGCCGCAGGGGGCGGCTTACGAGTTCCAGCGCCTGCACGGCATGGGGCAGGCGCTCTACGACGCGGTTCGGGCCGACACGCGCGAGTTGCCGCCGGTGCGCGTATACGCGCCGGTCGGCACGCATGAGGAGCTGCTGCCTTACCTCGTGCGCCGGCTGCTCGAAAACGGCGCCAACACATCCTTCGTGCACCATTTCCTCAACAGAGACATTCCAGTGGAGCAGGTCGTGGGGCAAATCATGGGCGACGTCATTCCCAACTCCGCAGGGGCCGGGGGCGGGACCGCGGCGGCGGCGCGCGACAACGGTCCCGCGCGGATCCGCGAGCCGCGCGCGCTCTACCGCTCGCGGCACAACTCGCGCGGCGCGGACTTCGGCAATCCGGCGGAGCTCACGGCGTTGCAGGCAGAGCTCCGGGCGGCGGCGGGTGTGCCCTACCTGGGCGGACCGGTCTCGAGCCACGCCGAGGCGATCGAGCCGGGCGTGCCGGTGCGCTCACCGGCCAATTCCAGGGAAATCGTGGGTCTTACGCGGGATGCGACCGAGGCGGAGATCGCCGCCGCGATGACGAGCTGCGCGCGGGCGCAGCGCGGGTGGGACGCCACACCGGCAGCGCACCGCGCCGCGTGCCTGGAGAAGGCGGCGGACCTGCTGGAGAGCCGGCGCGGCCTTTTCCTCCATCTGCTGGTCCGCGAGGCCGGCAAGACGCTGCCCGATGCGGTCGCCGAGATTCGCGAGGCGGCGGACTTCTGCCGTTACTACGCGTTGCGCGGCCGCGAGCTGTTCGCCGCTCCCCGGGAGCTGGACGGCCCGGTGGGCGAGCGGAATCTCCTCTCTTTCCAGGGCCGCGGCGTATTCGCCTGCATCAGCCCGTGGAATTTTCCGCTCGCCATCTTCACGGGACAGGTCACGGCGGCCCTCATGGCCGGCAATTCCGTCCTCGCCAAGCCGGCGCCGGCGACGACGCTCGTGGCCCATGCGATGACTCGGCTCCTGCATGAGGCGGGTATCCCGCGCGATGTGCTGCAGCTCGCGCCGGCGGACGGACCGCTCTTCGGCGCGACCGCGCTCACCCATCCCGCGCTCGCCGGCGTGGCGTTCACAGGCTCTACGGCGACTGCGGCCACCATCAACCGTACTCTCGCCGGGCGGGAAGGGCCGATCGTGCCGCTCATCGCCGAGACCGGCGGGGTGAATGCGATGATCGTGGACGCGACGGCGCTCCCCGAGCAGGTCGTCGATGATGTGGTCGCCTCGGCATTCACCAGTGCCGGGCAGCGTTGCTCGGCGCTGCGCGTGCTCTACCTGCAGGACGACATCGCGGACCGCGTCCTCGAGATGCTGATCGGCGCGATGAAGTGCCTCAACATCGGTGATCCCGCCGATCCGGCGACGGATGTCGGCCCGGTCATCTCCGCGGACGCGCAGCAGCGCTTGCGCAAGCACGCGGACCGGATGACGCTCGAGGCGAAGCTGCTCCACTCATGCCCGGTGGAGCATTGCGAGGGCAGCGGTAATTTCTTCGGCCCGCGCCTCTTCGAGCTCGGCTCGCCCGAGCAGCTGAAGACGGAGGAATTCGGCCCGATTCTCCACGTATTCCGCTACCCCGCCGGAGACCTGGGCAAGGTGCTGGAAGCCGTCCGGTCCACGGGCTTCGGCTTGACGCTCGGCGTGCACAGCCGGCTCGAGAGCATGGCGGAGTACGTCTTCCACGCGCTGCCCGTGGGCAACACCTACGTGAACCGCAACATGATCGGTGCGGTCGTCGGCGTGCAGCCGTTCGGCGGGCAAGGGCTTTCCGGCACCGGGCCCAAGGCGGGCGGCCCGAACTACCTGCAGCGCTTCGCGACGGAGCGGACCCTGACCATCAACACGGCGGCGATCGGCGGCGCGGTGGAGTTGTATTCCTAGCTGGCGCTACGCGCGCAAAGCCTCCGTCAACTCCGGGAAGGAGGCGATCGGCTCCCCGCAGACGTTGCCGCGGCATACGTACGCCACGGCCGGGCCTCTGGGGGTCTTCTCTGCAATCGCCTGCGGCAGGTCCGGCGCATCCGCGGCGACGGCGAGCACCATCCGCCGCGGCGAATAGAGCCGGACGAGCTCGCGCCGCCAGGGCTCGATTGCCGCGAAGTCGCCGCGCAGCACCACGATCTCCGGTGGATGCAACACCTCGTCCAGGGCGATGAGCAGGCTGGCGTGGCCCTGCGGATACCTCTCCATCACTGCCCATCCGGCGCGAACCGTCCGCTCCGCGGCATCGAGATAACGCTCTTCGCCGAGGATGTACCCCATGCGCTGCAGCGCAAAAGCCGCGACACCGTTTCCCGCGGGCGTGGCATCGTCGCCGAAGGACTTCGGCCGGTGCATCAGCTGCTCGTGATCATCCGAGGTGAAAAAGAAACCGCCGGCGCGCTCATCGGTGTAATGGTCCAGAATCACTTCCAGCAGCTCGCGCGCGAATCGCAGCTCATCGGCACGGAAGCGGACCTGCTGCAGCTCCAGGACGGCATCCGCGAGGAACGCATAGTCATCGAGATATGCGTTGAGATGTGCGCGGCCGCCGTTGTAAGTGGCAAGCAGCCTCCCATCGCGCCAGAGCGTCTGGCGCACGAAGTCGAGCGCGCGCCCGGCGGACTCCGCCAGGTCGTCGCGACCGAGCGCCCGCGCGGCGACGGCCATGCCACGGATCATCAGTGCGTTCCAGGAAGAGAGAATCTTGTCGTCCCTTCCGGGACGGACCCTGTGCTCGCGAATCCGCAGCAACTTCTCCCGCGCCGAGGCCAATGCCGACTCGACGCTCTCCCGGGGAAGCTCGCGGGCCGATGCGATGTCGTCCATGGAGCGATAGACGTGCAGATGCCAACGGCCTTCGAAGTTGGGCTCGCGATCCAGGCCGTAGCGAGGAGCGAACGCCTCGTATTCCTCCGCGCTCAAAGCCGCGCGCACCTGGTCACGGTCCCAGACGTAATACTTGCCCTCGTGCCCTTCCGAGTCGGCATCCAGGCTCGAGTAGTACCCGCCCTCGGGTGACTGCATCTCGCGCCGCACCCATTCGGCGGTCTCGGCGGCGACGCTGCCGTAGAAGGTATCGCCGGTCGCTACATACGTGTCGGCATACACCGCGAGCAGGCCGCCGTTGTCGTAGAGCATCTTCTCGAAGTGCGGGATCATCCAGTAGTCGTCGACCGAGTAGCGGCAGAATCCTCCCGCAAGCTGATCGTTGATGCCGCCATCGGCCATCCGCCGCAGCGTCAGGCCCGTCATGTAGAGCGCATGCAGGTCCGGGGTGTCGCTCTCGGCGCCGGCGCGCCACTCCCGCAGCAGCAGCTCCAGCGATCTCGGGTGCGGAAATTTCGGGGCGCCGCCGAAGCCGCCGTAGCGGGGGTCGAAGGTCCGCTCCAAGGTCTGGCGGCAGAGGCGCAGCGGCGCATCGCTCAGCTCGACGGCCGCATCGGGAGGCGGCGGCTCGAGCTGCCCGAAGGCCGACATGAGCGCCTCGTTCTGCTGCCGCAGCTCCGCCTCGTGCTCGCGGTAGTACTGGGCGATGCGCAGCAGCAGGTCCCTGAAGGCGGGCAGCCCGAAACGGGCTTCCTTGGGGAAATACGTCCCGCCGAAGAACGGGCGCCGGTCGTCCGGTGTCAGGAACATGGTGAGCGGCCAGCCGCCGGAGCGCTGAGTCAGCATCTGCTGGGCGATCTGATAGATGCGGTCGACATCGGGGCGCTCTTCCCGGTCCACCTTGATGTTGACAAACAGCTCATTCAGCACCTGCGCCGTCGCCTCGTCCTCGAAGCTTTCGGCGGCCAGCACGTGGCACCAGTGGCAGGCGGCGTAACCGACGCTGAGGTGGACGGGTCTGCGCCCCTCGAGGGCCCGCGCGAAGGCCTCCTCGCCCCAGGGATACCAATCGACCGGGTTGTGCGCATGCTGGCGCAGATAGGGGCTGGTCTCGGCGATCAGCCGGTTGGTGTATTTCGGCGTGCCGTCCGGGTTCAGATGTCGGGTGTCCATGCAGCCCGGAAGAATACCCCTATCGCCCATTCTGTATACTGCCGGCCCGCCGAACCGCCCATCGAGCCCGCCTTGCCCTCTCTTTCGTCCACGCTCCGCGCCGATACCGGCCGCTCCCGCGAGCTGCGCCTCAAGCGCGGCGAAGAGCGCCGCCTGGCCGGGGGGCATCTGTGGATCTTCAGCAATGAGATCGACTCCGACGCCACCCCGCTCTCGGCCTTTGCGCCCGGAGATCTCGCGCAGATCACATCGCACCGCGGCCAATTCCTGGGCCACGCCTATGTCAACCCGCATGCGCTCATCTGCGCCCGAATCTTGAGCAGGGACGCCGCCCAGCCCGTCGTCCGCGAGCTCATCGATACTCGTCTGCGGGCGGCGCTAACGCTGCGGGAGCGACTGTACCGCGAGCCCTACTACCGGCTCGTATTCGGAGAATCCGACGGCTTGCCCGGGCTGGTTCTCGACCGCTACGGCGATGTGCTGGTGGGGCAGATCGCCACCGCGGGCATGGAGGCGTTGAAGGATACCGTCGCCGAAGCAGTGCGCACCCTGCTCGCGCCGGCAGCTCTTTACTGGAAGAATGACTCCGCGGCGCGGCAGCTCGAGCATTTGCCGCAGGTCGCCGAGGCCGCTTTCGGCGAGATTCCGGCGCAGATCACCGCCGTCGAGGCCGGCCTCCGCTTCGCTGCGCCGCTGATACAAGGACAGAAAACCGGCTGGTTCTACGACCAGACTCACAACCGGGCGCGTCTGAGGCGCTATCTCTGGCCTCGGGCGCGGGTTCTCGACGTGTGCAGCTACGTGGGCGCGTGGAGCGTCACCGCCCTGAAAGCGGGCGCGGCCGCTGCAAGCTGCATCGATTCCTCGGAGACGGCGCTCGACTTCGCCGGGCGCAACGCGCAGGCGAACGGCGTCGCGCTGGAGGCGATCCGAGGCGATGCGTTCGAGGCGATGAAGGCACTGCAGGAGCGGGGAGAGCGCTTCGATGTCGTGGTGCTCGATCCCCCGGCCTTCATCAAGCGCAAGAAGGACATCCCGCAGGGAACCGCCGCGTACCGCAAACTCAATCAGCTCGCCCTGTCCCTCATCGAGGGGGAGGGGCTGCTCGTCTCCTGCTCCTGCTCATACCACCTGGCGCCCGAGGAGCTGGTGACGGCCATCCAGACGGCCGCCCGCCACACCGGCCGCTTCGTCCAGATCCTGGAGTCCGGCGGCCAGTCGCCCGACCATCCGGTGCATCCCGCCATCCCGGAAACGCGCTACCTCAAGGCTTTCTTCTGCCGCGTGACGCGCGAGGTCGGCTAAACTTCGCCGCCATGATCGTCTACCCGGACATCAACCCGATCGCCTTTCGGCTGGGGCCGGTCAAGGTGCATTGGTACGGCATCATGTACCTGCTCGGGTTCGGGGCCGGATGGCTGCTCGCGCGCCGCCGCGCCGCCCGGCCGGGCTCGACCTGGAAGCCGGTGGATGTCGATGACCTCGTCTTCTTCGCCATGGTGGGCGGCATTCTCGGCGGCCGGCTGGGTTATGTACTCATCTACGGCCTCAGCTTCTGGACGGCGCAGAACCCGTGGTACCCGTTCGAGATCTGGGACGGGGGGATGTCCATTCACGGGGGCTTCATCGGCGGCGTCATCGCCCTCGCCCTGTTCGCCTGGCGGCGCGGCCGCAACATCGCCGACGTGTTCGACTTCACGGCTCCTCTGCCGGAGCCCGGCCTCTTCTTCGGCAGGATGGGTAACTTCATCAACGGGGAGCTGTGGGGCAAGCCGACCACGCTCGCCTGGGGCTTCCTCTACCACGGCCAGGTGCTCCACCCCTCGCAGCTCTACGAGGGCTTTCTCGAGGGAATCGTGCTCTTCGCGGTGATGTGGCTGTTCACCGCGAAGGCGCGCCCGCGGCTCGCCCCCGCGGGGCTCTTCCTGTTGCTTTACGGCAGCTTTCGCTTTCTCGTGGAGTTCGTCCGCATGCCGGACCCGCAGATCGGGTATCTCGCCTGGGGCTGGCTCACCATGGGGCAGGTGCTGTCGCTGCCCATGATCCTCATCGGCGGCGCCCTGCTCACCTACGCCTACAGCGCTCGCGTGCGCTCGGGTAACTTCGCCACCGCGCAGTGAGCCGCGCGCGATGAAAGCCTATCTCGATCTGATGCGCCGCATCCTGGAAAGCGGCGCGCGCAAAGGCGACCGCACGGGCACCGGGACGCTGTCGCTCTTCGGTGAGCAGCTGCGCTTCGATCTGTCGCTGGGATTCCCGCTGGTCACCACCAAGCGGGTCCACGTGCGCTCGGTCGTCTGCGAGCTGCTCTGGTTTCTGCGGGGCGACACCAATGTCTCCTGGCTCCACGATCAGGGTGTCAGCATCTGGGACGAATGGGCCGACGAGCGCGGCGAGCTGGGACCGGTCTACGGCAAGCAGTGGCGGGCATGGCTCGCGGCCGACGGCCGTACCATAGACCAGATCCGCGTGGCCCTCGAGCTGCTGCGCGGCAATCCCGATTCGCGCCGCATCCTGATCAGCGCGTGGAACGTCGGCGAGCTCGAGCAGATGCACCTCATGCCGTGCCATGCGCTGTTTCAGTTCTACGTGGCCAACGGCAGGCTGTCGTGTCAGCTCTATCAGCGCAGCGCGGACGTCTTCCTCGGCGTGCCCTTCAACATCGCGAGCTACGCGCTCCTCACCCACATGCTCGCGCAGCAGTGCGATCTCGAGCCGGGCGAGCTCGTCTGGACCGGGGGCGACTGCCACCTGTACCTGAATCATCTCGAACAGGCGGACCTGCAGCTGTCGCGCGAGCCGTACCCGCTGCCGCGGCTGGTGCTGCGGCGCCGTCCGCCGAGCATCCTCGAGTACCGCTACGAGGACTTCGACTTCGTGGACTATCGTTTT
>JAGWPE010000069.1 GCA_028870635.1 Gammaproteobacteria bacterium | reverse complement strand
GGCCCGCTCGAGCGGATCGAATGCGACACCGTGCTGCTGGCGGTGGCCGCCATTCCCGCCATCGAGCTGATCGAGGCCGCTGGCTGCAGCGTGAGCTTTCAAGCCGCACTCGGCGGCCACGTGCCCGTCATCGATGGCTCGCAACGAGCCTCACTGCCGTTTCTGTATGCCGCAGGGGATTGCGCCGGCATCTGGCCCTCGAAGACGCTGTCGGATGACACAGCTCGGCGCGAAGGACGAATCGCCGCCGTCGCGGCGCTTCGCGCCCTCGGCGTCGAGCCCGGTGGCCGAGAGGAGGCGGCGGTATCGCCCGATCCCGCCGTGTGGGACGTCGCTCTCGAGCGCTTGGCGTGGGTGCGGGCCATGACTTTGAAGGCGGCGGCCGCCCCATTCGTGTGCCAGTGCGAGGAGGTGACCGCTGCCGACATTCTCGGATTGCATCCGCCCCGTTACCTGCAGTGGCGCCAAGAAGTGCCTGGAGGTTGGCGGCTCGGCTCGGTGGACCCGGAGCGGGCGCCCCATCCCGATGTAGTGAAGCGGCTCACCCGCGCCGGCATGGGGCCGTGCCAGGGGCGGCGCTGCCGCGAGCAGATCGCGGCGCTCATGGCCTTGGGTACCGGCAGCGCGCTCGCCGACATTGCGCTCGCGACGTACCGCCCGCCGGTGCGACCCCTGCGGCTCGCACAACTGGCAGCGTTGCCCGAGGCGCCTGCAATGGGTGAGGGCTGGGAGAGTTGGTTCGGCATACCCTCGCAATGGATTCCCTTCTGGCGGCTGGCGCCTTCATACTCCGCGGCCGCATCCTGCGCGGACGAGCCGGTGGCCGGCGAATGAGCTCGCGCGACGGCGCGAGCGCTACGGTCGTCATCATCGGCGGGGGCGTCACCGGGCTGAGTGCCGGTTGGTGGCTGGCGCGCGACGGTGTCGATACCCTCGTCATCGAGGCGGGCGCCGCTGGGTGGGGGGCTTCCGGACGCAATGGCGGCGGCTGCTCGCACCATCACAGCCCGCTATTTCAGGAAGAGCAGCGCCTGTGGCCCCTGATGGACGAGCTGCTCGGCTACCCGACCGAGTTCCAGGCGAATCGCATCCGCATTGCGCTCGATGAGCGGCAATTCGAGCTATACCGGCGCGCGCTCGAGAACGGTTCCCGGCAGGGCTTCCGTTCCGATGTGTTGGATGCCAAGCAGGTGCGGGAGCTCGTGCCGCTCGCGGGAGACGATGTCTTCGGCGGCTACTTTCACCATTTCGGCGGACACGCGAACCCTCATCGCACGCTGCAGGCTTACGCCTGGGCAATGCGCGATTGGGGAGGGCGGCTCCTGCAACACACTCGTGCGTTGGGCTTCGAGATGAGGGGCAATCATGTAGCGGGCGTAAGGACCAGCCGCGGTACATTTGCCTGCGATCACGTCGTCATCGCCGCGGGACCTGCGACCGCAGAGCTTGCCTCCCTCCTCGGAGTGACCGTGCCGCTGATGAGCGCTCGTGCCGAGATGATCGTGACGGAGCCGCTGCCGCTGATGACGCTAGGTGGCGTAGACGGCAACGGTCTTTACGGCCGGCAGACCCTGCGGGGCAATCTCGCGTACGGCGGCGGTCCTCACGAATGGATCGATGTAGCGGACGTGGAGCACACGCGTCCGCACTCCACGCCACTGCAAGCGAGCATCGCCCGTCGGCTCTGCGAGCTCCTGCCGAAGGCCGCTCATGCGCGTGTGATACGAAGCTGGGCGGGATTCATCGAGAACACCCCTGACGGACGGCCCGTCATCGACAGACCGGCCGCCGTGGAGAACCTGACGATTGCGACGCTTTCGAGCGTGGGATTCGGGCTCTCGCCGGCCGCGGGACGGGCGATCCGAGATCTGGTGGTCACCGGGACGTGCGGTTTCGCCGATCTGTCGAGCCTAACACTGAGCCGGTTTGCGAGCCTGGAGCCGGACTGGCGGGCGCTGCAGGGATGGCTGCCCAGCGTCGTCTGCGCCGGCGAATGAGCGGCGCTCGTGCGTAGGGGGAATGCCATACCGGCGCTTGTACGCATGACAGAAATGAGAAGGCGAGCCGAAGCCGCACTCGAGGGCGATGGTGCGCAGCGACCCCAACGTCCGGCGCAGCAGCGTCCTCGCCTTGGCGAGGCGCAGATCCAGATAGAAGGTCTTCG
>JAGWPE010000068.1 GCA_028870635.1 Gammaproteobacteria bacterium | reverse complement strand
CGGTTCAATTGTGGATCATGGGCCGACCTCGCAAGCTCCTCGTCATCGGCGGCGGCATCACTGGCCTGTGCGCGGCGGTGTATGCGCGCCAATGCGGTTACGACGTGGAGCTGCTGGAGCAGCACGATGCGCCGGGAGGGTTGGCGACGAGCTGGACCCGCGGCGGCTATACTTTCGAGACCTGCCTGCACTGGCTCCTCGGCTCGAGTTCCGCGAGCCCGATGTACCGGCAATGGCGCGAGCTGTTCGACATCGACCGGCTGCGATTCCTCTATCCGGCGGAGTTCGTTCGCATCGAGGCCGCCGACGGCCAGAGCTTGAGCATCTACACGAACGCCGAGCGCATGCAGAACGCGCTCTTGCGCCGCTCGCCGCAGGATGCCGAGGCGATCCGCGACTTTGCGGGCGCGGTGCGCCAGTTCGCGCACACGCCCGTGCCCGATCCCGGCGAACACGGCCCCGCGGCGTGGCTGGGTTACCTGCGTCTGCTGCCCGAAGCCGCGAAGCTGCGCCGCTTCTCGCGCACGAGCATTGCCGAGTACGGCGGCCGCTTCCGCGATCCGCTCATCCGCGCTTTCTTCGATGCCGGCGAATCCTCGCAAATGATGGCGATCACGCTCGCCTTCGCCCTCGCCTGGATGAGCGCCGGGCAGGCGGGCTATCCGATCGGGGGCTCGCAGGCCGTGATTCGCCTCATCGCCGAGAATCTGCGGCGGCTGGGAGCGCGCCTGCGTTTGTCGGCACGCGTGCAGAGCATTCTCATCGAGAAGGACGCCGCGGTGGGCGTACGACTCGAAGGCGGCGAGACCCTGCGCGCGGATCGGGTGATCTCCGCAGCGGACGGGCACGCAACACTGCGGCGGCTGCTCGGTGGCCGTTACAACGAGCCACGTCTCGAGGCCGCCTACTCGAGCTGGAAGCCCTATCCCTCCTACGTGCAGGTCTCGCTCGGCATCGCGCAGGATCTGTCGCATCTGCCGGGATTCGGGGCTCGCGTGCTCGAAGAGCCGCTCGCCGTCGATCCGCGTACGCAGCTGAGACAGCTCTCCTACCGCTGTTTCCACTTCGACCCGACCTTTGCGCCTCCCGGCAAGACCGCCCTCACGTGCTTCCTGCCAACGTACGATTGCGCCTACTGGGTGGAGCTGCGCGAGCGCGAGCCGGAACGGTACCGCGCGGAGAAGGCGCGCATCGCCGGGCTCGTCGCGGATGTCCTCGAGCAAACCCATCCGGGGCTGCGCTCCGGTATCGAAGTGACGGACGTCTCCACCCCGGCGACGGTGGTTCGCTTTACGGGCAACTGGCGCGGCAGCATGGAGGGCTGGCTGCCCACACCGCAAATCGGCCTGCGGCCGCTGCCGAACCACCTTCCCGGTCTTGCGAGCTTCTACATGGCCGGCCAGTGGGTCATGCCCGGCGGCGGCTTGCCGGGAGGATTGATGAGCGCCCGCGCAGCCGTCCGCCAACTATGCGCCGAGGACGGCATACGCTTCGCGAGTACCGCGCACCGCGCCGCCTGACCGGCCATCCATTGCAAACGACAGGGGCCACGAGCATGAAATTCCTGTTGGTTTACGGCACCACCGAGGGTCAGACCGAGAAAGTCGCCACGTTTGTGACAGACCACCTGGCACAGCAAGGACATGAGACGCAACTGGCAAATGCCATCGACCCAACCGCGACTGCAATCGACCTGCTGGGGTTCGATGCCGTCATCATCGCCGCCTCACTCCACGCCGGACACTACCAATCGGCCGTGATTCATTTCGTGAGGACGCATTTGGACGGTATCGGCGCGCGACCCAATGCGTTCCTCTCCGTTTCGCTCGCCGCAGCCAGCGGCGATAGCGATGAC
Source organism: Gammaproteobacteria bacterium (assembly GCA_028870635.1). GTDB lineage: Bacteria > Pseudomonadota > Gammaproteobacteria > Steroidobacterales > Steroidobacteraceae > 13-2-20CM-66-19. Next base: position 22,864 of record JAGWPE010000068.1, on the reverse strand, counting down.
GTCCATGGACTCGAGCAATGCATCGCCGCTTTCACGCAGCAGACCGGTTGGACGCCCCGGCGCGTCCACCATGTCGCCGGAGCCTTCCGCTATGCGTCCTACGATTTTCTGAAGCGATGGGCCATGAAGTACATTGCGTATCGCAAGGGCGGCCCCCTCGATACCAGCCGCGACCACGAGCTCACCGACTGGGTGGACCTGGCGCAGTTCGTCTCCAGCTTTCTCGGGGACCTCGAGAGCGCGCGCTTGCCGTCGATCACTGAGGAGTCCGCAGCGGCAGCGAGAGCAATGCCCGACGCCGCAGCCAGAGGCTCGGACGGTAGCGATCGGAGCCGGTGACCTCCTGGATCCGCCGCAGCATGTCATGAATCCGCTGCGCACCCAGCCATTCACCCCACTCGAAGGGGCCCCGCGGATAGTTCTGCGCCAGGCGCATCGCAACATCGATGTCCTCCGGGGTGCCGATTCCGAGCTGTGCGGCCTCACACGCGAGGTTGACGATCATGGCGAGTATGCGCGCTGCGACGAAGCCCGGGGAATCCCCGATCACCGCCACTGAGAGGCCGGTGCCGCGCAGCGCAGCGCCGAGCTTTCGGGCCGCACCGTCGCCGCCGACAGGCGCCATCAACGTCAAAAAGCTCCTCTCCAAACCGACCCAATCCGCCGCAACCACGCGCGCCGGATCGAGCCGGAGTCTGGCGGCAGCGGTCGCCGCATCCTCCCCGGGTGCGGGGCTCACGAGCATCACTTCGGCCTCACCGGCGGCAACGAGCCGCAGCCCACGCTCGGATACCCACCCGAGCTCCCGCGCCTCCTCTGCAATCCAGACCGTGACAGGTGCCCCGGTCACGGGCGCCTCGCCCGGATCGCCGCCGTCCGAAGCGGCAGAGGCAGCTTTCCCGTCGCCGTAGTCGTGGAACCCTCGGCCGGTCTTGCGCCCGAGCTGCCCCGCCAGGAAGAGCGACTCGTGCAGCGCGGTTGTCTTCAGGCGCGGGTCGTGCTGAAAGCCCTCATAGACCACCCGGGTCGCCGGGAAGTTGACGTCGATGCCCGTCAGGTCCATCAGCTCGAACGGGCCCATGCGAAAGCCCGCGGCCTCGCGCATGATGCGATCGATCGTGGCCGCCGAGGCGACGCCCTCCTGTTGGATGTGCAGCGCCTCGGTGAGATAAGCGCGTCCGAGAAGGTTGACCAGAAAGCCCGGCACGTCCTTCACCCGCACGGCGGTCTTGCCGAGGCGCTCGGCGAGCTCGAGCACACGCCGCATGGTGGCTTCCGAGGTGTCGGCCGCGCGAATCACCTCGACGAGGCGCATGAGCGGCACGGGATTGAAGAAATGCAGGCCGCAGACGCGCTCGCGGTGCCGGCAGGGGCGCGCTATCGCCGCGACCGGCAGAGACGAGGTGTTGGTGGCGAGCACGGTGCCGGCGGGCACGATGTCCTCGAGCGCCGTGAACAGCCGCTGCTTCGGCTCGAGCTGCTCGATGATGGCCTCGATGACGATCTGCGCCGGAGCGAGCTCCTGCAACCGCTCCGCGAGCTTGAGCCGTCCTTCGGCCGCGGCGGCCGCCGCCGTGGTGATCTGGCCCTTTTCCGCCAGCCTGGCGATTCGCGAGTGTATCTCGCCGCGTGCCTTGGCGAGCGCCGCCGCGCTCGAGTCGTGCAGAATCACCTCGAGCCCGGCCGTCAGCGCCGATTGGGCAATGCCCGCGCCCATCGCACCCGCGCCGACGACGCCTATCGTCCCGAGCGGCTCCGACTGATCTGACATCTAACGCCCCTTGAATTCAGGCTTGCGCTTCTCGATGAATGCCCGCATGCCCTCGGCCCGGTCCTCGGTGGCGAACAACATCTGAAAGCTCTGGCTCTCGAGCCGCAGCGCGGCTTCGAGCGGCAGGTCAGCGCCGAGGAGCACTGCCTCTTTGATGGCGGCCACGGCGAGCGGCGGCAATGCGGCGATACGTGTTGCCATCTCGAGCGCGTGCGGCAGCGCCCGGCCGTCGGGCACCACCTCCGACACGAGTCCCAGGGCCTGCGCGTCGGCGGCGCTCAACAAATCCCCGGTGAGGAGCCAGCGCATGGCGGCGAACTTGCCCATGGCGCGCACCAGACGCTGTGTGCCGCCGGCGCCCGGCATGATCCCGAGCTTGACCTCCGGCTGCCCGAGCTTGGCACCCTCCCCCGCAACGATGATGTCGCAATGCATCGCGAGCTCGCAGCCGCCGCCGAGGGCGAACCCGTTCACGGCGGCGATGATGGGCCGGCGATAGCGCTCGATTGCCGCCCAGGCGGCTCGCGTCTTCGCGAAAGCCGCATCCGTGGGGGTGCGCTCAGCAAGCTCCGTGACGTCGGCGCCGGCTGCGAATGCCTTCTCATCACCTGTGATCACGACGCATTTGACGGCCTCGTCCGAGGCCAGCTGCGTGAAATGCGAGGCCAGGGTCACGCGCGTTTCCATGTTGAGCGCATTGAGGCGGTCCGGGCGGTTGAGCCGCAGGAGGGCGACCCCCGGAACGGGCCGCTCCAGCAAGACTACCGACATTGGATTTCCTTGAGGTTTGAAGGATTGCGGCAAGCGTAGGGGGTAGTGCGGCACGGGGCAAGCGCGATTCCGCGCCCTATTCGCCGCTCATGTATCGATACTGCTCGAGGGTGAGCGGCACGACACTCAGGCGTCCCTGCCGCACGAGAGGTGAATCGGCGAAGAGCTTGCTCGCCTTGATCTCGGAAAGCGGAACCGCTTTGGGCAACGGCTTCGCGGCCTTGATCTTCAATCTCGGCTCCTTCGCGTCGGCCCCTTGCACCGAGACGACGCTGGCCGCACCCACCGCGCTCTTGACGCTTCCGGTCTCGTAGATCACCAGCCTGTCCCCCGGAGTCATCCCGCGCATGTTGCGCAGCGCCACGGGGTTCGACACGCCGTCCCAGACCGTCTCCTTGTCGCGCGTCAGGTCGGCAAACGAATATTCCGAGGGTTCTGTCTTCAGCAGATAGTGAGCAGTCACGCTACCTCCTCCACCGAGCCCGCAAGGCCCAATACACTATACCGCCACGGCTCAGCGGGCTGCACGGGCCGTCTGCGCGCATGTATGATCGGATGAATGCACCCGCTTGAACGCCCCGTCTGGGCCAGCCTGAGCACTCACCATGCCGCCCTCTCCGAAGGCAATGCGCTGGCTCGGCGGTTCGTGCGGGACGTCAATCTCTTCGCCTCGCCGTGCGACGACAGCCCACCGGCGCTGGCGGCGCTTGCCGCTCTGGTGCGGCCGGGCGAGAGCGTGCTCCTGCTGCAGGTTCCAGTGATCGCCGTACCGCCGGAGCTCATCGCCGCCCGGGAGGCCAAGGGGGTGCAGATGGTCGCTCCCCCCGGGACGCCCTTCGAGGCCGCCGGGGATGACATCGCACCACTCGGCGATGACGATGCGGCGCAGATGTTGGCATTGGCGAAGCTCACGGAGCCCGGACCCTTCCTCTCGCGCACCCATGTCATGGGATCGTTCCTCGGAATCCGCATCGATGGACGATTGGCGGCCATGGCCGGCGAGCGGATGCGGTTCCCTGGCTACACGGAAGTCAGCGGGGTTTGCACCCACCCCGATTTCCGCGGCCGCGGCTTCGCGCATCGCCTCTCCGCGGCGGTCGCCCACCGCATTCAGGCCCGCGGCGATCAGGCATTCCTGCACGCGTGGAAAACCAACCGGGCGGCGATATCGCTATACGAGCGGTTGGGATTCGCCCTGCGCGCGGAAGTCAACGTTGCGCAGCTCAGGCGTCCCTGAGCAGGAACTCCTGCATGCTCCTGGTCACCGCGGCAGGCTGCTCGAGCGTCGAGAGGTGACCGGAATCCCGGATCACGCTCAGGCGCGCGCCAGGTACCCCGTTCGCGATCTCCTCGGCCCGCTCAGGCGGGGTGAGCACGTCACCGTCGCCCACGACCACGAGCGTCGGACAGCGGATGGCGGCCAACCCGGGCCGCGAGTCCGGCCGGCCCATTATGGCCGTCTGCTGGTTGCTGAATCCCTCGGGCCCCACCTCCTGCGCCATCGTGCGCCAGATGCGGCGCAATGCCTCATCGCCCCAGCGGCGTGCGTGCACCATCCTCGGGAAGAGCATGTCCGCGACCTCACCGAGCCGCCCGGCCCGCGCCATTTCGATCTGTGACCGGCGCTGCTCACTCTGTTCCGGGGCGTCAGGCCGCGCGGTGGTATCGAGCAGTACGAGCTTGGCGACCCGCTCCGGAGCCTGGCGCAGGATCTCGAAGCAGATGTAGCCGCCCATCGAGAGCCCCGCGAGCGCAAATCGCGGCGGCGCGCTCGCGAGAATGCGCATGGCTATGGCGCCCATGCTGTCATCTCGCGTGTGAATCGCCACGGTCACCGGGCCCAGGCGCCAAAGCTCGGGAATCTGCTCCGCAAAGAGGCGGGGCGAGGACAGCAGGCCGGGAACGAGTAGGGTCGGCAGCGAGGGCGAATCGGTCATGATCTCTCTTTCTTCGGATGACGCCACATTCTAGCCGCCACAGGCTGCCAGCGGACGGCATACAAGCCGGACGCGGAAGCTTCGCGGCACTCGCCCGTCCGATGACTGAGGAGCTCCCATGGCGCCGGGCCGGTTGGTGGCGGCCGCTCGTCGCCACCGCTGCAACAACGCGGTAGACGCTGTCATGTTCTCGTGACGATACACTCGGCCATGGCGGCCGGCGCATTGTTGACGCCATGGCGCTTCGGGTCCTACCTTACGATCGAGCACGTCCGCTGAGCGGGCGCTGCGGAGGTTTTCAGATGTCGAGCCGCCCACCCCTGCCTCCCTTCACCGCCGAAACGGCCGCCCAGAAGGTGCGCGCGGCCGAGGATGCGTGGAACACACGCGAGGCCGAGCGTGTCGCCCTCGCCTACACCGAGGACAGCCGCTGGCGTAACCGCGCGGAATTCATCAACGGACGCGCCGAGATCATCGCCTTCCTCGAGCGCAAGTGGCTGCGCGAGCTCGACTACCGTCTCATCAAGGAAGTCTGGGCCTTCACCGGCAACCGCATCGCGGTTCGCTTCGCGTACGAGTGGCACGACGACAGCGGATCGTGGTTTCGCTCATACGGCAACGAGAACTGGGAATTCGACGAGCACGGGCTCATGCGTCGCCGTCACGCCAGCATCAACGACCTGCCGATCACGGAAGCCGACCGCAAGTATCGCTGGCCGCTCGGCCGGCGGCCCGACGGCCACGCGGGATTGTCGGATCTCGGCCTCTGAGGCCTCCCGGATCCCAAGCCGGTCAGTGGCCGCCCTGAACCAGAAGACCGGCGTCGGCGAGTGCCGCGGCGAGGCCAGCCTCGATTGCTGCGGCCTCGGAACGAGGGATGCGCTGCAGGTGCAGCGTCGGGCCGGTGAGGACTTCGAGGCCGCGCTTGAGGACGCTGCCTGAGGCGCGGATGCCGGCTTTGTGTTGATCGAATCGCTGCGCGGGAGTGTAGTCGCTCATGCCAACATACACCCCGTAGGGGCCGCCCTCGCGATCGCGATAGTCCAGAAGCACCAGGTAGATATTCGATCGCCCTTTGCGGGCCGCGCCAAAGCGGCCGGCGATCTCGTAAACGTCCGGCAGCCACTCGACATGGGTCATCGGTAGCCATTCCGGGATCGAGCTCGCGGCGGCTTTCCAGAGCCGATCCAGCGCCCGATCGATATCCATACCCAGCTCCGCGCGCATCCAGAGCTCGTGAATGCCGTGTGCACCCGCGAGTCCGTCCCCCTCGGCCATGGCAGCATCCAACCGCCTGCGAAGCTCGACTCCCGAAAGAGAGCGAAGGGGACGGGCAGCGGGCACCGCATGCCTCCAGTCGGAAGGGCCAAGGCGCGGTTTCAAGACGGCTGATTGCCTGAAATCTCAGCCCCGCCGAGCCGCGAGCAAGCCACGGCAACCAGATGAAAGCTCATGAGGCTCGAGTACCATTACGGTTGCAGCCGAGCTTCAGGATGCTCCGCCCGAGCAGCCGGCGCAACGGCCCCGGCATCTTCCTTGCGCAGCTACGGCTCGGCAGTTATATTTCCCGGACCGACTCCGCCAAAGAGCGCGAGCAGTACTGCCCCATAGACGAGGCGCTCGGGGCCAGAATTCGACGAGCCGATCGCATCTCGGGCTTCCCCTCGCCGGCTTACATACGCGTGGTTCATATCGAGGAGACCCGGGCGCAACTGGGCGATGACGCTGCGCTCACGACCCTTCTCGCCAGTGTTCCCCTGCCGGGCCTGGTGGGTCCTCTTCTCCACAAGCCGTTTTTTGGGCCGAAGTGGGACTCCGCGAGACAGAGCGATCGCTGGCTCGCCAGCGACGGAACGACGGCCGTCTCCTTCAGCATCTCCGAGCGCACAGCGCCCGATACTCGAGGAATACGAGCCCGATCACGACGAAGTCGAGTGCCGACAGGGCGAGCAGCCCCACGCCGTGTGTGAACGTGTAGCGATACAACTGATAGACGATGAAGCCGGTGAAGATCACCATCGACAGGGGATACGCCAACAGAACACGCGCGAGCAGCGCCCAGACCAGGGCGAGCTTGACGACTCCATGGACGATCAGATACACGGCCATGAAATGCTCGGTCGCGAAGGTGAGTCGCCCCGCCGCGTGGCGCAACGCGTTCGCTACGAGATCGCGAGGGTCTTCGGCGATCTCATCCTGGGTGAGGAGACTCACGATGTGCAGAATGGCGCCGGGATTGACCGCGAGGAGAGCGGCGCCGCCGATCAGCTCCAGGAATCCGTCTAGCCCCTTGAACCATACGCTCAGCAGGAACGAGACTTCGCGCGCCCCGCGCCGGCGCAGGGCCGCGGCGAAGCTCCACCGCGGGGTCATTGGCTGATCGTCGGCACTTTCGGAGCCCGCACGGTGGTGAACGACCGGTCCACTCTGCCAGAGGATCGGGTATCGTGTGCAGCAGATGACGAGCGAGGCGCTGGCGAGATGGGAAGCCGGAGCATGAGCGGCGCGAGAACCATCTCCAGGCGGCACTCCCGGAGGAGGAGTCAGCTATGCAAGACGTATCAGGCTCCGATTGGGACGACCATTGCTATTTCCCCGAGTGGGCGGATCGTCCCGCGGCCAGGGGAAGCCTGCACGAGGCCGACCGCAATTCGTATCTGGCGGGCGGCTACGCGGAGGAGTTCGGTCATCGGGTGGGATCCTTGTCCGATCGGCCATTGCCGGTTTCGATAGAGGAAGACGGCGAGTGGCGGGTGCAGATCGGTTGCCTGCATCCGGGCTATCCCGAGTGCCCGCGGCCGGTCGACAGGGAGCCCCTTGCAGGACGCGCAAGAGCTGCGGCTCCCGGGCCGTCGGGCGCACAGCAAGCGGTGCAGCCGCGCAGAAGGCCGCCCGACTTCAGAGTGGTCCGCGTCGGCCAGAGCGAGGACAGACCCCGCCATCACTCCTGGACTCCTTTTGGAGAATTCCTCAGGGAATTCCGACTCCGCCGAAGCAGGCTTCCCCTGAGCTGAAAGGTCGGAATCTGCGGCCGGCGAGCAGTCGCCGGCCCAGGCAGAGGCCACGGCCGGTAGCCCGCGCGCGGGAGCGCCGGATGCTCGTGTCCGTCACAGCAAACCTGCCTCGTCCTACCGGGAACTCACGGCCAACGTCAGGATTCTTCAGGATGGCCAGTGCCAAAGCGTGACATGCGCCTCTTGCGACCCCATCGGCTGCCACTCGCGCTTTGCGCAGTGCTCGCGACCACGGCCCTGCACGCGGCAAGCGCCACGATTCTCGGCTACTGGGTGGAGCCGTCCGGATCTCTCATCCGTATCGCTACCTGCGGGCACAAGCTGTGCATCTATATCGCCTCCCTTCCGCCGGGTCGCCCTGCCACCGATGTGCACAATCCTGATCGGGCGCTGCGCGACCGGCCGCTGTGCGGACTTCGGATCGGAGAGGATTTCAGCGAGCGCGACCCACTCCAGGCAGATGGCGGTCATCTCTACGACCCCAAGAGTGGGCGGACCTATCGCGGCTCCATGACGGCTGACGGGGATCTGCTCCATCTGCGTGGATACATAGGATTGAAGCTCTTCGGACGCACGGAGACCTGGAAGCGCGCATCCGGACCGCCACCGCGCCCGTGTGGCGCCAAGTGAGCCGGACAGTGCCTCACGAGCGGACAGTCCTCCCGAGCGCCCGATGTACCTGAACGCGCTCGGCACGGCGACCCCCGGCCGGCGTTACACCAAGAGTGACTGCTGGGCCGCATTCGTCGCGTCGGATTGGTTTCTGCGCTTGGATGAGCGATCGCGCGCCCTCGCCCGCCTGGTGTTGTCCAGAGATAACGGGATGCAGTCGCGCTGGCTCGCGGTCGATTCCCTCCAGGATGTGTTCGCCATAGAGCCCGATACCCTGCACAGGCGTTTTGCGACCCACGCTCCGGCGCTCGCCACAAATGCCGCACGCACGGCGCTGCACCGGGCAGCGCTCGAGCCCGCAGGCATCGATGCCATCGTCGTGACGACCTGCACGGGGTATCTGTGTCCGGGCCTGACGAGCTATCTGAGCGAGCGGCTCGGTCTCTCGCGCCATGTGCAGACGTTCGATCTCGTCGGACAGGGCTGTGCCGGCGCGCTGCCGAACTGGCAGCTCTGTGCGGCCCTGCTCGACTCGCAGCACTGCGATCACGTGTTGTCGATCTCGGTCGAGGTCTGCAGCGCCGCCATGTATCTGGACGATGATCCGGGGGTCCTCATCAGCGCGTGCCTCTTTGGAGATGGCGCCGGCGCAGCCGTGCTGTCGCGGCGTCCGCCGGCCTCGCGCCGGCGAATCGAGTGGAGCGCGTCCGGCTCGGTTCTCGAGCCTGCGGCCCGGAACACTCTGCGCTTCGAGACCCGAAACGGTCTCCTGCGCAACATCCTGACCCGCGAAGTCCCGCAAAAGGCCGCGGCCTGCGCGAAGGAGGCACTCGATGCGACGCTCGAGCGTGCGCATGTGCCGCAATCGGCGATCACCGCCTGGATCATGCATGCCGGCGGACGCGACGTGCTCGCCGCGCTCGAAGACAGCCTGCGGCTCGACGCAGACGCATTGCAATACAGCCGGCAAGTGCTCCGGGACTATGGCAATCTGAGCAGCGCATTCGTCTATTTCGTGCTCGATGCTGCGCTCGCCGATGCGGCGCCGGGAGGATGGTGGTGGCTGTCCTCGTTCGGTGCCGGATTCGCTTGTCACGGAGCGCTCCTTGCGGTCGGGTAATGCAGTGGCCGCCGCTGCCCCGCGCCTGGTTCGCCCCGAGCATCTGGACCGCTTGCCACCCGATGACCCGCGTGCCCGCCGCTCTCGCCGCGACCTGCAGCGTGTTCATCGCGCCATGCGCTCCCTGTCGATCCTCTTGCGCGCGATCTCGCGCCTGCACCTGCAAGCGCCGCCTCGGCGGATCATCGAGCTCGGCGCGGGCGACGGAACGCTGTTGTTGCGGCTGTTGCGCGCCCTGCGCACCTCGTGGCCCGGCGGGGATGTGATCCTTCTCGATCAGCATGATCTGGTGAGTGAGGCGACCCGAACAGACCTTGCCCGCTTGGGCTGGACCGTACAGGCCCTGCGCGCGGATGCCATCGAGTGGGCCCGTTCGGCTCGGGGTGAGCGCTTCGACCTTTGCCTGACGACGCTCTTTCTGCATCACTTTCGACCGCCCGACCTGACGGAGTTGCTCGCAGCCGTCGCGGCCCGCGCAGACGCGTTCGTGGCCTGTGAGCCGCGCCGGAATGCGTTCAGCCGGTTAGCGAGCCAACTGCTGATTCTGCTCGGAGCGAACGAGATAACGCGCCATGATGCGGCGACGAGCGTCGATGCGGGCTTTGCAGCTCGCGAGCTCTCGGCGCTGTGGCCTCAAGGCGCCGATGCGTGGCGAATCGAGGAGTATTTCGCCTATCCATTCACCCACTGCCTCGCGGCACGGCGGTTGATCGTGCCCCATCAGTGATCCGATGAGTCACCCCGATGCCGACGTCCTGGTGATCGGAGCCGGTCCCGCGGGCGCCTCGACCGCCATTCGCCTCGCGCGCGCAGGCTGGCGTGTGGCCATCATCGAACGATCGCCGTACCCGCGCCAGAAAGTCTGCGGCGAATGTCTCGGTCCTGCGAGCCTGCACCGTCTGCACGAACTCGGTGTCGCAGACCGTTTACTCGACGCCGCGGGTCCAGAGATCCGCCGCGTCGCGTGGATGACGCGCTACCGAACCGCCATCGCGGACATGCCGCCCTGCCCCACCGGACCCTATCGCTACGGGCGCGCGATTGGTCGAGACCTCCTGGATGCCGTGCTGCTCGAGCGAGCGCGCGAGCTCGGCGTGCGCGTCATCCAGCCCGCCCAAGCACGACGCCTGTACGGTAGGCCCGGCGAATTCGTATGTGAGTATCGGTCACGGCCTGCTCTCGGGCAGCGGCCTCGCGCGGCGGACGAGAGGATTTCCGTCGCGATCGTGGTCGATGCGCACGGCTCATGGGAGCGCGAACCCGTCGGCGGCAAACGAGATCCCAACGATGGCAGCCCGGCGCGGCCGCATCATTCCGATCTGCTCGGATTCAAGGCGACGTTTTCGGACACAAGGCTGGTTTCCGGACTGCTGCCCGTGCTGTCACTTCCGGGGGGCTACGGCGGGATGGTCGTATCGGACCGCGGCCGAACGACGGTCGCCTGTTGCATACGCCGCGACGTCCTGCGCGACTGGCGATCGCGGACTGCGACAGACTCGGCGGGCGCCGCCGTAGAGGTGTTCCTGCGCAGCACCTGTCATGGTGTCGCCGCGGCGCTCGACGGTGCGCGGCTGGACGAAGAGTGGAAATCGATCGGCCCCCTGCGCCCCGGTTTCCATGCGCCGAAAATACGTGGTGTCCTCTCAGTCGGTAATGCCGCGGCAGAGGCCCACCCGTTGATCGGAGAGGGAATCTGCATGGCGCTCGAGTCCGCCACGCTGCTCGCGTCACTGCTCGGTGAGCGGCCCTCTCACCTCGATGAGAGTGTAATAGGGGACGTACAGGAGGCTCATATCCGCGCAATTCGCGTGGCGTTCGCGCGGCGCATGCGGATGGCTCACTTCTACTCGCGGCTTGCCATGCGCCAACGGGTCGCAACCGCGCTCGCCGCACTCATGCAGCTTTGGCCGCCGGCGCTCACCCTCGCGGCACAATTTGCCGGCAAAGCGCGTGGCGGCGAGATGAGGGAGCGCTTCTTGCGCCTGCCAAGGGGAGCAGAAGCGCGGCCTTTCCCGCCAGGATAGGCCGGCGGGGCGCACGACACTGTGTGGAGTGATCGATGGAATCCAACCCCGAACGGATGCCGATGGGTGCTCAGACCCGGGGGAGCGCCCTGAACGCCGCGAGCGCCAACTCCCGCGAGGCCTTCGGGTCGACGATGGGCTCGGGATAGCCGCAGCGGGCCAGGGCGGCCGGGTCGCGCCACGGCTCATGCAGCAGCACAGCCGGCAGCGCCGCGAGCTCGGGCAGCCAGCGCTTCAGGTAAACCGCCTCGGGATCGAAGCGGGCGGCCTGAGCGAAGGGATTGAATACCCGAAAATACGGCGCCGCATCGGCGCCGCTGCCCGCGACCCACTGCCAGCCGAGGGTGTTGTTGGCGAGGTCCGCATCGACCAGCGTATCCCAGAACCAGCGGGCTCCGTGTAGCCAATGCAGCCGCAGGTTCTTGGTGAGGAAGCTCGCCGCGATCATGCGCACCCGGTTGTGCATCCAACCGGTGCTCCAGAGCTCCCGCATGCCGGCATCCACAAGCGGCACGCCCGTCATACCGCGCTGCCAGCGCTCGAGCACGTTTGCATCGGCCTCCGCCCAGCGGAAGGCGTCGAACCGGCGATTGAAATTACGCTCGCAGGTGCCCGGGAAATGAAACAGCATGTGGTGGGCGAATTCGCGCCATCCGAGCTCGCGCAGATAAGCGTCGATGGCCGCTCGTCCCGCCTCATTCACTCGCTCGGCTCGCTTGCTCAGCGCATGATGGATCTGACGCGGCGTGATTTCGCCGAAGTGCAGATGCGGCGACAGGCGCGACGTGCCGGCATTCGCGGGCCGATCGCGGCCGGCGGCATAGTCCGCGAGCGCGCGCCCGCAGAAGCGGCGCAATCTCTCCCGGGCACCCGCCTCACCCGGCCGCCAGGTCCGGGTGAGTCCACCAGCCCAGGCAATACGGGGCTGCAGCTCGAGGGCGTCCAACGGAAGGCTCCCTGGAATTCGCAGCCACAGCCGCGGACGGGGCGCGGGTAGCGGCCGTTGCGGCGTCAGTTGCGCAGCAAGCTTGCGCCAGAATGGCGTGAAGACCTTATAAGGACGCTGTTGCGACCCGCTGAGCCGCCAGGGCTCGAGCAGGAGGTTGCCCGGTTGACTCTCGACGGCGATTCCTTGCCTGCGTAGCTCGGCTTTGATCTGCGAGTCGCGCTCGATCAGCGCCGGCTCGTAGCAGCGCGTCCAATAGACCGCGCAGGCACCGCTGCGGGCGATCAGCCGGTTGAGCTCGGCGAGGGTGTCTCCCGCCGCCAGATACAGCTGCCCTCCCCGCTCAGCGAGCGCTCCGCCGAGAGCCTGCAGCGACTGGTGCAGCCACCACCGGCTGGCCGCCCCGGGCACCCAGGCTCCCTCCTCGTGCGGCGAATGCACATATACGGGCAACACACGCTCGTGCGCTGCGCACGCGGTCGCTAGCGCGGCATGATCCGATAGACGGAGGTCGCGCCTCAGCCAGACCAACGCCGTGCTCGTCACCGCGCTCTCAGACGTGCCAGCCCAGCGACTCGCGCTGCGCTGCGAGAACTCCGGGTATTTGCGCGAGTAGCGTGACGAATCGGACGCCGGCCACAGGCCGACGCGCGCGATGCCGCAGCTTGCCCCCAGCCCATATCTCGACATCTCTGTCGAGCAACCGGCTGATGACGCGCAGCTTCTCGACCTGATCGGCCGGATACACTCGCTCGCCGCGGCTGTCCCGTGCGGGCAGCGGGAAGCCGTAACGCCGCCCCCACACGCGCAACGTGCCCTTCGACAAACCGGTCTCTCGCTCGACGGCGGCGATCGTGGCTTCGGAATGGCCACGACTCGACCGTTCTGTCCTGGACATATAATTTACCGCCCATATTTTAGCGCAAATTCTACATGTGTAGCCATATTTGCCCAAGACAAAATATCGTCCGGCCTTTGCCCCCAACACTCGGCATTCACCAAACTGTTGGACGGCGAGCTCAGCAGAATCCAGGTTTGATGCGGTCGGGACCGCCGGAGCCGCTGAGCCTGCGGTCGTGGTGGCGCTTGCATGAAACGCGTATGGCCTTCATCGAGCGAGGAGCTACTCTTTCCCCGCTTCGATGGAGGTGACTCATGATTGCGGCACTGCAGAACCAGATACTCGCGCTGCTCGATCAGCACCGTACCATGAGCCTCGCGACGCTGCGGCCCGATGGGTGGCCGCAGGCGACGACAGTCGGCTTTGCGCACGACGGCCTGACCCTGTACTTCCTCTGCGGACCGAACAGCCAGAAGGCCATCAATCTGGCTCGTGATGATCGCGTGTCGCTGACCATCGATCACGATACGCCGGATGTAATGAAAATTACCGGCCTATCGATGGCTGCGCACGCGCGACGGGTCGTCGATCGTGCCGAAGCGGAGAAAGCGCTTCGGCTGTTAATGGAGCGCTATCCCGAGCAGCATTCCCTTCCCGGACCGATGCCGAAGTCCGAAGAGCTGGCTATCTTTAGCGTGAAGCCCGAGGTGATCTCTGTGCTCGACTACTCGAAAGGCTTCGGACACACGGATTTGCTCTCTTGCTGACCCAGCGATGGGGCGCTAACCGCGAGCTAACGCATCGTTGACGCGAATCCAAACGCCCGACAGTCGCCGACATGCTCGAGGACCCGCAGTTTGCGGACTGTCGCCCGTGAATTCCCCCATATGCTCCGCGTTCTCGGTGCCCGTTGAACGTGAGTTGTCCGTCCACCCGCACCTTCAGCTCACGGCCGTTGAGGAGCTCGCTCGGGTAGAGTTGCTCGAGCGGAGCCGGCGCGGCGTCAGTCTGCCAGCCGCCGGTCGCTCGTTCGTCCATCACGCGCGCTTGGTGCTCCAGCAGCTCGACCAGATGAGGGGTGAGTTGTCCGAAACCCAGGCGGCAACCGTCGTTCAGTACCCGCTCGAGACAGCTGAAGTTCGTGCGTGAGCCGCCCCTTGCGAAGAGGCCGCCGGGCCGGGTGGTTCTGCTGAAGGCCAGGCTCGCCGCAATGGCGCAAGCACCATAATATCGGTACCGCGCCGCCCGTCTCCCCGCCGCTGCGAGCGTCGGTCGCCTTCGGGCAGCGCACACAGAAGATCACTTCTCACAACCTCCAACAGGAGGGCGCCATGGCAAAATTCCTCGTGCAGGCGACTTACAGCGCCGATGGGTTGAGGGGTTTGCAAAAGGAGAAGGCGTCGGGTCGACAGGAAGTCGTAAAGCGCGCCGTGGAGGCGCTCGGCGGAAAAGTCGAGAGCATGTACTTCTGCCTCGGCGAGCACGACGTCATTCTGATCATCGATGTACCCGACATCATCGCCGGAACTGCCCTTGCCATCGCGGTGTCGTCCTCGGGACTGGTCAGAACGCGGAGCACGGTGCTCCTGAGCGTCGAGGAAGCCGACCGCGCCTTGTCGAGATCGGTCGATTACAGGCCGCCGCGCGCCTGAGGCGCGTAGTTACGGCCGGGTGGACCGGCTGGAGCGAGGAGCAACGGGTTCTCCTCGCGCGGGATCCTTTGATCCCGCAACCCTCGTATTGATCAAGACGGCGCAAGCCGGAGCGAAGGACGCGTATCTGCCACACGCACAGTGATGATGGATTGATCTTGCGATTCCCGAGCCGCGGGCCATGGACTCAGCTCTCAAACCCGAATTCAATCCCAGCAACCTTCGCGCACGGCGGGAATGCCAACGCCTGGGGCTGCCGGAGAATAATTATGATTTCTCGATGAAAGCTTCCGGCTGACGAAGCGGCGCGACTCCCAGCGTTGCGTATACTTCCCATGCGCGAGCCTAAGGTCACGCGTGCATGGGCGCGGCGCCACATCATGAGCAAGAGCTCCTGGTTTCCTTTTTTTCGCCATGGACCGGCGCAAACAAACGAGCCCCACCTGTCGGAGCCGCCTCTCGAGTATGTCGAGGTGGAGACCGGTCCGCGCCCGACTGCCTCGGTCGTATGGCTGCACGGCGTCGGCGCCGACGGACACCACTTCTTGCCCATCGTCGGTCAGCTGAGCCAGGCTGCTACGCCGCTGCGGTTCGTGTTTCCGCACGCACCAATGCGCTCGATCGCCCTTTGCAACGGGGAAAGAATGCGGGGCTGGTACGATCTTCGTAACATCGATCGCCAGAAGGACCAGGATGAGGTCTCCATCCGAGCATCCTTCGAGGGGATCAGCTCCCTCCTGCATCGCGAGCGGGAGCGTGGCATCGCGGCAGGCCGGATCGTCCTCGCGGGATTTTCGCAAGGCGGCTCAATGGCGCTGTTCGCTGGACCCCGCTTTCCCGAGAAGCTCGCCGGCATCGTCTCCCTCTCCGGGTATCGGCTGATCGCCTCGAGCTTCGAGGCCGAGCGGCAAGCCTGCAACCAGGATACTCCGATCTTCATCGGGCACGGCACGCGTGACCCAGTGGTGGACATGCGCGAGGGCGAGCTCGCGAGAGACTTACTGCGAGCGGCCGGCTACCCGGTCGAGTGGCATCCCTGCTCGGCCGGCCATGAAGTTTCCACGGAGGAAACGGCGTTGATCGGCAACTTTCTCGCCAGGATTCTGCGCATCGCTTAGCCGGAGCGGATAGGCCTCAACGCGAGACCTCCCGCTGGCTTCGCGCCACCGGTGCCGCGATCGGCGCGAAACGGCCCTCGAACCGTGCTCGGGGCACGGTGCCCAGCGCTCGGCGATGCGCTGCCGCGATTGCTCGCATCCGACCGCCATGCGACGAACAGCATTACACCGAGCATCAGCATCCAGAGCAGCGTCTGAACCAGCGGGGTGGATGGCGCCGCCTGGTAACCAACCAAACCACCGCCCAGCACGCAAACAGGAATGTGCGCCGAGAACACCTGCAGCGAGTTGCGTCCCAGCAGCTCGAGCACTCCGATGCGCAGCCAACATAAGGCCGGCAGCAGCGCCCAATTGAGAATCAGCCCGAGCGAAATACAGTTGACGACACGAAGCGGCCCCAGCTTCCATTTGTCCAACAGCGGCGAGCCGGCGTCGATGCCCGCAAACAGCCCGCCGACATGATATCGCCAGAGCAGAAAGAAGATTACGAGGCCGCACGCCGCCAGCATCACCGCCGGCTTGCCGAGCCATGGCTGCGCCGGCGCACGCTCATCCCGCCGATGCTGCCGGAACCCGAGCCAGAGCCCCCCCACCCACACCAGCTGCCAGCCGAGCCAGTTGAAGGCGCCCAGCGCCTCGTGACGCAGCGGCAATCCCGCGGCTGCCACGCCCGCATAGAGCAGCCGCTCGCCGCTCAGCTGCGCCAGGAGCCACAGCAGTCCCGAGCCTACGAGGATGGGCCACCAGCCCCGGCGGCTGCCAAGCTGCAGCAGCGGCGGCGAAAGCAGGAGGAAAGCGATGTACATCGGCAGGATATCGAGCAGCGGCGGCTGATAGAGCAGCACCGGACTGGCGGCCACGGCCCAGGCCGGCCGTTGGAAGAAGATCGCCGCGTAGTTGTAGAGCGCCTGACTTCCGGTCCACACCGCAATGCCGGCCACGACCGTGAAGACGAAGAAGAGCAGCAGCAAGTGATAGCCGTAGAGCTTGCGGGCACGCTTCCAGAGCCGCCCCCGCACGTAGGCCGCACCTCGTTGGAACATGAGGGGGGTGTAGATGGAGCCGACCAGGAAGGCCGAGAGAAAAACGAATCCCTCCGCCGCCGAGACATAACCGAGCGGCTGATTTGCGGCGCTGTTCACGGCCGTCGGCAGATGCGTGCCGGCCATCACCAGCAGGAATATTCCTCTCAAAGCGTCAAGCTCGTAGCGACGCTTCATCAGACAGCCACCCCGCCCTCAAACCGGACCATGACAAAGTTAGTCCCCTCCCGGCCCCGGGAAGTTTGTGAACTTTGCAATTCTTTGGACCAGAGCGCCCGGCTCCGGCCGCCCGATCCCGCTCTCTCGCCCGAACGCGGGCTCGGCTTGGACGGCGCCCCGCGCGGCGCTCAAGGCGCGCGTGATTCTCCGGCGGCTCTTCGGCAGGAACATCGCGCTCCGGCCGGGACCGGACCGGAGCATCTGGGCCGAATATGAGCTTCGGCCCGGGGAGTTGTTGAGAGATAGGAACAGGTGGTGGAGCGGAAGGGGATCGAACCCTCGACCTTCGCATTGCGAACGCGACGCTCTCCCAGCTGAGCTACCGCCCCACGCAAGGCGCGCGATTCTAGCACCGAGGGGCGGCGCGTCCAATCGCGGTAGCGGCTCCGCCTGCCGCGTCGAGCCGCCTCGGTCCCCGCACCCTGCCCCGGAACGGCACAAGGGGCGGCGCCCCCGCCCTATTTGCGCGGCGCTTGTCCAGCCACCCCGCCCCGCGGCTATGATGCTGCCGAAGCCAAGCCACCCTGGAGAGCCCATGCTGGCAATCGGCGCGCGGGCACCCGAGTTCACCTTGCCGGATGCGGACGGTCAGCCGACCTCGCTCAGCAATATGCTGCGCGATGGGCCGCTCATCCTCTACTTCTATCCCGCCGATTTCACGCCGGGCTGCACCCGCGAGGCCTGCCAGATCCGGGACCTGCAGATGGAGCTCGACGCAGCGGGTCTCACAGTCGCGGGCGTCAGCCCGCAGACCCCGGAGAGCCACCGGGCATTCCGCGAGAAATACAAGCTCCCCTTCACCCTCTTGGCGGACGTCGACCGCTTCGTCATCAAGATGTACGGCGTGCAGGGCCCGCTCGGTTTCGGCGTGCGTCGCGCCACCTTCCTCATCGATCAGGCCAGGTACATCCAAGACTCGGTGCTCGCCGATTTTCGCATCGGGGAGCACGAGGCCTTCATACGCAAGGCCGTCGCGCTCAGCGTCCACTGCCGGTAGGCCAGCCCGCGGGCCGCGGAGGACGATCAGTAGGCTATCCGCAGCACGCTCGCCGGTCCGTAGCTCGGGATGGTAACCACCCAGGCGGCGTGCAGCCCCTCGGGAGCGGCAATCTGCTGGCCGCTCAGCACCTGGATGAGGTCCGTGATGACCGCCTCCGGGCAGACGACCAGCACGTTGTCGCCCCCATGCTCACCCATGATCTGATCCGCGATTCCGTTCGCGTCGCTGCTGGTGAGAGCCACGGGCTGCTTGCCGAGCGATTGCGCCAGCGGCGCAACCGTCTGCTTCGCCCGGCGAGTGGCACTCACGTAGATGGCCGCCAGTCCGTCCGGCCCGTTGGCGGCGGCGAACTGCTGCGCCAGCTGCTGCGCCTGCTGCTCACCGGCGGCCGAGAGCGGCGGATCGTCGATCGTGCCCAGCTCCTTGCTCGCCGGCGGCACGATGACCACGATGGTGTTATTGGCCGATTGATGCAGGAACAGGCCCACGCCGAGCACCGCCAGCGCGGCCAGCAGGATCAGCCAGACCGGGGTGAGAAAGGGACGGCGGCGGCGGGTAATGGCGGGAGGGCCCATGGCGGCAAGCGTTTCGGTGTGACCAGCAGGATGCTACGGCCCATATATGGTAGCGACGTGCCGGGCCCAAGGGGAAACGTGCAGGCCATCACACTTCGCGGGCCCTCCCCGAGTCCATGAGCGGCTTGCCGCCCGCGGGAGGCCTTCCAGGACGATGCCGTTGCGCCGGGCTCCACAGTTTTGCCCCTTTGGAATCTGTAACATGCCGAGCCATCGCCAAAGCGGATTGCCCTTGGGGGGCCCCAAATGCGCACGGGTGGGCAGACCACCGTCATCAAGCGAGTCCTCGAGCGTCGCGCGCACCAGCCTTCGGCCATTCAAGAAGACACCACCGCCACGATCGCAGTGATGCTGCGCGTGCTGCCGCCGCCGCGCGCGCTCCTTGCGATCGCCGATGCCGGGATACGTGCGGACTTCGAACGGCGGATTCCGTCTGACATGCTCGATGTCGAGACGGCCATCAACGAGGACCAAGCCCTCGTCAGCCTGGTAACGGAATTCCGCTCCGTCATCGTGACCGACGGCCTGGAGCTCATCCGCAAGATCCGCTCGCAGCAATCCGCGCGCGCACCCTACGTCGTCTACGTCACGCCGCTCGATGAGCCGCGAGAAAGAGAGCGGGGCCTCGCGGCCGGTGCCGACGACTGCGTGGGCCGGCGTGTCTCGGATCGCGAGCTGTGCGCACGAATCGGCGCGGCGCGGCGCATCGCCGAGCTCGAATCTGTCCTGCGCATCGCGCTGGTAGAAAATCGCAAGCTGTCAACCACGGACGATTTGACCCGCGTCGCCAGCCGACGCTTTTTCAGCAAGCACTTCCCGCGCGAGGTGGAACGTGCTGCCCGCTACGGCAGGCCGTTGTCGCTCATTCTCTGCGATATCGATTACTTCAAGAATGCCAATGACACGCTGGGCCACGCCGGCGGCGATGAGATTCTGAAGCAATTCGGCACACGGCTGCAGCAGTCCCTGCGCCGCGGAGTCGATTGGGTGGCGCGCATCGGCGGCGAGGAGTTCGCGGTGGTGCTGCCCGAGACGACTTACGAGCACGCGCTCGACGTCGCGCGCAAGCTGCGTGCAGGTGTTGCCAACACGCCGTTCAAGGTGAATACCCGGGACGTCGATGTCACGGCGAGCTTCGGCCTCTGCGGGCTCGACCGGGTGCCGGTCGGCGAGCGCAAGCTCGCCGAGCAGGTGCTGAAAGTGGCCGATGCGGCGCTCTATCGCAGCAAGAATTCCGGCCGCAATCGGGTCACCGCCACGATGTTGCCCGCGCGTTCGCGCTGAGCGCCGCCGCCCGCCAAGCTGATCAATCGTTGCGCATGCTGACGCAAGCCATTGCTGCGGCAATGGCTTTGCCCGCGCCAGCGCCGGGTGTGCACAGGGTTATTCACAAAAACTGTGGATAAAATCGCGGTGGCAAGCGCGCGGCCATTATGTGACACTGGCCGCCCCCCGCCACCACCCGCGATTGCGCATGGGGAAGACAGCCACCGAAAAGCGATCCGCCGGCGCAGCGCCGCCCGGCGCTGGTAACGGCGCCGCAGCTTCCCCGCAGAGGGGAAGCGTCCCGGCACCCGGGGCGGAGCAACCCGCCGAGCCGCTCGAGCGCGCGCGGCTGCAAGCGGAAGTCGCCCGGCAACGCGTGCGGATCGCCAAAGAGGAGCTGAAGCGCGCCCGCAAGCGGGTGAAAGAGGCCAAACGAGAGGCCAAGCGGGCCCGCAAGCAGGCTGCGGTCACGCGCAAGGCGTGGAAGAAGGCTCGCAAGGCGCATCGCGCCAATCCCGCTCCCGAGGCTTCAGCCGGCAAGCGCAAGCCGCAAGCGCAGAGCCGCGTGGCCAAGGGCAAGAAGAAGAGCACGCGCCGGCGCCGCGCAGCGCGGCGAGCGCCCGAAAGCCCGGCGGACGGTGCTCCTGCAACCCATTCATCCGAGAGCTGACGCATGCAAGACCGGTACGCGTACCAGACCACGCCGCCTCCGGGCGGAAAGCCCGGGCGCTCCGCCCCTCCTTCCAGCTCGCGCATGATGGCGAGCTACCTCTCTGATATCGAGCTGCTGCTCGAAGAGCAGCGTTGGGAGCAGGCGTTGCGTGAGGCATTTGACCTGCCGCAGATCGCCGTTGCCTTGAGCGACCTGCACATGCAAGCGACAGTCGACAACGTGCAGGCGTGGTGCGAGCAATGGGTGAGGCATGGCGACGAAGCCACGGCCGCGGTCGACTCCGATGCCCATCGGATCGTACAGCTCGTCTGCGAGCGGGCGGACCGCGCAAGTCTCGCCAATGAATCGGCTCCCGCCCTGGCGCTGCGGCGTCTGCGGCTCCACCGTCTGCAGCGCACGCGACACCGCGGCTTCACGGCAGGCCCGCTGGAGCTGTTGGGTCCCGAGGCTGCCGATGCGGCGCAGATCTGCACCACACTGGTGCACGCCGCGCGCCGCTGGTATGCGCAGAGCGCGTGTCACGATGCGGTCGTGCAGGCCAACCTGGCGCGGCTCGCGGTACTGCGCTAGCCGGCGGATCAGGTCTCCGAGGATTTGAGCACCACGCCGCCTGAGGCGACGAGCTTCAGCTTCTCATCGCGCTCCACGGCCTTGCGCAGCACATCGAGCATCTGCTGGTCGATGCGGGCCGACTTCTCGGGCACGACCGGGTAGCGCACCGAGCATTCGAGGCCATTGTCCGTCAGCCGCACCCGGACCTCAGGCCCCGGTGCGGCCGTCTCGAATTCGATGAAGCGTTGCGCGAGAGCGTGTTGGCGCTCGATGTCGGCGCGGTAGCCGTCGTACACCTTGTTGGCCGCCGCATGAAGTCTGTTATAGGCTTCCTCGACATCCGCGGTGGCGACGATCGTCAGCGTCACGCCGTGCCACAGGTACTCCGCGCCGGGGATCTGCTTGAAGAGCGCCGTCGGCTGAAAGAGCACCGCATTCGAGAGCACCACCATCCGGCCGGTCGAATGCAGATCGGGGCCGGAGAGCTCCATGAGATAGATCCGCAGAAGCGAGATGTCGACGACTCGGCCGGTCACACCGGAAATCGTGACCCGATCTCCCACTCG
The DNA here is from genome assembly GCA_028870635.1 of Gammaproteobacteria bacterium. Taxonomy (GTDB): domain Bacteria; phylum Pseudomonadota; class Gammaproteobacteria; order Steroidobacterales; family Steroidobacteraceae; genus 13-2-20CM-66-19. The sequence goes on along the minus strand of JAGWPE010000068.1, from coordinate 1,164 downwards.
CACGCCATACCGCCCCATGAGGAAGAAGTAGGCCACGATCGCCAGGATCGGGTTCTGCAGCGCGACCGCGACGCCCGCCGTCACGAATCCCGCGTAGGTGGCGACGGAGCCGACCTGCGAGACGAGGCTGAAAATGGCCACCAGCGCGAGGGCGATGGTCATGACGAGGCGCCTCAGCACCACGAACGGCCGACGGCGCCTGGCGTCCGTGAGATAGCGCAGGATCGCGCGCCGCCAGACCTCCGACACGACGAGAACGGCCGCGACCCAGGCCAGCAGGAACCCGACATGCAGGCCGAGATAGCTCGCCACGGCCGACTCCTGCGCGGCGAGTGTGTGGTTCCAATCCTCGAGCGTGGTTTGCGCGTTGCTCAATGTGAGCGCCTGCTCGCTGAGCGGGATGATGACGCTCGAGAGCTCCCGGAGCTGTCCGGTGGCGGCCTGGATCGTCGGCCGCTGGGCCGCAAGCTGCATCGAGCTGCCGGCCGCAATGGATCCAAGTCCGCTCCCCACGAGCTGGCGCACGGTGCCGAGGAGCTTCGAGCGCGTGTCAGTCAATTGAGTCTCGAAGCCGGTCGTGTCCTTGATGGCCGCCTCGAGCTGCACCCGATAGTCATGCAGTGTGAACCATTGGCCGATCAGGGTCACGATGCCCGCCGACTGCGGTTGGAAGTTGGCGGCGGCTTTCGAGGTCGAGGATGCGGCATGGCCGGCGGACGAGGCAGTTGCCGTCCCCGCTTTTGCAGGCGCGGCCGCCGCGGCCCCTCCTCCCGGCGCCTCGCCCGCCGCGAGCTCGGGAATCGAGCTCTCCAGCGCCGCGAGCTGCGCCTGCAGGCCTTTGGGCGGCTTGCCTCGTACGGCGATGGCATTCGCCTGAAAGCGGCGGAGCTGATCGACGTTGGACTCGATCTGCTGCACGAGCTGCAGCGCCGCGACGATGCCTTGCCGTTGTCCGTTGAGGCTTGCGCGCGCGCTGGCGCTTCTCGCCCGGCGCACTCGGGCATCGACGGCCGCCATCTCGGATTTGAGCGCCGTCTCCCGCGCGGCGAGGCTCGCCGCCGCCCGGTCGAGCTGCGCGGCCAGGGTTGGCGGCGCAGGCTGGGCGGTGCTGCCGCCCGCCTTGGCGCCGTTCGCGCTCGCGGCGCCGGCCGAGCTCGCGCGCTG
>JAGWPE010000067.1 GCA_028870635.1 Gammaproteobacteria bacterium | reverse complement strand
GCGACAAATCTATCCCCGGCATGCTGATGGGGGCGATCAGCATGGACCTGCCGGCGATCGTGTGCCCGGCCGGTCCCATGTCGAATGGCCAATGGCGCGGCGTGCGTACCGGCGCCGGCACTCACACCAAGAAGTACTGGGACGAGCTGCGCGCCGGCAACATCACGCCGGATGATTGGATCGATCTGGAATCGCGCATGACCCGCTCCATCGGGACGTGCAACACGATGGGTACCGCGTCCACGATGAGCGCCATCGCGGAAGCCTTGGGGCTGACACTGCGGGGCGCCTCCTCGATTCCGGCGGCCGACTCGGGGCACGTACGCATGGCCTCGGAGTGCGGCTCGCGCATCGTCGCCATGATCCGCGAGGACCTCCGGCCTTCCCGCATTCTCTGCGCCGCGTCCTTCAGGAACGCGGCGGCCGTCTACATGGCGCTCGGCGGCTCCACCAACGCCGCCATCCATCTGCCGGCGCTGGCCGGCCGAGCCGGCATCGCGCTCACGCTCGATGATCTCGGGACGATTGCACGCGACATCCCGGTGTGCGCCAACCTGTTTCCCTCCGGTGATCGGCTCATGGAGGACTTCTATTTCGCCGGCGGGCTGCCGGCTTTGCTCGCCAGGATCGCCGCCCGGCTGGAGCTCGACTGTCTCACCGTCGAAGGGCACACGTTGGGTGCGGCAATAGCCGGCGCGCCGTGCTACGACGATGCCGTCATCCGCGGCCTGGACGATCCGGTGATTCCGCTCAGCCGCGGCCGCACGCTCGATGTGCTGCACGGCAATCTGTGCCCGGACGGCGCCGTCCTCAAGTCGAGCGCCGCCGATGCGCGCCTGCTGCGTCACGAAGGCGCGGCGCTGGTGTTCGATTCACCCGCCGACCTCGCCGCCCGCATCGACGATCCGTCCCTGCAGGTCGACGAGAGCACAGTGCTGGTGCTGCGCAATGCCGGCCCGGTCGGGGCGCCGGGAATGCCCGAGTGGGGCAACCTGCCCATCCCCCGCAAGCTGCTTGCGCACGGCGTGCGCGACATGGTCCGTATCTGCGACGGACGCATGAGCGGCACGCACTACGGCTGCTGCATCGTGCACGCCGCTCCCGAAGCGGCGATCGGTGGTCCTCTCGCGCTCCTGCGAACCGGAGACCGCGTACGATTGGACGTATCCGGGGGCCGCCTGGACATGCTGGTCTGCGATGAGGAGATCGCCGCGCGGCGCCGCGCCTGGCAGGCGCCCGCGCGGCAGTACGAGCGCTCGTACGCTGCCCTGTATCAGGCGCATGTCACCCAGGCGCCGCAGGGCTGCGACTTCGATTTCCTGGCCGGCCGCGCGGCCGTTCCCGAGCCGGTGATCTACTGACACAAGGGTTTGGTGATGACTGCGAACGCGTTCAAGACGGCCGTGCTGAGCGCATCGGCGCGTCCGGCAATCGGATCGTGGCTGATGTCCGCCTCGGCGACTGTCGCCGAAGCCATGGGACATTGCGGCTTCGACTTCATGGTCATCGACATGGAGCACAGTGCGCTCGACGTTGCGGGCACTCTCGAGATACTGCGTACCGTCGCCGCCACGCCGGCCGCACCGCTGGTGCGCCTTGCCGCCGGCACTGATCCGGTGAGCGTGAAGCAGGTGCTCGACGCGGGCGCCGCGAGCCTGATGTTCCCGTTCATTCAGACGGTGGAGCAGGCACGTGCCGCCGTCGCGTACACGCGTTATCCGCCCCAGGGAGTGCGCGGGGTCGCGGCCATGCACCGCGGCACCCGCTACGGCCATGCGGCCGACTACTTCCGCACGGCGAATGACGGGATCGCGGTCGTGATACAGCTCGAGACGCCGGAGGCGATCGGACAGCTGGAGGCGATCGCGGCCGTGCCCGGGGTCGACTCGCTGTTCGTTGGCCCGGGGGATCTCGCAGCCGCTCTCGGCCACATCGGCGAGGTCGGACACGCGGACGTCCAACACCTGATCGCGCAGGCCGCTGCGCGGGCGCGCGCGGTGGGCAAGCCCATCGGCATCGTCGGCGGCAACCCGCAAATGGTGCGGCGCTTCCTCGACTACGGCTACACGTGGAGCGCGATCGGCTCGGATCTCGCGCTGCTCACGGGGAGGGCCGCCGAGTGGCTGGAGCACCTGGGCAAGCGCGCCGGCGCAGAGCGCGCCGCCGCGGCGTACTGAGGACCGCTGCGCATGGGTGGCTTCGAGCTGGTTTGCGACGCTTCCTGCCAGGTCGGCGAATCCCCGGTGTGGCTGCCGTCCGAAGAGCGCCTGTTGTTCATCGATGTGAAAGGCCGGCGCCTGCATCGCTTCGATCCGCGCGCCGGCACGCTCAGCTCGCTGGCGCTGGATGAGGACATCGGCTTCGTTGCTCCGGCCTCGGGCGGAGGCTATCTCGCCGGGCTGCGCACCGGCATCTGGCTCCTCGATGAGCACGGCCGCAAGCGCCGCCGCCTCGCGGACAATCCCGTCGACCCGCAAACGGTCCGGTTCAATGACGGCGGAACCGATCCCCGCGGCAGACTCCTCATCGGCACCATCGATGAGACCAAGCGCGAGGGCCGCGCCGGGCTGTATCGCCTGGGCGCGGACGGCCTCACCGAAGTCGCCTCCGGATTGATGACGTCCAACGGGGTGGCGTTCGCGCCCGACGGGCGCACGCTCTATCACTCCGACACGCCGCGCTTCGTCATCTATCGATGCGATTACAGCCCCGAGACGGGCGAGGTGAGCGGGCGCCGCGTGTTCGCGCAGCTCGACAGCCAGGCGCCCGACCGCGGCCGCCCGGACGGTGCCGCGGTCGATGCCGCCGGCCGCTACTGGTCCGCGCTCTACGAAGGCTCGCGAGTCAACTGTTATGATCCGTCGGGCCGGCTGCTGGCGGAATACACCGTGCCGGCGCGCGCTCCCACCATGCCGGCTTTCGGGGATGCGGACCTGAGAACTCTGTACGTGACGACGGCTCGGGCTGCCGACGGGAGCGGCGGGAGTCTGTATGCGCTGCGCGTCGAGATCCCCGGACTGACCCGTCCTGCTTTCGACGAGGAGTCCCTGCGGCCATGAGCTCCGGCCCCTACGCGCAGGTGCGCTATCTTTCCCTGCGCGGGCGATCCGTGCTCGTCACGGGCGGCGCCGGCGGTATCGGGGCGGAGCTGGTCAGCGCCTTCGCCGCCCAGGAGGCGCGGGTGGCGTTTCTCGATATCGATCGGGAGCGCGGCGAGTCGCACGCGCAGGCGACCGGCGGCCGCTTCCTGCCCTGCGACCTGACCGACATCGCGGCGCTGCGGGCGGCGGTCCTGCGGGTCGAGGCCGAGCAGGGCGGCATCGACGTGCTGGTGAACAACGCCGGCCGGGACGACCGGCAGACCTTCGCCGACATCGAGCCGCAGGAGTGGCGCCGGATGCTGGCGCTCAATGTCGATCACCAGTTCTTCGCCTCGCAGGCCGTGGCGCCCGGCATGAGGCGCCGCGGCGGCGGCTCGATCATCATGCTCGGCTCGGTCTCGTGGATGCGGGGGCGGCCCGGCATGGCCGGCTACACCACCTCGAAGGCGGCGATCAACGGGCTGACGCGCACGCTCGCCCGCGAGCTCGGGCCCGCGGGCATCCGCATCAACTGCATCGTCCCCGGAGCGATTCTGACCGAGCGCCAGCGCGCATTGTGGCTGACGCCCGAGCTCGATGCCGAGTTCATCGGGCTGCAGGCGCTGAAGTTCCGCCTCACCCCCGCGCACGTCGCCAGGGTCGCCCTGTACCTCGGCTCCGAGGAGAGCGCCGGCTGCACGGGCGCCAACTTCGTGGTCGACGCCGGCCTCACGCAGAATTGAGCTCTCTAGGTGAGGGTGACCGCGTACACCAGGTTGCTCGAGCTGACACGGGTCATGCGCCACTCGACCTTGCGGTTCGTGAGGCCGACGGCGAGGCGGTCGATCACCAGAATCGGCGAGCCCGCGGCGACCCCGAGCTGCTCGTGATCCTCGGCATCGGCGAGCGCGGCGGTCAGCTCCTCGTGCGTCGCGACGATGGTCACGCCGAAGGCGGACTGATAGAGCGTGTAGAGGCTGTTCGGCAGCGGTGTTTGTTTCTCGATTCCCGGGAACACGCTTGCCGGCAGCAGGATCTGCTCGCGGATCGCCGGTGTGCCCTCGATGAGGCGCATGCGCAAGATCTCGACGATGCGCGCATCGCGCGACAGCTCGAGGCGCTCGCGCTCGATCGCGCGCGCGGCGCGCACTCGCGCCGACTCGGTTCCCAGGGCCGGCGTGAGGCGCCGCCCGCCGGGCCTCGCCAGGCGAAAGAAACGGAACTGCGTGCGCTCCTGCGTGTTCTGCGCGATGAAGGTGCCCTTGCCCTGGCGGCGGTCGAGCACCTTCTCCGCGGTCAGGGCGTCGAGCACTTTGCGCATCGTGCCTTGACTGACACCGAGCTCGCGCGCGAGGCTCTGCTCGCTCGGCAACGCTTCGCCGGGCCGCCAGTCGCCTTGCGCGACGCGGCGCACGACGATGTCATAAACCTGACGGTAGAGGGGACGGTATCCGGGAGTCTCGCTCACGATGGATCCTGTCTTGCTGTGGGCGGGCACTCGAGCCATGCGTGGTCTACTTCGTTGCTTCCGGGCGATGCTGTTGCGTGGGTTGGCGAACTCTTATATAAGATATAAGTCTACTCTGCGCGCAGCATGAACATTATAGAGCGAGCCGACGGATTCGATTTGCTGCTTTGCGGCCGGCTACTGCTGCGTCACCGCCGCGAGGCGCCCTGCGCTTTCGTCGGCCGCGGCGCGCCGTCGTTCCGGATGCAGCGGGGCCATTTCCACATCGAGGACTATCTCTGCGCCCGCTTGCCGCTCGCAGAGGCGCGGGTGCGGCAGGAGGGTGCCGAGGCGCGGATAACCCTGGCGCCGGCGCCGGGCTGCGCGCCGCTGCTCGAGCTGACCGCGAGCGGCGAAGGGAGCCGCGCATCGCTGCGCTGCGTGGCGCGTGAGCCGGAGCTCAACCGCCTGTGGCTGCGGATCGCCGCGCAGGACGGCGAGCGTGTCTGGGGCGGCGGCGAGCAGATGTCCTACTTCGACCTGCGCGGGCGGCGCTTCCCGTTGTGGACATCGGAGCCGGGCGTGGGCCGGGACAAGTCCACGGAGATCACGTTCCAGGCCGACCGCGCCGGCGGCGGCGGCGGCGATTACCACACCACGAACTATCCTCAGCCCACCTACATCTCCTCGCGCCGCTACGCGCTGCACGTGGAGACGACTGCATTCACGGCCTTCGACTTCCGGCATGCGGGGTTTCACGAGATCGAGGCCTGGGCCATCCCGGAGCGCATCGAGCTGTGGGCGGCGGAGCGCTTCACGGAGCTGGTCGGCGCGCTCTCGGAGCATTTCGGCCGTCAGCCGCCGCTGCCGGAGTGGATTCGCGGCGGCGCGATCATCGGCCTCAAGGACGGCGAGCGCAGCTTCGAGCGGCTCGAGCGCTACGCCGCCGCCGGCGCCGCCATCTCGGGTCTGTGGTGCGAGGACTGGGTGGGAGTGCGCCAGACGAGCTTCGGCACGCGCCTCTTCTGGGATTGGAAGTGGAATCCGGCGCGCTATCCGCGGCTCGATGAGCGGATCGCCGCGCTGCGCGAGCGCGGCATCCGCTTTCTCGGCTACGTCAACCCATACCTGTGCACCGATGGGACGCTCTACCCGCTTGCCGCGGCGGCCGGTCACCTGGTGCGGCGGACGGACCGGGACGAGCCGTACCTCGTCGACTTCGGCGAGTTCACCTGCGGGATGGTGGACTTCACGCGGCCCGAAGCCCGCGAGTGGTTCGAGGAGGCGGTCATCGGCCGCAATCTCATCGATTTCGGCCTGTCGGGCTGGATGGCCGACTTCGGCGAGTACCTGCCGGTCGACGTGCGGCTCGCCTCCGGAGTGGAGGGTGAGCTCGCTCACAACGCCTGGCCGGTGCTTTGGGCGCGCGTCAACTCGGAGGCGGTGGCGCGCCGCGGCAAGACCGGCGAGACGGTGTTCTTCATGCGCGCCGGCTTTTCCGGCGTGCAGCGGCACTGTCCGCTGCTCTGGGCAGGTGATCAGTCCGTCGACTTCAGCCGTCACGACGGGCTGCAGACCGTCATCTGCGCCGCGCTGTCCTCGGGCCTCCTCGGCAACTCCTATCACCACAGCGATATCGGCGGCTACACGAGCCTCTTCGGCAATGTCCGCAGCGCCGAGTTGCTGCAGCGCTGGGCGGAGATGGCCGCATTCACCGCGGTGATGCGCTCGCACGAGGGGAACAGGCCGCGCGAAAACCTGCAGATCGACGAGGATCCGGCGGTGCTCGCGCATTTCGCGCGCATGACGCGCATCCACCGGCACTTGGCGCCGTATCTGCGCGCGCTGGCGGCGGAGGCCGCCGCGACGGGACTGCCGCTGCAGCGCCCGTTGTTTCTGCATTTCGAGGATGACCCGGCCGCCTACGAGAGCCAGACCACCTACCTGCTCGGGCCCGACCTGCTGGTGGCGCCGATCATCGCCGCGGGCGAGCGGGACATGCGCGCTTATCTGCCGAGAGGCGCCGACTGGCGGCACGTGTGGAGCGGCGATACTTTCAGCGGCGGCGGCCATGCCGAGGTCGCCGCGCCGCTCGGCCAGCCGCCGGTGTTCCATCGCCTCGACAGCCGCTACGGCGCATTGTTCGCCGGGCTCGCCGAATACTGAGCCCATGACCGAAACCCGGACCTACGATCTGGTCGTCGTCGGCGGTGGGGTCAACGGCGTCGGCATTGCGCGCGATGCGGCCGGACGGGGCCTCTCGGTGCTGTTGCTGGAGCGGCGCGACCTTGCCGCGGCCACATCCTCGGCCTCCTCGAAGCTCATCCACGGCGGACTGCGCTATCTGGAGCAGAGTGAGTTCCGTCTGGTGCGCGAGAGTCTCAAGGAGCGGGAGGTGCTGTTGGCGGCCGCGCCGCACATCGTGCGGCCGCTGCGCTTCGTCCTGCCGGTACGCGCCGGCATGCGTCCTGCCTGGATGCTGCGGATGGGCTTGTTTCTCTACGATCACATTGAAGAACGCAAGCGCCTGCCCGCCACGCGCACGCTGCGGCGCGGCCGCGACCGGGCGCTCGAGCCGCTGCGCGAGCCGATCACGCGGGCATTCGAGTATTCCGACTGCACGGTCGATGACGCGCGGCTCGTGGTGCTCAACGCGCTGGACGCGCATGAGCGTGGCGCGTCGGTGGCTCTCGGATGGGCTCTCACGGCCGCGCGGCGCGAGGCTCGGCGCTGGCACATCGACATCGAGTCCGGCAGCGGCGAGCGTGCCTCGGTACATGCGCGGTCGCTGGTCAACGCCGCCGGTCCCTGGGTGGAGGACGTGCTCTCTTCAGTCGGCGCGCCCCGTCGGCGGGCGTTGCGGCTGGTCAAGGGCAGCCACATCGTCGTGCCGCGCCTGTATGAGGGCGACCATGCCTATACGCTGCAGGGCGCCGACGGCAGGGTGGTGTTTGCGATCCCCTACGGCGATGAGCTCACTCTCATCGGCACCACCGAGGTTCCCTACGACACCGATCCGGCCCTCGTGCGCACCAGCGCCGAGGAAACCGGTTATCTTTGCCGAGTGGTGGGCGAGTATCTGCGCACCGCGGTCACGCCCGATCAGGTCGTGTGGGATTACTCGGGCGTGCGTCCCCTGTACGATGACGGCGGCGTGAGTGCCTCGACGGTCACCCGTGATTACGTCTTCGATCTCGATGCGCCCGATGACGCCGCTCCGATTCTGTCGGTGTTCGGCGGCAAGCTGACTACCTACAGGCGCCTCGCGGAGCACGCCCTCGGCGAGCTGTTGCCGCGATTGGGCGTGACCAGCAGCCCGTGGACGAGCGGCGCGACGCTTCCGGGCGGCGACATACCCGACATGGATCTTGCGGCGTTCACCGCGGCACAGAGCCGGCGTTTTCCGTTCGCGCCGCCGCGGATGATCCGGCGCATGTGCCGGGCTTACGGCACACGCATCGAGCGGATTCTCGGCCAGGCGCGCCGCAGCGGGGATCTCGGCCAGGAGATCGCTCCGGAGCTGTTCGAGGCGGAGCTGCAATACCTACGCACCGCGGAGTGGGCGCGCAGCGCCGAGGATGTCCTGTGGCGCCGCTCCAAGCTCGGTCTGGCGCTCGATGCCGCGGCTCGCCGGCGCGTCAGCCTGTGGTTCGAGTAGACGATGGGCGCCGGGGCCGTCACGGGCGATACGGCGGTGAGGGCCGCGGCGCTGCGCACCAGGCTGATCGTGCTGTTGTCTCTGGCGGGCATCATCAATTATGCCGACCGGCAGATCATCGCCATCCTGAAGCCGCTCATCGAGCACAGCGTGGGTTGGACCGATGCGACGTATGGCAGCATCATCGCCGCCTTCCAGCTCGCCACCGCGATCGCATGCCTGTTCGCCGGCTCGCTGGTCGATCGTCTCGGGCTCAAATGGGCCAATCCGCTCAGCGTCGGCTCGTTCAGTGTCGTCTCGGCGGCGCACGCGCTGGCGCGGACCAGCGCCGAGTTCGTGCTGGCGCGAGCCGGACTCGGAGTGACCGAGGCGCTCGCCACGCCCGCCGTGATCAAGACCGTGGGCGAGTGCTTCGAGCCCGAGCCCCGTGCCCGGGCGCTGGGCTGGATCAACGCCTCCAACAGTGTCGGCGCGATTCTCACGCCGCTCATCGTGCCGGCGGTGGCCGTGGCTCTCGGCTGGCGGGCGGCATTCGCCGCGGTCGGCGCCGTGGGCTTGCTCTGGACAGCGGCATGGCTGTGGCTGATGCGCTCGTTCGACTCCGGGGCGCGGGCGCCGGCACTGCCTGCCGGCGCCGCCGTGCGCCGGTATCTGCGCCTGCTCGCCGAGAGGCGCACGTGGGCGATCCTCGGCGCCAAGGCGCTGATCGATCAGGTCTGGTGGCTGCTGCTCTTCTGGACGCCGGATTTCCTGCATCGTGATTTTCATCTGTCCGTGCGCGCGCTCGGCGTTCCCGTGGCGGCCATCTACACCGCGGCGATCATCGGCTCGGTGGGCGGCGGCTCGGCATCCTCGCGGTTGATCTCCAGGGGCATGCGTGTCGTGCGCGCCAGGCTCGCCGTGATGCTGGCCTGCTCGGCGCTGGCGTTCGCGCTCTTCGCCGTGACCGGCGTGCACTGGCTCTGGGCGGCGGTTGCGGCGCTCGGCCTCGGCATCGTGGCGCACCAGGGTTTCTCGGTGAATCTGTTCGCCCTCATCACCGATGTGGTCGAGCCCGAGCGCGTCGGCACGATCACGAGCCTGGGCGCGCTCAGCGGCAATCTCGCCGGCATGGCGGTGGTGTGGCTGCTCGGTGTGCATCTGACGGCAGGCGGGAGCTACACCCCGTTTCTCGGGTTCGCGGCGATCTCCTACGCGCTGGCGCTGCTGTGGCTGCGTATCCTGCTGCCGCGGGCCGTGAGAGCGGCGTGAGTACGGGCCGCACGTTGCGCTAGGGCATTCCAGGGGCGGCGCGCATCGCGACTCGCCACGTGCTGCCGGCGTTCAAGTCCGCGCCGCACGCCCATGCGGCGGCGATCCCCGCCCGCGACTCGCAACGCGCGCGCGGCGGCGGAAGCAGTTCGGCATCGAGCGCGTCTGGGAGTCTTACGAGCGACTGCTCGCGGATCCGGCAATAGATGCCGTCTACGTGCCTCTGAGGCAGGGGCGTGGCGCGCAGGCCACAGCGCGCCTTTGCCACTTGTCGAAGCCTCATATATCTTATATAAGACATATGTGCTGAATATCTAAAGGGGGTTCCGATGAAGCTCATTCGCCCGGGGCTGCTGTTCGCGGCCACCCTTTTCGCCTTGCCGAGCCTGGCGCAGACGGCCGCCTCGAGCGGCTCGGCCGGCACGACCGAGGCGGCGCCGCTCGCGGAGGTCGTGGTGACCGCGGAAAAGCGCAGCGAGCCCCTGCATGAGGTGCCTGCCGCGGTCAGCGTGGTCACCGGATCCGCATTGACGGCCGCCGGCATCAACAACGCCGAGAGCCTGGGCGAGCTGGTGCCGACGGTCACCTTCAAGCGCGGCTCCACCAATTCGAACTCCACCCTCGCCGTGCGCGGCATCGGCACCCAGTCCTTCTCGCCCGCCGCGGAGCCCAGCGTGGCCTTCGTGGTGGACGGCGTGGTGATGGGCAGGCCGGGCATGACGACCACGGAATTCACCGACATCCAGCGCATCGAGGTGCTGGATGGTCCGCAGGGGACGCTGTTCGGCATCAACGCTTCCGCGGGCGTGATCAACATCGTGACTCCCGACCCGACGCGCGCCTTCGAGGGCGATGCCAGCGTCTCCTGGTCCCAGGGCAGCGAGTATCATGCGGCGCTCGATCTCTCCGGCCCCGTCAACGACCGGATCGGATACACGCTGTCGGCGATCTACGCGAGCTACCCCGGAAACATCTACAACGTCTACGATCGCGAGCAGACCAACGGATTCCATCGCAAGGGCGTGCGCGGCAAGCTCGTCTACGACATCACCGACTCCCTCAAGCTCACGCTCGCGGGCGACTACGTGCACGCGAATGACGACTGCTGCGCCGATGTGCTCGGCACCTACGTGCCGAATGCGCAGTGGACCAACGTATTCCTGCCGGAGCTCGCGCCTTCGGCTCCCGGCCCGCGCTCGCTCAACGTCAACAACGACTTCATCCCGAGCCAGATCGATACCAGCACCGGCGCGTCGGCGACGCTGCAGTGGCGGGTCGGCGGCGACACTCTGACCTCGATCTCCGCGTTCCGCCGCTGGTACAACTTCCAGGGGCGCGACGGGGACTTCCACTCGGGCTGCTGCAGCTACGTGGCGCCGCTCGACATCACGCTGCACGACCGCGGCGGCCTCGATTACAAGCAGTACAGCGAGGAGCTGCGGCTCGCCTCGCCGACGGACCAACTGGTCGAGTACGTCGCCGGCGCCTTCATCTGGCACACGGATGAGCAGGACTACTTCATCCGCCACGACCGGCAATGCACCAAGTCCACGCTGCCCGCGGATGCGACAGGGTTCGCGCCGTGCGAGCCGGGCCTGAGCACTTATCTCGACACCAGCGGCCAGGCGAACTTCGACACGCGCGATGACAACGAGGCGCTGTTCGGCCAGGCCACGATCAACGTCAGCAAGAGGCTCCGCATGATCGCGGGCGGGCGCTTCACCCGCGACTACGTCTCCTACAGCTTCGCGCGGGTCGACCAGCCCTCGACCGGGCCCGGCATCGGCGCGCCGTTCCAGGGCGCCGGCAACACGAGCGAGCATGGCTGGTCGGGCAAGGCCGGCGTGCAATACGACTTCACGCGCGCGGTCATGGGGTACGCCACCTATGCCCGCGGCTGGAAGGGGCCGGCTTACAACGTGTTCTTCAACATGTCGGCGCTCAATACCGCCCCCATCGCCCCGGAGACCTCCACGGACTACGAGATGGGCCTCAAGAGCGTGCTGTTCGACGACCGCCTGGTCCTCAACCTGTCCGCCTTCTACGAGACCTTCGACAACTTCCAGGCCAACAGCTTCGTCGTCACGAACGGCGCGGTGACCACGAGTCTCACCAACGCAGGGCAGGTGCGCTCCAAGGGCGTGTCGCTCGATTTCAACTGGCGGCCCATCGACAGTGTGACGGTCTCCGGCGGATATGCCTACGACAAGGCCTACATCGTCTCCTACATGTGCGCCGGCCAGGTCGGGGGGGCGCTCGCCACCTGCCGCGGCGTGCATGACGGCGGCATGCTGCCCTTCGCCCCGCAGAGCAAGCTCGACATCACGCCGAGCTGGCTGCTCCCGCTGCAGGGTGCGCCGTTCACCGCGCGCCTCAGCGTCAGCTACGACTACACCAGCCTGACCAGCTTCGACATCGATCAGGACCCGATCGCCCGGCAGCCGGCATACTCACTGCTCGGCGCGACGCTCGACTTCGGCTTTCATCAGGACGACTATCATCTCGCCCTGATCGGCCGCAATCTCACCAATCAGTTCTACACGGCCTTCATCACGCCGACCGGCTCGGGCTTCTCCCCGGGCGCGTACGCGCGCCTACAGGTCCCGCGTGACGCTAGCCGCTACTTCGGAGTGCGTCTCTCGATGAGCTTCTGAGTCGAAGCTCAGCTGCAGCGTCGAGGGCTCCTCGAGAGAGCCCTCGAGCGCGAGGAGGCTGCGCTTGATCGGCAGCCCGCCGCCGAAGCCCGTGAGGCTGCCGTCGGCGCCGATCACCCGGTGGCAGGGAACCACGATGGGCAGGGGGTTCGCTCCGTTGGCGAGCCCCACGGCGCGCGATGCGCTCGGCTTGCCGATGCGCCGCGCCAGCTCGCCGTAGGAAATCGTCGTGCCATACGCAATCTCGGTCAGCGCGCGCCAGACGCGCCGCTGAAACTCCGTGCCGCGCGGCGCGAGCGGCAGGTCGAACGCGCGCCTGCGGCCCGCGAAATATTCGCCGAGCTGCGCGATGGCGGCCCGCAGGGGCGCGGGATCGGCGACCCAACCGTCCTGCGGCCGTTGCGGCCGCGGGCCGGACTGGAAGCACACCTGGATGAGGCGCTCACCGTCGCCGGCGAGCAGGAGCCTGCCGACGGGCGAGTCGATCTCGTGCCAGTACAGAGTTTCGGGTTCGCTGTTCATCGAGTGTCTCCGCGATCGTTCCGGTCACCGGCCGCGCACCAGAGGTGCATGACGGCATAACCACGCCAGGGCCGCCAGGCCTGCGCGCGGCGATCCAGCTCCCTGGCCGTCAGCGGCGCCCCGCCTCCGGCCGCCATGCGCCGCACGACGAGGTCGGCGCTGAGAAATGCGTCAGGCTCGCCAAGAGCGCGCAATGCAACGTACTGCGCCGTCCAGTCGCCGAAGCCCGGCAGCTCCACCAGGCGGGCAACGACCTCCTCTGCCGGGCGGTCGAATGCGACGCGGCCGTCGGCCACGGCCGCCGCCAGCGATTTCAGAGCGGCAATTCGGGCGCCCGTGAGGCCGAGGCCGTCCATGTCGGCGGCCGCGAGCGCCCGAGGTGTTGGAAACAGCCGCTCGAGTCCCGCAACCGCCGTCGTGACCGGCTCTCCGACCCGGGCGGCGAGGCGCCCCGCCAGAGTGCGCGCGGCTGCGACCGTGACCTGTTGGCCCAAGACGGCGCGCACGGCGCACTCGAACGCATCCCACGTGCCCGGTATGCGCACCCCGGGGCGGCGGCGCACGAGCGGGCGCAACAACGGGTCCGCCTCGAGGCTGGCGGCGAGCAGCGCCGGATCGGCCGAGAGGTCGAAGACCCTCCTTGCCGCCGTCGCGATCTGAAACAGCGCCGACGGCGGCGCGCCGCGCACGCGCAGCTGCAACGCATTCCTGCCGGGTAACGGCCTCACCTCGATGATTGCATGGCTCCCGTCGGTCCGGATGAGCCTGGCATACCCGTCCTCCTCGACACGCTCCACGCCCGGCGTGGCGCGCAGCGCGAGGAAGCCGCGCAGATGATCCCAATCGTAAGGGGGACGGTAGGAGAGCGCGAGCGACACCTCATCGCCCGGGCTGCGGGCCGGCGGCTCGCGGCGCTCCCTGCGAAGCTCGCGCGGCGCCCGCTGGTAGGCATTCCGGAACGCATCGTTGAAACGGCGCAGGCTGCCGAACCCCGCGGCGAGCGCGATCTCGGTCATCGGCAGGTCGCTCTCATCGATCAGCCGCTTGGCGAAATGCAGGCGCCGCGTCTGCGCGACGGCCAGCGGCGAGGCGCCCACGTGCTGCAGGAAAAGGCGATCGAGATGGCGCGCCCCGATACCGACGCGCGCGGCGAACTCGCTCACGCTGACTTCATCCAGCGCGCCCTCGTTGATCAGACGCAGCGCCCGCCTCACGACCGCGGAGGTACCCAGCCAGGCAGGCGTACCTGGCGCAGCCTCCGGCCGGCAACGCAGGCAGGGCCTGAAGCCGGCCTCGGCCGCTGCCGCCGCGGAGGAGAAGTAACGCACGTTGCCGCGCTTGGGGGACGGCGAGGCGGGGCAGATGGGGCGGCAATAGATACCCGTCGACGTCACGGCAATGAAGAACTTGCCGTCGAAGCGAGGATCGCGGCTGAGGCGCGCGCGCTCCAGCACCGTCGAATCGAAAGGAAGCGTCTCTTGCATGGCGGGCAAGATACGCCGCGCCGCCGCCCCAGACTAGCCATTTTCGGACACGAAAGCGGCGGCCCTGCGCGCGTCGCCGCGTTGCATCTTCTCATGCAGGCCGGGCCACCCTCGTCGGCGTTTCTCCTGATCAGACGCGGCTGCTGCCACAGCCGCCCCCAATGAGACGCAAATCACAATGTTGCCAACCGCCGGTGGAGCTTGAGATAGTAGGATCTGAGCGCTTCGCATAGGGCTTCTTGCGAAGCAGAGGATCGAAGGGGGAACCCATGCCGCTCTCTGCCTCGACTCGCGGGCATGAGCCCGCAACAGGCGCGTTGCGTGCCGTGCTCGTCGCCGGCGCGCTGGCTGCGGCCTCGCCTTTGCTTCAGGCCCGACAGCTCGCCGGGACGCAGGTCAACGAGCTCAAGCGGCTCGACATCGAGCAGCTGACCAACGTCGTGGTGACGTCCGTCACCCGCAGTCCACAGCCGCTCTCGCGCTCCGCCGCCGCGGTTTCCGTCGTGACCGGGCGGGAGATCACCAGCTCCGGGGCAATGAACATTCCCGAGGCGATCCGCTACGTCCCCGGAGTCCACGTCGCGCAGCTGACGGCGAGCCAGTGGGCCGTCAGCTCGCGCGGCTTCGCCAGCGTCAACTCGCCCGATCTTCTGGTGCTGAGCGACGGGCGAAGCATCTACACGCCGCTTTTCTCCGGCGTCTTCTGGGACGTGCAGGACTACCTCATGCGGGACATCGAGCGGATCGAGGTGGTCAGGGGCCCTGGCGCAGCGCTCTGGGGATCCAACGCCGTCAACGGAGTGATCAACATCATCACCAAGAGTGCCGAGGACACGCAGGGCGGCTGGATCGAGGCGGGAAGCGGCTCCGGAGAGCGCGCGCTGGTGGCGGCTCAATATGGCGGTGAGGCCGCAAATCGAGCCTACTACCGCGTCTTCGCCAAGTACCAGGACCACGCTCCCGAGGACTATCCCGGCGCGAGCTCGGACGGCTGGGACCTCGGCCACGTCGGCTTCCGCACCGACTGGCAGGCCGACGCGGCGGATGCATTCACCCTCCAGGGAGATGCTTACGACGGGCGCGTCGGGGAGGTGAGCCCGGCGGTGAACGTGATCGGCCGGCCGGGGCCGCGGCCGCCTCTGGTGGTCGGTGTAGGCGGCGGCAATGTGCTCGCCCATTGGCGGCACACGATGAGCGGCGATTCGGATTTCGAGGTGCGCGTCTACTACGACTACACGCACCGCAACGATCCCGCCTTCACCGACAGTCTCGGCACCCTCGATCTCGATTTCCTCGAGCATCTGCCGCTCGGCCGCTGCCAGGCGGTCACCTGGGGACTCACCGGCCGCACCATGGATGACAGCGACCACGGCAAGGGCATCTTTGCCCTGAATCCGCCGGACTCGCGCGACAATCTCGCCAGCGGCTTCGTGCAGGATGAGATCTCCCTGCCGCACGCCGTACGGCTGACACTCGGCACCAAGCTCGAGCACAACGACTTCAGCGGCTTCGAGGCGCAGCCGAGCCTGCGGGCGGCGTGGGATCTGTCGGACACGCGGACTCTCTGGGCCGCGGTCTCCCGCGCAGTGAGGGTACCGACGCGCATCGAGCGCGATGTCGACGTCGCTGCCACCGATCCGGCCGGGAATCCGGTCATCGTGCTGCTCGGCAACCGCAGCTTCCATCCCGAGCGGGTGCTCGCCTTCGAGCTCGGGTACCGCTGGCGGCCGCTCGCCGATGTCTCGCTCGACCTCGCGGCCTTCCGCAACCGCTATACGGGGCTCTCCTCGCTCGAGCTCGGCACGCCGTTCCTCGATGCCGCCACCGGTCAGACCATCGTTCCGCTTCTGAACGAGAACCTCACCGACGGGCACTCCACGGGGCTCGAGGGCCTCGCCATGTACTCGCCGGTCGGTTGGTGGCGGCTCTCGGTCAATTATTCCTACATGCAGATGAGCCTCGCGCCCCTGGGCCGGGATTTCAACCGCGGCCGCTTCTATGCCGGCTCGACTCCGCGCAATCAGTTCGGCATGCAGTCCTACCTCGATCTGCCGCACGACGTGGAGGTTTACGGGGGTCTGCGCCTGCTGTCGGCCATCGAAAGCATGCCCGAGGTGGTCGACGGCACCGGCGATCCCGGCTACCAGGAGCTCGACCTCAACGCCATCTGGCGTGCCACGCCGCACCTGACATTGTCCCTCGAGGGACACAGCCTGCTTCACGCCAGCCACGTGGAGTTCGGTGGTCCCGGCGAGCGCAGCGCGATCGAGCGGAGCGTGTTCGGGCGGGTGAAATGGCAGCTCTGAGAGCCCGGATGCGGGCCGCGGCCGCGATGCTGCTCCTCTTCGCCGGAATGACGGGCGCGGAGCCCGCGCTCGCCGCGCCCACGGCGCAGCAGGTGGAGGCCGTGTTCCTCTTTTATTTCTCGCAGTTCGTCGACTGGCCTCCGGCAGCCTTCGACGGCGCGGGGTCGCCGATCGTGATCGGCGTGCTGGGCGATGATCCCTTCGACGGCGCGCTCGATCAGGCGGTCGCCGGCGAGCGGGTGAACGGGCGGCCGGTCGTCGTGCGCCACCTGAAAGGGCTCGCGGACGCGGCGGGCTGTCAAATTCTCTACATCAGCTCGTCCGAGGCGGCGCAGCTGCCGCAGATCCTGAGCGCGCTCAAGGGCCGCAACGTGCTTACCGTGAGCGATCTCGACCATTTCGCCCGCAGCGGCGGCATGATCCGCTTCCTGCTGATCGATCAGCACGTGCGGCTGCGCATCAACGCACAGGCGGCGCGGGCCGCCGGTCTCACGCTCAGCTCCAGGCTGCTGCGCGCCGCGGTGCCCGCAGCGCCGGGGAATGGCTAGGCATGCCCCTGCGTAACCAGCCCATCCGGCGCAAGCTCATGATCATGCTGCTCGTGACGAGCGGCGCGGTGCTCGCCGTCACCTGCGCGGCATTCATAGGCTACCAATATGTGGCCTATCGCGCCGCCGCCCGGCGCACTCTTCAGACCCTGGGTGAGGTCGTCGCGCGCAACAGCACGGCAGCGGTTGCGTTCGACAACGCCGCCGACGAGACGGACGTGCTCGCGGCGCTGCATGCGGAAAGTCGCATCACCCTGGGCGCTGTGTATGATGCCGGTGGCACGCTCTTCGCGCATTACCCGGAAACCGCGCCGGCGAGCGCCTTCCCGCCGCATCCAAAGCGTGACGGCCTGCGCTTCGGCGCGGGCCTGCTGATCGACTATCAGCCCATCCGGCAGGGCGGCAACACCCGGTTGGGTACGCTCTATCTGCGTTGGGATCTGGCGTCGCTCCACCGGGAGATCGGCCTCTACGCGCTGGTCGCCGCGGGCCTGACCGCCTTTGCGATGCTGCTCGCGTATATTCTCGGGCGCTCGTTGCAGCAGCAGATCTCGAGACCCGTGCAGACACTCGGGCGCGCGGCGCTCGCGGTGTCGGAAAAGCGGGATTACTCCGTGCGAGCTCCGAAGGTCGGCAACGACGAGCTCGGCACTCTCACCGACGCATTCAACCACATGCTGGATCAGCTCACCGCCGACATCGCCGAGCGCAAGGCATCCGGGGTGAGACTGCACCGGCAGCTGTCGCGTCTCGATCTCCTGCACCGGATCACCCGGGCGGTGGGCGAGCGCCAGGATCTGCGCAGCATCTTCCAGGTGGTCATCCGGCATCTCGAGGAGCAGGTGCCGATCGACTTCGGCTGTTTCTGTCTCTACGATCCCGACGAGGAGATCCTGACAGTCACGAGTGTCGGCACACGCAGCCGCGAGACTGCGCTGGAGCTGGCGCTGACGGAGAAGGCAAGGATTCCCGTGGACCGAAACGGCTTGAGCCGCTGTGTACGCGGCGAGCTCGTGTACGAGCCCGACATCGCCTCGAGCCCGTTCCCGTTTCCGAGCACCCTGGCACAAGGCGGACTGCGCGCCCTGGTCGTCGCGCCGTTGCGAGCGGAGAGCCGAGTGTTCGGTATTCTCGTCGCCGCGCGCCGCGAGCCGCAGTCATTCGGCAGCGGCGACTGCGAATTCCTGCGGCAATTGAGCGAGCACGTCGCCCTCGCGGCCCACCAGGCGCAGCTCTATGACGCGCTGCAGCGGGCGTACGAGGATCTGCGCCAGAGCCAGGAGAGTGTGGTGCAGCAGGAGCGGCTGCGTGCGCTGGGCCAGATGGCGAGCGGCGTGGCGCACGACATCAACAACGCGATCTCGCCGATCGCGCTCTACACCGAGTCTCTCCTCGAGCGGGAGCCGGGGCTCAGCGAGCGCGCACGCTCTTACCTCACGACCATCCAGACTGCCATCCACGATGTGGCGCGAACCGTGAGCCGCATGCGCGAGTTCTACCGGCCGCAGGAGGGCCGGGCAGCATTCGCGAGGGTCGATCTCGACCGCGTCATCCGCGGGGTGCTCGAGCTGACGCAGGCGCGCTGGCGCGATCTTCCGCAGGAGCGTGGCGCGGTGATCGAGCTGCACACCGAGCTGGCGAATCCGCCGGCCCTCATCATGGGTGCCGAGAACGAGATCCGCGATGCCCTCACCAACCTCATCTTCAACGCTGCCGACGCGATGCCCGACGGCGGCACTCTCACCTTGCGGACGAAGAGGGTCGTGCGCCCGGCGAAACGCGAGGCCGGCAATATCGAGGAGCCGGCGGAGATGGTGTGCCTGGAGGTTTCCGACACGGGTATCGGCATGGACCCGGAGACCCGGCGCCGCTGCCTCGAGCCGTTCTTCACTACGAAAGGCGAGCGAGGCACGGGGATGGGTCTTGCCATGGTATACGGCATGGCCCAGCGCCATGGCGCGCAGGTCGAGATCGACAGCGCCCCGGGGCAGGGCACCACCATGAGGCTCTTGTTCCCCGCCGCGCCGCAATCGGCAGATGAGACGGCGAGGCAGCTCGCGCTCGGCCTGCCGGTGCGGCCACTGCGCATCCTCATCATCGACGACGATCCGCTCATCATCGAGTCGGTTCGCGAGACTCTGCGCGGGGACGGCCATCGCATCACCGCGGCCGACGGCGGCCAGGCGGGCATCGATGCCTTCGAGGCGGCGCGAGCGGCCGGTGAGCCGTTCGAGCTGGTGATCACGGATCTGGGCATGCCTTACGTAGATGGCAGGCGGGTCGCCGCTTCGGTCAAGGCCGCCTCGCCGAATACGCCCGTCGTCCTCCTGACGGGCTGGGGGCAGCGGCTCACCGCCGAGAACCAGGTTCCGCCGCACGTGGATCGCGTGCTCAACAAGCCGCCGCGGCTGCGGGAGCTGCGCGCGGCCCTCGCGGACCTCGCTCGCGCCGGCTGAGGCGACAGGTGAACTTGTACAGCTCTCGTGGATTTCTATTCCGGAGGGCTTCCATGCTGCGCGCCGCTCAAATCCTGGCACTGTCAGCCGCCGCGGTCCTGCTCGCGGCCTGCCACGCCACGGTGCACGGGTCGTCCGCCCCGTCCCAGCCCACGACACCGCAGCCCGGCCAGCTTCTGCAGAGTCCGCAAAAGACCGGGTCGTACTCCGTATCCGATCTGCTCTCGTCTCTGAGCGGCAACAGCGATGCCGGGCGCCTGCTGCAACTGGCCTTCTCTCCGGTGTGCTCGGTCGACGTGTATCACCTGCAGTACGAGACCGTCGGCGGACAGGGCGAGGCCACCACCGCCTCGGGCGCGCTGATGGTCCCTCGGGGAGTCGCCCCCTCCTGCATCGGCGCCCGGCCGATCGTTCTCTACGCGCACGGCACCTCGACCGACAAGTCCTACGACATCGCCGCGCTCTCGAGCTCGGATGCGACCAATAGTGAAGGGGTGCTGCTCGCCGCGGTGTTCGCCGCCCAGGGCTACATCGTGGTCGCGCCGAATTACGCCGGCTACGATACCTCGACCCTGCCTTATCATCCCTACCTCGTCGCCAATCAACAGTCGCAGGACATGATGAACGCGCTTGCCGCCGCGCGCAGCGCGTTCGGCTCCCTTGGCGCGAGCGGCGGCAACAAGCTGTTCGTCACGGGATACTCCCAGGGCGGCTATGTGGCGCTTGCCACGGTGCGCGCCATGCAGGCCGCCGGGCAGAGCGTCACCGCGGCGGGCCCGATGTCGGGGCCGTACGCCCTGTCGGCTTTTGCCGATGCGATCTTCATGGGGGAGGTGGACGGGGGCGCGACGATCAACTTCACGCTGGTCGCCTCCGCATACCAGCACTCTTACGGAAACGTCTACGGCACCCCGACGGACGTCTTCTCGCCCCAGTACGCCAACGGCATCGCCTCGCTCCTGCCCGCCACCACCACCAGGTCCAATCTCTACGCGCAGGGATTGCTGCCGCAGTACGCGCTATTCAGCAACACACCGCCGGCGGCGCAATACGCGGCGATGACCCCCGCCACGACGCCCGCCAGTCTCGCACCGGCTTTCGCGATGGGTTTCGGTCCGAGCCCTCTGGTGACCAACGCCTATCGGCTGAGCTACCTGCAGGATGAGCAGGCGAATCCCGACGGCGGCTTCCCCACGACGACCGCGGACGTGCCGCCATCGAGTCCCGGAATCGGCCTGCGGCAGGACCTCGCCAGGAACGATCTGCGCAATTTCAATCCCGCCGAGCCCCTGTTGCTCTGCGGCGGCGACGACGATCCGGTGGTGTTCTATCTCAACACCCAGCTCATGCAGGGATACTGGGCGGCGCATGCGCCGGGTGCGCAGGTCACCGTGCTGGATGTCGATTCGGCGCTCGGCGCCAATGACCCTTACGCCGATATCAAGAACGGCTTTGCCGCGGCCAAGGCGGCGGTCGCCGCGGCGGCAATAGCCGGAGGCGCCACCGACGGCGGCACGAGCGCCGTGCTCTCCGATTATCACGCGGGGCTGGTGCCGCCCTTCTGTCTCTACGCGGTGGAGAAGTTCTTCGACGGTTTCTGAGCGGCATCGGCGCCGGCGCAGGTTGTTATCGATAACAAGAACAAACTACCGATAACATAACTGTCCCGGTTCTGACACAATCGGTGATCCGGCGGGCGCGTTGCGTTCGGATGACGTTGGGCGGATACTTCCGCGCAACAACAATATTCGGGAGGGTGTGTCATGCGCACACTTGTGAGAGCTGCATTCGCCGCCGGCGTGCTTGCGGCCACGCTTCCGTTCATTGCGGTGGCGCAACAGCCGGCCGAGGCCGGTTTCCAGCTCAAAGAAGTGATCGTGACGGCGACGAAGCGGGCGGAGAACATTCAGGACGTCCCGTTCTCGGTATCGGCCACGAGTCAGAACCAGATCCTCAACTCCGGGGCCGCCGACATCGTCGATCTTGCCCGTAATGTCGCCGGCTTCACCGTGGCCGACCTCGGCCCAGGCCAGAGCCAGATGGCCATTCGCGGCATCAGCTCGGGCCAGGTGATCCGCGACCAGCCGGGCGTCAAGGAGCAGGTGGGCGTCTATCTCGATGAGTCGCCGATCTCGGTCGCGCTCTTCACGCCCGACCTCGAGCTCTTCGATCTGGCGCGTTTCGAGGTGCTGCGCGGTCCGCAGGGGACGCTCTTCGGCGCTGGCTCGGAGGCTGGTACGGTACGCTACATCACGCACCAGCCAGACCTCGGCAAGCTCGAGGTGCTGACCGATGCGGCCCTGGAGGGCGTGACGCACGGCGACGAGGGCGGCTATTTCAGAAGCATGCTCAATCTGCCGTTCAGCGACACCATCGCCGTCCGTATCGTCGGCTATTGGCATCACCTGCCGGGCTTCATCGACGCAATCACGCCGTTGGGGCCCGAGGGAGCCGACCAGCCCGGCGGGTTCAAAGTCGACAAAGCCGTCAATTCCGGTGACCGCGGCGGCGGACGCCTCACGGTCCTCATCAAGCCGAACGATGCGCTCTCCATCACGCCGCGTGTCGTGTTTCAGAAGCTCGAGACCAACGGCTTTCCGCGCGTAGACATTTACAACATCCTCGCGAATCCATACACGACCACGCAGCCGGCCGTGAACATTGGCAGCCTGCAGCAATACCGGCAGCAGCAGGAAGGTCTGACGGATGATTTCACGCTCGCCGATCTCAAGGTTACCTACGATCTCGGCGCTGCCACCCTGACCTCAGTCACATCGTTCACGCATCGCGACGTTCTGGTGCTGCGCGACGCGACACAGCTCAGCGGCAGCGTGACATTCGATGTATTCGGTGACGTATCCACGCCGACGAGCCCGGCGGGGGTGCGTACCAACTCGCCGCTCTACGATCGCACGCACCTCAATGTCACGTCGGAGGAGATACGGGTCGCCTCCAACGGCAAGCGGGCCATCGACTGGCTGGTCGGAGGCTTCTTCCAGCACATTGGCAGGCGGTATGGGCAGTCCTTGCCGACGCCAGGGTACGACGCCCTCAATGCATCGTTCGGCTACCCGCTGGGCACCGACCCGCTCGCGCCTCCGGACATGCCTTTCTGGTCCGATCTCAGCTATCGCCTGAGGCAATACGCGCTGTTCGGCGAAGGTACCTGGCATGCGACCGACCAACTCTCGTTGACCGCGGGGGTCCGCTATTACCATTACAACGAGGACCGGGTGCTCAATTTCCATGGAGTATTCGCGTCCCCTACGCCCGCAGGGGGTATCCCGGGGTCCGTGTCTTCGAGCGGTGCGTCCCCGCGCCTGATCTTGAGCTACAAGCCCATCCGGGATGTGCAGGTCTACGCCCAGGCCTCCCGCGGATTCCGTCTGGGTGGCATCAACGACCCCATAAATCTGCCGCTGTGCTCGCCGACCGACAAGGTGATCTTCGGCGGGTACGGCACGTGGAAGGACGAGAAACTTTGGGATTACGAGCTCGGCATGAAATCTCAGTGGATGGACCGGCGCCTCACCCTCAACGTCGCGGCCTTCTACGAGGACATCACGAACCTGCAAGCGACCGCTACCGCCGGCACCTGCTCCTCGCGCCTGGTCATCAATGTGCCGACGGCGCGCAGCGAAGGTGTGGAGGCAGAGCTCTTCTTCAGGCCGAATGAGATCTGGGATTTTGGTCTGTCCGCGACGGCACTCGATGCGAAGCTCACCTCCTCGGTCGTGTCGTCGCTCGGTGTCGTGGGCGGGCTTCAGGACGGAAATCGACTTCCCACCGCGCCGAAGTTCCAGGCCGTCGCCTACGCCGGATTCACGATTCCCTTTCGGGGCGAGACCGAGCTCTTCGGCAACCTGACCCTGCAATACGTCGGCTCTTCGTTCTCGCAATTCGAGAACGAGGAACCGGGTTGGGGCCAGATCGGCAACACGACGGCCGATCCGAACGCGGCGCGGCTGATTGCGTACGGCGGCCCGCTGACCGTAAGTCAGATCAATTTCAACCCTGAGCTGCCGTCCTACACGCTCGCGAACCTGCGGTTCGGGTTGAAGTCCGATCGCTGGCAGGCCGCGTTCTACGTCAACAATATTGCCGACAAATCGGCGGTGCTGGCCCTCGACTACGAGCGCGGCCGGAGCGCCCGGATCGCATATTTGACGAACCAACCGCGCACCTTCGGTATCTACGGAAGCCACTCGTTCTGATGGAAGAGCGCGTGGATGCCATCGAGCGGGGCGGCGCCGGTGTAGCCACGAAGCCGCTGACACGGCGGACGGTGCTCGCGGGAATGGCGGGCGGTGCCGCATCGCTCGCCGTGTCGCAAGCCGGCATGGTTCCGGGCCCGGCGCGTGCCGAGGGCGGGACGGAGCAGCGGCACCGCCCACGTGGCGACCGCTGGGACGTGATAGTGGTCGGCGGCGGAGTCTTCGGCGCGTGGACTGCATGGAATCTGCTTCGCAAAGGAAAGCGTGTGCTGCTCCTCGACGCCCTGGGTCCCGCCAATGCTCGCGCTTCCTCGGGCGGCGAGTCGCGCATGACGCGCGCAGCTTATGGAGCCGACGAGATCTACGCGCGGATGGCTTGGGAGTCGCTGGCGGAATGGAAATGGCTATCCGCGAGCGCGGAGCTTCCGATCTTCCATCGAGTCGGAGTTCTTTTCTTTTTTGAGAAGATGGAGCCGTATGCGGCCAGCACTCTCGAGATCCATCACAAGCTGAACCTTCCTATCGAGATGCTCCATCGTGCGGAGCTCGCGCGGCGCTTCCCGCAGTTCCTTTGGGATGGAGTCGAATTCGGACTGTTCGAGCCTGATTTCGGCGCGCTGATGGCCCGGCGGGCGGTACAGATGCTGGTAAAGCGCTTCACGGCGGAAGGAGGCGACTACCGTCTCGCGCAGGTCGAGGCGCCGCCTGCTGCTCGGCCTGAAGCCACTGCGCTCGAGGAGCTCGCGGTCCGCGGAGGAGGGCTTCTGCAGGCCTCGGATTATGTCTTTGCCTGCGGGCCCTGGCTGCCCAAAGTCTTTCCTGACGTGCTTGGCTCGCGCATCTTCGTCACGCGCCAGGAAATCTTTTTCTTCACGGAGCCGGCGGGAGATGCGCGCTTCGAGCCCGGTCCGATGCCGGGATGGGCGGATTTCAACGGTGGTAACGTCTTTTACGGCTTCCCCGATCTCGAAGCGCGCGGGGTGAAGGTCGCGCATGACCGGCACGGGCCGCCCATGGACCCCGACTCCGGCGACCGGCTACCCTCGATGCCGGCCTTGGCCGAAGTGCGCGCCTACATGGCGCGCCGTTTCCCCGTGCTCTCGCGGCAACCGCTCAATGAGTCACGGGTCTGCCAGTACGAGAACACCTCCAACGGCGACTTCCTCATCGATCGGCACCCGCGATGGCAGAATGTCTGGCTGGTGGGCGGCGGCTCGGGGCATGGCTTCAAGCATGGGCCTGCTGTCGGTCGGTACGCGGCCCGACTCGTGAGCGGTGAGAATTTTGCGCTCGAGCCGCGCTTCAGCCTCGCTACGAAGCGCGAGCAACAGCACCGCGCCGTGCTGTAAGGACATGAGACTCTCGAGTCTCGAATCGGCTGCATGCCAGCGGCCGCCCAATGCTACATCTGCGGCTCCCACGACGAGCACCATCCGCTCGCCAGGACGTCCTTGCCGGGGAAGAGCTGACACGGCCCCTGTTTCGAGCCGTAAGTGCCCTGGTACAGGCCGCAGCCGGCGCAGCTATCGCCCTTGGCGGCGGCCTTCGCCTGCGAAGCATCCGCTACATATTTGAGCTTTCGTGCGGCCGGGCTCGAGGGCTGGAGGAGCGGCAGCTCCGCGGCCTGCGACCGGGATGAGCGCAGGAGCGCTAGCGGCGCCAGCGACGCGCCCAAGAGAAGACGGCCGAGGAATCGGCGCCGGACGGGATCGGCTGCCTGCGAGCGGCTCATGACTGCGGACCCTCCTGCAACGTGAAATTGAAGCATGCGCCGCCGTCGGGGGTTGCTTCCGCCCAGATACGCCCGCCATGGCGGCGGATGATGCGATGCGCCGCCGCCAATCCAATGCCTACGCCTGCGAACTCCCGCTCGGAATGCAGGCGCTGGAACGGGGCGAACAGCTTGCTGGCGTAGCGCATGTCGAATCCGACGCCATTGTCGCGCACGAAGTAGACGGGCGGGGTGCCGGGCCGTACGCCCAGCTCTATCCGCGCCGGCTCGCGGCCACGCGTGAACTTCCACGCGTTTTGCAGTAGTACAGCGAGCGCTGCGGTCAAAAGCGTGGGATCGGCCTTCGCGGCGATGTTATCCGCGATGGAGACATCGATCGCCCGCGCCGGCTCCGCGGCTCGGAGGCGCTCGAGGATGTCACGGGCGATGTACGAAATCTCCAGAGGCACCGGGTGGAACTCTGCCTGGTGGATGCGGGCCAGCCCGAGCAGCCCCTCCAGCATGCCCGACATGCGCTGAGCCGCATCGAGCACGTGCTGCAGGTAGCGGCGGCCGTCCTCATCCAGCCTCTCACCGCAGTCCTCGCTCAGCGCGCGGGCGAACCCCTCGATGGTGCGCAGCGGCGCGCGCAGGTCGTGGGCGATGGTGTACGTGAGCGACTCGAGCTCGCGGCGCGACTCCTCCAGATCCGCGAGCGTCTTCTCAGGAATTGCCTGCTCGTCGGCCAAGGTTCGCCAGCTTCAGGCCCTGGCCGGGCCCGTCAGTTCGCGCGGGCGCTGTAGCTTTCCATCATGAGGCCGGTGCCGCCCCGCGAAACGTGCGCCACCACGGCGGTGCGCCGGTGCAGCTTGGTGACGGTGCCGAGATTGATGGCAAAGGAGAGTACGACGGTCTGGCCCTTGCGCAACCCGAGATTGGAAGTCTCGATGAAGACGCCCGTGGCGCTGAGATTCACCGCCTTGCAAAGCTTGCGGCAACCACCGGGAACGGTGATGTAGACGGTCGTCCGGGCTCGGTGCCTCGTATGCAGGCGGCGTTCCACTATGGCCTCGCGGAGTTCTGGCTTTTCTAGGTCGCGGACGCAGGCATTATGCCTCGATCGACGGCCGCCGGCATACGCACTCAACTTATTCCATTGGCGCAAAGAGCGGCATCCTGCCGCGTTGCTCGGCCCGTCCTGGGCCTCGGCCCTTCGGGCCCGACGCTTCGCGTCATCCAAAATCGCTCCCGGCGATTTTGTGCGCGGCCAACCCTGTTTACAGGGATTCATCCCGCGGCCGTTTCCTGGGGCACCTCCTCCAGCGCTGACGGGCCTCGGAGGGGGAGCGGCCCTGGGCCGCTGGGCCGCTTCAGTACTTGCTTTCGAGCTGGATCAGCCAAGAAAAGCCCTCAGCTCGCGGCCGAAGCGCTCGATGTCGATGAGGAAGGAGTCGTGGCCTTCGATGCACTGCAGCGGCGCGAACCGCGTGGCGGCTCCGCCTGCCTGCAGCGCCTGCGCCACAGCCCGCTGCTCAGCGATGGAAAAGAGCAGATCGGACTCCACCCCGATGACCAGCGCCTGCTCCAGGCCGGCCTTGCCGAGCACTGCCGCCGGGTCGCCGTGGGCGCCGAGATCGAAGCGGTCCATGGCCCGCGAGAGATAAAGGTAGCAATTGGCGTCGAAGGCGTTGATCCATCGGCGCGCCTGCGATTCGAGGTACCCCTGGACCGAGAACTCCGGGGCGAAGGGCTCGTTGCGCTTGAGGTCGGGCCTGACCGGCTGGCGGTCGAAGCGCTGCTGCCACTCCGCGGCGGAGCGGTAGGTGACCGTACCCAGCTTGCGCGCAAGGCTCATCCCGGTGCGGGGCAGCCGGTCGGCCGTGTAGTTGCCATGCCGCCAGTCCGGGTCACCGGTGATGGCCTCACGTTGTATGGAGCGCAGGGCGATGGCGAAAGGTGAAGCGGCAAGTGTGCCGGAGATGCTGACCAGCCGACGCGCCGTCCCGGGGAACAGCGCCGCGTAGGCCAGCACCACCATGCCGCCGAGCGATGGCCCCATGACGGTATCGACGCGCTGGATGCCGAGCGAGCGCGCCACCTCGTATCCCGCGCGGGCGATGTCCTCGACCGACAGATCGGGGAAGGCCAGCCGGTAGGGCCGCCCGGTCGCGGGGTCGATCGAGGCCGGCCCGGTCGATCCGAAGCAGCTGCCGAGCGAGTTGACGCAGATGACGAAGAGCTGGCCGGTGTCGATCGCCAGTCCGCGTCCCAGCATGCGCTGCCACCAGCCATCGCGCGGGTCCTGCGGCGAGGAGGCGGCGTGGGCGGAGGGCGAGAGCCCGGTGAAGAGGAGCACCGCGTTGTCGCGCGCCGCATTGAGCCGTCCCCAGGTCTCGTAGGCGATCTGCGCGCCATGGAGCACGCCGCCCCGCCAGATCGGGAAGGGATCGGGCAGTTTCGCGTAACGCCGGGCGTCCGGCTCGCTCTGCTCGGGTTGCGGCATGGGCGTCGCCATTGTCACTAGCTCAGGTGGCTCCTCGGGATTCTGGGTGACCTTCTACCCCCGCTCCCATGGACGCCACAAGCAACGGAGGGCTATCAACAGAGACCGCGAGGTTATCAGCCGCGGGCATCCCATGACCCGCTACACTCGCCGCCAGTATGCGGCAGCCCTCTGCGCTTCGCCAATCATCCCACTCCCGGCCTCACCTGCGCTTCCCGTGACGGTCAGGCTGCAAAAGCTGCTATCGGCGGCCGGCCTCGGCTCTCGCCGCCAGGTGGAGCAATGGATAGTGGCGGGCCGTGTGACAGTCGCCGGACGCGTGGCCAAGCTGGGCGACCGCGCCGCTGCGGATGACGAGGTTTGTCTGGACGGCCGCAGGCTGCTCCTCGGCTCACCGCAAGCCGTTACGCATCAGGTGCTGGTCTATCACAAGCCGCTCGGGGAGGTGACGACGCGCCGCGATCCGCAGGGCCGGCCTACGGTGTTCGAGCGTCTGCCCGCGCCGCAGCACGGCCGCTGGATCGTGGTGGGCCGGCTGGACGTCAACACGTCGGGTCTGCTGCTTTTCACCACGGATGGCGAGCTCGCCCACCGCCTGATGCATCCCTCGAGCCGCATCGAGCGTGAATACCTGGTGCGCGTACGCGGCCGGCCCGGCGCGGAGACCATCCGCAGGCTCCTGGGCGGAATCCGGCTCGAGGACGGACCGGCGGCTTTCGACCGTATCCTCGAGCAGCCGCCTGCCCACGGTGAGGCTTCGGCGAACAACGCCTCCTACCGGCTGGTTCTGCGCGAAGGCCGCAACCGGGAGGTGCGGCGGATGTGGGAAGCCGTCGGTTACGAGGTCAGCCGGCTGCTGCGCATCCGCTACGGGCCGATCGAGCTGCCGCGTGATCTGCGCCCCGGACAGTGGCGTCTGCTCGATGAGCGCCTCGTGGCGCGGCTGGCGGCGGCCGCCGCTCCGCCCGCGCTGCGACCGGCATAGTCCTTGTGCCGGACCTGCAGCCAAGGGAGCTCGAGCCGAAGCAGAGCCCTCGAACTAAGCAAATAGCGCGCCAGGCGCATTGACACTAGCGTCGGCCGAAATCACAATACGCGGCTCGTTTTCGCGGAGGGGTACCCAAGCGGTCAACGGGAGCAGACTGTAAATCTGCCGGCTTACGCCTTCGTAGGTTCGAATCCTACCCCCTCCACCAGTCTGAGTGGGCGGGGTAGGTCTGCACCAAGGAGGCTGACCGGTGGAGACGGCGACATCAGCGGGTGTAGTTCAATGGTAGAACCTCAGCCTTCCAAGCTGATGACGTGGGTTCGATTCCCACTACCCGCTCCAGACCCCTTCGAGCGAGTCGGGCCCACGTAGCTCAGTTGGTAGAGCACGTCCTTGGTAAGGACGAGGTCAGCGGTTCAATCCCGCTCGTGGGCTCCAGATTGATAGTGAGATTTTCGGAGCATTGATCTTTCCGGTGTGGGCCGAAGCGCCCTTGAAGATGCCTTGAGGAACATTCCATGTCCAAAGAGAAATTCGAGCGTACCAAGCCTCATGTGAACGTGGGGACGATCGGGCACGTGGACCACGGGAAGACGACGTTGACGGCGGCTTTGACGAAAGTGATGGCCGAGACGCACGGCGGTCAGTTCATGGCGTACGACCAGATCGACAAGGCGCCGGAAGAGAAGGCGCGCGGGATCACGATCTCGACGGCGCACGTGGAGTACCAGAGCGCCAAGCGCCACTACGCGCACGTGGACTGCCCCGGGCACGCCGACTACGTGAAGAACATGATCACGGGGGCGGCGCAGATGGACGGGGCGATCCTGGTGGTTTCGGCGGCCGATGGGCCGATGC
>JAGWPE010000066.1 GCA_028870635.1 Gammaproteobacteria bacterium | reverse complement strand
GCGGCAACGCTGTCACTGGCGCTCGCAAACCAGGGCTCGCGCGAGCCCGAGGTCGTTCGACGCCCGGCCGCAGCGTGACCCCATCGGCGGATCGCCGCCGAAGGTCCGCTCGCCTGCCGACAAACCACCACGACCCCGCCTCGAGGAGAACCTTCATGCGTTTCGAACCAAGACGGCTGCTCACCCTGTCGGCATGCCTGCTTTTCGGGGCGTCTCTGTTCGCGGCGTCCGCTGGCGTCTCATCACGAGCCGACGAGCGTGTGCCGCCGCGCAATGCTCACGCAAGCCCCTTTGGAGGCTGGGAATGCTCGCAAGGATTTCGCCAAGTCGAAGAAGCTTGTGTGCCGATCATCGTGCCGGCGAATGCGCATCTGGATCCTTTCGGCGGCGACTGGGACTGCAATCGCGGATACATCAAGGACGATCGAGGCCTGGAGTGCAAGGCCGTCAGGATACCGGCGAATGCCTATCTGGATTCCTTCGGCAGCGACTGGGACTGCAATCGCGGATACATCAAGGACGATCGAGGCCTGGGGTGCAAGGCCGTCAAGATACCGGCGAATGCTCATGCGGACGGGCAGGAGGCTTTTGGCACTGGATGGGAATGCGACCGCCGTTATCGCGAAGTCAGTGGCCGTTGCACACGTGTCTTCGTGCCGGCGAACGCCTACTACTCGGAACTCTCCCTCGACCGGGATTGGGAGTGCAATCCCGGCTATCGGCGGGAAGGGGAGACATGTATGGCGGTGCGAGCGCCCGCGCACGGATTCCTGGTGGGCGACCGGGATGGATGGGGGTGCGACCGGGGGTCCAGGAAGAGCGGCGATTCATGTGTACCCGTCGCAGTGCCGGCGAATGGCTATCTGGACAGCAGTGGCAACGATTGGAGCTGCGAGCGCGGATTCAGGCAAGCAGGCGCGTCCTGTATACGGCTCATCGTGCCTGCGGGCGCTCATATCGACTATACCGGCAACGGGTGGACCTGCGCGGAAGGCTTACACGAGCAGGATGGCGCGTGCATCAGCTCGAAGTGAACTATTGAGTCATCCGCATGACGGCGTTCGTGTTGTCGTCGTTGAAGTAGATGATCTGATTCCCCTGGCTGTCGACCGTCGCGACGATACCGAACAGGGCGCCGGGCGTGCCGCTCGTATCGAGTTGAACGGGCTGCCCCACGGAAGCCTCCCGGAAGAGCGGGAGAGACTTCCACCGCC
The DNA here is from genome assembly GCA_028870635.1 of Gammaproteobacteria bacterium. Taxonomy (GTDB): domain Bacteria; phylum Pseudomonadota; class Gammaproteobacteria; order Steroidobacterales; family Steroidobacteraceae; genus 13-2-20CM-66-19. Next base: position 19,971 of record JAGWPE010000066.1, on the reverse strand, counting down.
AGGTTTGGCATCTGGCCGCCGGCGATGTTGATGTCGCTGTTCTCGACGATCAGGTCGCCATCGGCGAGAAGCGCTGCACTGAGGGGTGCGAAGAGGGGTGCTCCGTGCGCAATTACACTGGCGGAAGACGCCGACGGACCGCTGAAGGTCGGCATCGGTGTTGGAGGCGTCGCAGTGGAGCTGCACTGCCCGGCGACCGTTACGCCGGAGGCGCCGATAGCCGACACGTTCGTCAACGCCATGACGCTGTAGGAGCTGGTGTCGATGACGTAGAGCGTATCGACCGAGGGGTCATACGTGAGTCCGGCGGGCGCGAAGATGCCGCCGGGCTGTCCGCTCCCGCAGAATCCCTGCACGATGGGAGCAAAAGCGGTCTGGGCGTCACCGCTCAAAGTGATGCGGTCGATCGTTCCATGCGCATTCGAGACGTAGAGCGCCGCAGGATTCTGGCCGTTGGCTGGCGCGTAGGCCTGGCCCCAGGGATTGGCGAACGTGTCGGCGGAGAAGGGCGTACCCACGGTGCCGGACGGGGCGACGAGCGGGTTCTGGTTTGCCGAGTAGGCCGCCGCCGAGATACTGCCGTCAGGAAGGATCGCGAGCGAGTTGCATCCCTGCAGCGATGCCGACTGGGCGATGCGGTAAGGGGATGAGCCCGGCGTCGGGTGCAGGCCGATGATCGTGGTGCCCATGCCCTGGGTGTTCGTCGCGCCGTCGTTGAAGTTGCAGGCGATCACATCGCCGGCGGTCACGAGGCCTGCGGTGACCGGCGCAATCGCAAGTCCATACGGATTGCCTCCGTGCTCGATCGGATCCAGCGTCGAGCCGATCATGGTGATGGTGTTCGGGGACAGCGTGCTCAGGATGGATGGCAGCACCGTAACCGCGGCAGTCGTGGCGGAGCCGGTACCGCCAGCTCCCATGCAGGAAAGCGTGTAGGTGACCGTCCCGGTCCCGACGGGCGCCACGGTGGCGGATCCGGCGGCGGATTGATTCCCGCTGAATGCGCCGCCGATGTCGCTAGAGGCGGACGCGGAGCATGACGTGGCATTGCTGGATGTCCACGCGAGTTTGACTGCCTGCCCCAGATGAATCGTGGATGCCTGCATCGGCGAACTGAACATGATGGAGGGCTGCGGCGGGGTGCTGCCTCCACCGTAACCGTTGCTCATGCTGCCACCCATGCCGCTGGAATAGCCGCCGCCACAGCCTGCGAGAAGGAGAGCGACAAAAGCGAAGGGGGTTGCGTTGAGACCGCTCGACTTCCTTCGACACATGGTGGGCACCCTGTTTCGTGGTTCGCCGAGTAAGTGCCGCACCGATTGAAAAGCGGTTCACAGCGCCGCGCGGCCCCATGCGCCGCATCGTGAGCGCGCCTTGAGCGAAGCGGTGACGAGCCATTTCACGAGATTTGCACGCGGCGGAGCGCCGGCCAGGCCGCGGCCTCTTGCCCGGATTGCCCCGGGAGTATATGAATGATGCGAGCCGATGAGGAAACGAACGGTGCTTCGAGGGGAAAATATGCCGGATACCAAATTCTTCGTCCGCAGGGCGGCCGTGCTCGGCGCCGGTGTGATGGGCGCGCAGATTGCGGCGCATCTGGTCGACGCCCGGGTGCCGACGGTCCTGTTCGATCTGCCGGCCAAGGAGGGCGACAAGAGCGGCATCGTCAGGAAGGCGATCGAGGGATTGAAGAAGCTACAGCCGGCGCCGCTCGCCGGCGGGGAGACGGCGGCCCTCGTGCAGGCCGCCAACTACGATGAGCATCTGCCGCTGCTCGCCGAATGCGACCTGGTGATCGAGGCCATCGCCGAGCGCCTCGATTGGAAGTTGGATCTGTATCGCAAGGTGGCGCCGCACCTCGGACCGCAGGCGATCTTCGCCTCGAACACCTCGGGATTGTCGATCGCGAGCCTCGCCGAGGCGTTGCCACCGGAGCTGCGGCCGCGATTCTGCGGAGTGCACTTCTTCAATCCGCCGCGCTACATGCATCTCGCGGAGATCATTCCCTGCGGCGATTCCCTGCCGGCCGTGCTCGACGGGCTGGAGCGCTTCCTCGTCACCACGCTCGGCAAGGGTGTGGTTCGCGCCAAGGATACTCCGAACTTCGTCGCCAACCGCCTCGGGGTCTTCTCGATGTTGGCGACCATCGCCAACGCCGAGAAATTCGGCATCCGCTTCGACGTCGTCGATGACCTCACCGGGCCGCGCCTCGGCCGGCCGAAATCCGCGACGTTCCGCACGGCCGATGTCGTGGGCCTCGACACCTTCGCCCATGTGGTCAAGACCATGCAGGAGGGCTTGGCGCAGGATCCCTGGCACGCTCTTTTCCGCTCCCCGCCCTGGCTCGCCAGGCTGATCGAGGCGGGCGCGCTCGGCGCCAAGACGCGAAGCGGCATCTATCGCAAGAAAGGCGATGAATTGCGGGTGCTCGATCCGGTGAGCGGCGAGTACGTCGAGGCCGGCCGCAAGGCCGACGACGGCGTCGTGGCGATCCTGAAGCTCGAGGACCCGGCGGAGAAGCTGCGGCAACTGCGGGCGAGCGAGCATCCCCAGGCGCAATTCCTCTGGTCCAGCCTTCGCGACGCGTTTCACTACAGCGCGCACCACCTCCAGGACATCGCGCATTCCGCCCGCGACGTCGATCTCGCCATGCGCTGGGGGTTCGGTTGGAAACTCGGCCCCTTCGAGATCTGGCAGGCGGCGGGCTGGCAGCAGGTGGCACGCTGGATCGAAGAGGACATCGGCGCTGGCAAGGCTCTTGCCAGTGTGCCGCTGCCCGCTTGGGCGCGGGACCCGGAGCGCAAGGGCGTCCACTTTCCGGCAGGCTCCTATGACCCCGCCGGCGACGAGCTGGTGGGCCCGTCGACGCTCGATGTCTATCGGCGGCAGCTCTCTCCCGACACGGTGCTCGGGGCGGGCCGGGCGGCGCTCGGCGAGACGGTGTACGAGAATCCGGGGGTGCGGGCCTTCAGCACCGGAGACGGCATCCTCGCGGTCTCGTTCAAGACCAAGGCGCATTCGATCAGTCCCGACGTTCTCAACGGAATCAACCGGGCGATCGAGATCGCGGAGGAGCGGTTCAAGGGGCTCGTCCTCTGGCAGCCGGAGCCGCCGTTCTCCGTCGGCGCCAACCTCGATTCGTTGCGGTCCGCGCTCGCGGCCGGCGATTGGCAGGGCATCGAGGGCATCATCTCGCTCTTCCAGAAAACCTCGATGCGCCTGCGCTACAGCGCGATTCCGACGGTGGCGGCGACCCAGGGCTACGTATTCGGCGGGGGATGCGAGTTCATGCTGCACTGCGACCGAACCGTCGCCGCTCTCGAGTCCTACGTGGGGCTGGTGGAGGCGGGAGTCGGACTGTTGCCGGCGGGCGGCGGCTGCAAGGAGCTCGCTCTGCGGGCGGCCAGGGAAAGCAAGGGAGATCTTTTCGCATCGCTCAAGGATTACTACATGCTGATCGCCACAGCCAAAGTGGCCGGGAGCGGCATCGAGGCGCAGGAGGCCGGGTATCTGCGGCCGAGCGACGTCGTCCTGTTCCATTCGGGCGAGCTTCTGTACGTCGCCAAGCAGCAGGCGCTGGCGCTCCACGAGGCCGGCTATCGTCCACCCGTGCCGGGCAGACGATTCCCGGTGGCCGGTCGAACCGGCGCCGCTTCCATCAAGGGGCAACTGGTCAACATGCTGGAAGGGCACTTCATCAGCCGGTACGACTTCGAGATCGGCTCACGGATCGCCGAAGTCATGACCGGAGGAGACGTGGAGCCCGGCACCGAGGTGGACGAAGAGTGGCTCCTCGCGCTCGAGCGCCGCCACTTCATCGAGCTCCTCGGGAACTCCAAGACTCAGGAGCGCATCGCGCACACGCTCGCCACCGGCAAGCCGCTGCGCAACTAACCGGCTCGCGGAGAACGGAAGATCATGTCCAGACAGATTCGAGAAGCCTACATCGTGGCCGCCACGCGTACTCCTGTCGGCAAGGCGCCGCGCGGCATGCTGCGCCAGGTGCGCCCGGACGACATGCTCGCCCACGTGCTCAAGAGTGTTCTGGCGCAAGTGCCGGCGATCGAGCCCGCGCAGGTCGGCGACGTCGTCGTCGGCTGCGCCTTCCCCGAAGCGGAGCAGGGACTCAACATGGCGCGCATCGGGGCGTTGCTCTCCGGATTGCCCGACGGGGTGCCCGGCATCACCATCAATCGGTATTGCTCCTCGGGCCTCAATGCCGTGCAGATCGCCGCCGACCGCATCCGCGTGGGGGAGGCGGATGTGGTCATCGCCGGCGGCGCGGAGTCGATGTCGATGGTGCCCATGATGGGCAACAAGGTCGCGCTCAATCCCGCGATCTTCGCCAAGGACGAGAATTACGCCATTGCCTACGGCATGGGCATCACCGCGGAGAAGGTGGCGCGCCAGTGGAAGGTGGCGCGCGAGGATCAGGACGCTTTCGCGCTGGAGTCGCACCGCCGCGCGGTGGCGGCGAGCTCCTCGGGAGCCTTTGCCGCCGAGATCTCGCCCATCGAGGTCACTTACCGCACGCCTGATCTGAAAGCAGGTGAGGTGCGGTACTCGAAGAAGACCCTGCAGCAGGATGAGGGACCCCGGGCCGACACCTCGCTCGAGGCGCTCGGCAAGTTGAAGACCGTTTTCGATGCGCGGGGCAGTGTCACGGCCGGCAACAGCTCGCAAACCTCCGACGGCGCGGGCGCGGTCGTGCTCGTCTCGGAGCCCGTTCTCAAGCGTTATAACCTGACGCCGATCGCCCGATACGTCACGTTCGCAGTCAGGGGCGTTCCGCCGGCCATCATGGGCATCGGTCCCAAGGTGGCGATCCCGGCAGCTCTCGAGCAGGCCGGTATCGGACGCGATGAGTTGAAGTGGATCGAGCTCAACGAGGCGTTCGCCGCGCAGGCGCTGGCGGTGATGCGCGACCTGGAGCTCGATCCGGCGCGGGTCAATCCGCACGGCGGAGCTATCGCGCTCGGTCATCCCCTGGGCGCTACCGGCGCAATCCGCACCGCAACCCTGGTGCACGGCATGCGCGGCAAGGGACTCAAAGGCTACGGCATGATCACCATGTGCATCGGCACGGGCATGGGCGCGGCGGGGATACTGGAGTTGCTCTGAGCCGCAGGCGCGGTCGAGTCAGGCCGGCGCGGTGAACGGGCAGTAGTCCTCCCGCTCGACCACATCGAGGACGAAGGAGAGCTTCGCCATGCCGCAGATCACGGCCATCACCGTGCCGAGCTCGAGAATCTGCGCATCCGAGAAGTGTCCGCGCAATCGTGCATGCAGCTCGGGTGAGAGGCGTCCCTCCAGGTTGGTGAGGGAAACCTCGGCGGCATAGGCGATCACCGCCCGCTCGGCCGCCGTGAACGGCGCATCCTGCCCGCTGGCCAGGGCATCGATCTGCTCAACGGTGAAGCCTGCCTCGAGCGCACCCGGCACGTTCTGCCGGTTGCACGTGCGGCAACCATGCAGCAGCGAGAGCTTCAGCCGCGCGAGCTGCTTGTAGCGCTGCGCGACGGTGCCACCGAAGAAGAGGCGTCCATAGAACTTGTCGAGCACGAAGTCGAGGACTTCGGGGGCTTGGGCGAACACTTCCACGAAGGTCGCGGATCCGGCCAGGCGATTCAGCGTCTCCCACGCCTGCTGCCAGCGAGGGTCGAGTTGCTGCCGCGGTATGCGGGCGAGCAGAGTATTGGGCATCGGCCTGCTCCGAAGCGGCTGTGAGCCGTCGGCGCCATATTAGCAAAAAAACAGGAAGGACTGTTTTTAATGAGATCCAAGTCCCTGTACGGTGCGATCGAGGCGGGTGGCACCAAGGTCGTATGCGCTGCCGGCTACGGTCCGGCGGACGTCTTGGACGACGGTCGCGCGATGATCCCGACAGCGGCTCCCGGGCCGACCTTCGCGGCCGTCCTGGAATTCTTCGAGCGGGTCACGCGCAAGCACGGCGCGCTTGCCGGCATCGGCATCGCCGCCTTCGGGCCGGTCGACCTCGATCGGCGCTCGCCGACGTGGGGGCGGATTCTGGCGACGCCGAAGCCCGGATGGTCGGATTTCAGCATCGCCGCTCCGCTCGAGCGCTTGGGCTGTCCCGTGGCAATCGATACCGATGTCAACGCCGCTGCGCTCGCGGAGGCGACACTCGGTGCCGGCACCGGACTCGGCTCACTGGCGTATGTGACGGTTGGAACCGGAATCGGCGGTGGAATCGTCATCGGCGACCGAGCCATCCGCGGAATGCTTCACCCCGAAATGGGTCATATCCGCGTGCAACGCGACCCGCGTGATACGGGTTTCGCCGGCGTCTGCCCCTTCCATGGCGACTGCCTGGAGGGGCTGGCCAGCGGTCCCGCCGTGACGGCTCGCTGGCAAACACGCGCCGAGCATCTTCCCGAATCACATCCGGGTCGCGAGGTCCTCGGGGGCTATCTCGGGCAGCTGGCCGCCACCATCGCGCTGATGGTCTCGTGCGAGCGCATCGTCTTCGGCGGCGGAGTCGTGTCCGGCGGTCGCTTGTTGCCCAGCATCCGGCGCTCGGCGAGCCAGTGGCTCGGGGGCTATCTGCCCATCGAGGCGAGGGCGGGGGGCTTCGAGCGCTACATCACGGCGCCGGCGCTGGGTGACTTCTCGGGCACAGCCGGGGCGTTCCTGCTGGCCATGAAAAGCGCCCGCGCCTGAAGGGGTCAGGGGCCGACCGGCTCTCCGCCCCAGTCCTTGACAATATTTGCCTAATCAAGTATTGTGTCGGCAAATATTGCGAGAGCAACCATGTCTCAGCCTTACTACACGGTCGACAACCTGGAAGCCGGCAAGAGCATCGGCTTCCTGGTGAAGCGTTGCGGCGGACTGATGTCGCAGCTCGCGGAGCGGCGCTTCGCCGCCGAGCAGGTCTCCTTCACGCAGTGGATGGTGATGGCGAACCTCGCCCGGTTCGAGCACCTGACCGCGACCGCGCTGGCCGCGGAGACCTGCCACGACATGGGCGCCCTGACGCGCATCGTCGATGACCTGGAGGGGCAGGGCCTCGTGCGGCGTGCGCGCAGCGAGCGCGACCGGCGCGTGGTGGAAATCACTCTCACGGCCGAAGGCAGGCGGCACCTGCAGGCCGGCAAGCGCACGGTGGTCGAGCTGCTCAACTCGCTGGTGGCGCCCTTCTCCCGGCAGGAGCTCGAGACGCTCATAACGCTCATGCAACGGATGATGGCGCGCCTGCAGGACGCGGAGGGGCAGGCCTCCGCGCCGCAGCCGCAGGCGGCGCCGCGCCCGCGACAGCTTGCGCCGGCGAATGCAATAAAAAGACGGCGGAGCCGTTGATCCAACGATGGGAGGATGGCCTATGAACAGCACCCCGCTGATCCGGACCTGGGCCCTGCTCGGCGGCGCCGCCCTTGCCGGTTGCACCGTCGGTCCCGGCTTCGTGAAGCCGCAGGCGCCGGCATCGGCGTATTCGCGCTCCATGCCTGCCGCCGGCGGCGCTCAGAGCGTCACTTACGGCGCGGCTGTCGCGGGTGACTGGTATCGATTGTTCCGCTCCGCTGCGCTCGATCAGCTGGTGCAGCAGGCGCTGGCGAACAACCCCGATCTGCAGGGCGCCCGTCACGGCCTCGCCGCCGCACAGGATGAGCTGCGAGCGGTCTCGGGCGCCGCGCTGCCCCAGATCGACGCCGCGGGCCAGATCGGCCGCGGCCACATCAACGGCAGCGAGCTCTACGCGCCGGTCAAATCGCTGAGTGCGACGGGCAACCGCTACGGGATCGGGCCCTCGCTGGCCTACGACCTCGATCTGTTCGGAGGGTTGCGCCGCTCGATCGAGTCCCAGCAGGCGCAGACCGCGGCGGTGCGCGATCAACTCCGTGATACTTACGTGACGCTCGTCGACCAGGTCGTCGTCACCGCCTTCGATTACGCGGCGGTCCGTGCGCAGATCCAGGTCACCCGCTCGCTGGTGAGCAAGCTTGAGGCGCAATACGATCTCACCGTGCAGCTCGAGAAGGCCGGCAAGGTGATCCACAGCGATACCCTGCAGGCGGAAACACAGCTCGAGAACGTGCGCGCGACGCTTCCAGGCCTGGAGCAGCAACGCGACATCTACCGCGATGCACTCGCGCGCTTGAGCGGACAGACACCGGATGAGTTTCGGATGCCGGCGCTCACCCTCGCCGACTTCACACTCCCCGGGCAATTGCCGGTCTCGCTGCCGTCGGCGCTGGTCGAGCAGCGCCCCGATGTCCTCGCGGCCGAAGAGAGCCTGCACGCGGCCAGCGCCGAGATCGGCGTTGCCGAGGCGGCACGGCTGCCGCAGTTGACTCTTTCCGCGCAATACGCGCAACAGGCCACCAAGCTCGATGAGCTCTTCACCCAACCCGGCGGTGTCTGGTCGGTTGGCTTCGGACTGGCGGCGCCGCTGTTCCACGGAGGGACGCTCGCAGCCCGAGCGGACGAGGCCAGGCAGCGCTACGCCCAGGCGCTCTCGGCGTACCAGGGTACGGTGATCACGGCGTTCGTGGACGTGGCGGACGCTTTACAGGCGTTGCAGCACGATGCGGACAGTTATGCCGCGCACAACCGTGCGCTCGCGGCCGCGCGCGCGAATCAGGAGCTGGCGGCTGCCGAATACCGCGCGGGCAAGTACACGGAGCTCGAGGTTCTCACCGCAGAGCAGCAATACCAGAGCGCCGCGCTCACACAAGTGCAGGCCGACGTGCAGCGATTCACCGATACCGCGGTACTCTTCCGCGCCCTCGGCGGGGGCTGGTGGAGTGCCCCCGATCGCGCGCTCCTGAGCGCGGCGGATGCAGGCATCCCTTCGACCGACGATCGCCATAACTCGACTCCAGGGAGCAGCGGCCATGAGTGAGCAGCAATCCGTGAAAGAGCCCGTAAAGTCCGGCAGTCTGCTGCGGCGCGGTCTCGTAGTGACGGCAGTGGCGGCGGCAGCCCTCGCCATCGGAGTCTATTACGTCCTTTTCATGCGAAATCATGTCACGACGGACGACGCTTACGTGAATGGGAACCTGGTGCGGCTGACACCCCAGATCGGCGGCACGGTGGTGGCTATCGACACCGACGAGACGCAATACGTCCATCGCGGCCAGGTATTGGTCGAGCTCGACCCCCGCGACGCGCAGATCGCACTGTCGCAGTCAAAGGCCAATCTGGCGCAGACCGTGCGCGAAGTCGCCCAGCTCTTCGCCGAGGAGCGGCGCGATGCCGCGCTGGTCTCCGCGCAGCAGACGCAGCTGACTCAGTCGGGTCAGGATCTAGCGCGCGACCGATCGCTGCTGTCCGTTCACGGCGTGTCTCTCGAGACGCTGGAGCACGATGAGAATGCCGTGCGGAGTGCTCGCGCCGCGCTGCAGCAGGCTCAGGCGACGCTGGCCAGCACTCAGGCTGCGATCGCGGGAACCACGCCCGCGACCCACCCGAGGGTGCTGCAGGCCGAAGCCAGCCTGCGGGCGGCGTGGCTCGCGCTCTCCCGCACGCGCGTGCTGGCCCCGGTGTCAGGATATGTCGTGCGCCGCTCAGTCCAGCTCGGACAGCAGGTCTCGGCGTCCACGGAGATGCTCGCCCTCGTGCCGGTGACTTCGATGTGGGTCGATGCCAATTTCAAGGAGAACCAGCTGGGGGACCTGCGCATCGGTCAGCCGGTGCGGGTCTCCGTGGACATGTATGGATCGCACGCCGAGTACCACGGCAAGGTTCTGGGTCTCACCGCGGGCACTGGGAGCGCGCTCGCAGTGCTGCCGACGCAGAACGCTTCGGGCAACTGGATCAAGATCGTGCAGCGCCTGCCGGTGCGAATCGGCCTGGAGCCGGCGGAGCTCGCGCGCCACCCGCTCTTTCTCGGTCTGTCCGCGGATGTCGATGTGAGTGTCCGCGATCGCGACGGGTCCGCCCTGTCGCAGGTCCCCGCGTGGCCGGCCTCGCAGCGCACCGATGTCTATACGGACCAGGGATCCGGCGCCGACCGGGTGATCGATGCCATCGTCGCCGCGAACCTGAAAGACGGAGGATCTCTCTACGCACGCGCGACGGATCGGAGCCCGCGGTGACCGCCGCGGCACGGGCTGAGGCGAGCCCGATGGGCTCGTGGCTCATCGCCCCGGTGGTCGCGCTGGCGGCTTTCATGGAGATCATGGATATCTCCATCGCCAACGTGTCGCTGCCGCACATCGCCGGCGCGCTCTCCTCCAGCCAGGACGAGTCGACCTGGGTGCTGACGAGCTACCTCGTGACCAACGCGGCGGTCATGCCGATCTCGGGCTGGCTCTCCGCCCGCTTCGGCCGCAAGCGCTTCTTCCTCGCCTGCATCTCGGGATTCACCGTGGCGTCGCTCCTTTGCGGCCTCGCACCGAATCTCGCGGCGCTCGTGCTGCTGCGCGCCGCCCAGGGCGCCTTCGGCGGCGGCCTGCAGCCCGTCGGCCAGGCGATCCTCACCGATAGTTTCCCTCCCGAGAAGCGGGGGATGGCTACGGCGATCTACGGTATCGCCGCCGTCGTTGCGCCCACGATTGGACCGACGCTCGGCGGGTGGATCACCGACAGCTACGACTGGCGCTGGATCTTCTTCATCAACATTCCCGTTGGCCTCGCGGTCTTCGGCCTGGTGAGCGGGTTGATTCACGAGCGCGTGCGCAGCCGTGACTCCGTGAAACGCTCGTCCATGGACTGGACGGGTTTCGGCTTCGTGGCCCTGAGCCTGGGCTGCCTGCAGGTCGTGCTCGATCGCGGGCAGGAAGCCGATTGGTTCTCCTCTCCCTTCGTCACCGCGCTCGCGCTGGTCTCGGCTCTTTCCTTCGTGCTCCTCATCTGGCGGGAGCTCAACACTCAGGACCCGTTGGTCGACGTGCGCCTGCTGCTCGATCGCAACTTCGCCGTATCCTTCGGCCTGATGCTCATGCTCGGCTTCATGCTGCTCGGAAGCACGTATCTGATTCCCGCCTATACGCAGAGCCTCATGGGCTACCGCGCGGTGGATGCGGGAATGGTCCTGACGCCGGGCGGGATGATCATGATTGCGCTGCTGCCGCTCGTCGGCCGGTCGATCAACAAGGTGGACCTGAGGCTGCTGATCGCGGTAGGCCTGATGGGCGGCGGCTCGAGCCTTCTCTGGATGACGAACTTCTATCTCGGCATTTCCTTCGGCTGGCTGGTGCTCGCCCGCATGCTGCAGGCGGCATCTCTCGCGTTCCTCTTCATCCCCATCAATACGCTGGCATTCCGCGATGTCCCACGCGGCAAGACCGACAACGCCTCGGCGCTGATCAACCTGGCGAGGAACTTCGGCGGCAGTATCGGCATCTCCTTCGCCTCGACGATGCTGACCCGGCGGGAGCAGTTCCACCAGAGCCGGATCGTCGAGCTGCTCCAGGGGATGAACCCGGCCTACACCGAGTATGCGCATCACCTCGCCGCCGCGCTCGGCACTAGGCCGGACTCGCCGGCGACTCTGGCAGCCGTGTACCGCAACGCCGTGCAACAGGCGACGCTGCTCTCGTACCTGGATGACTTCAAGATGTTGGGCCTGGTCTTTCTGGCGATGCTGCCGCTGCTCCTTTTGGTGCGGCCGGGCACCGGCGGCGGCCGGCCCGCCGCGGTCCACTAGATGGGACGCGATCAGGTCGCAGTGCGCGGATTCGGTGCACCGGCTATCCTGACGGGCATGGACGACATCATCGCAATTTCCGGCGTGTCGAAGACGTACGCTTCGGGCTTCGTCGCGCTCGAGGGGGTCGACCTCACCATCCGTCGCGGCGAGATCTTCGCGCTGCTCGGGCCCAATGGGGCAGGCAAGACGACGCTGATCAGCATCGTCTGCGGCATCGTGCGGGCGACCTCAGGGCGGGTCACGGTCGATGGGCACGACATCGTCCGCGATTGGCGTGCCGCGCGCTCACTGATCGGTCTCGTGCCGCAGGAGCTCACCACGGACGCCTTCGAATCCGTATGGAATACGGTCTCCTTCACCCGCGGCCTGTTCGGCCTGCGCGCCAAGCCGGCACACATCGAAAGCGTGCTTCGGGCGCTGTCGCTCTGGGACAAGAAGGATAGCCGGGTCATGACCCTTTCCGGGGGCATGAAGCGCCGCCTGCTCATCGCCAAGGCGCTCGCCCACGAGCCGCGGATCCTGTTCCTGGACGAGCCGACGGCAGGGGTGGACGTCGATCTGCGGCATGACATGTGGCAGCTGGTGAGCCGTTTGCGCCAGGAAGGGGTGACGGTCATCCTCACGACTCATTACATAGAGGAAGCCGAGGAGATGGCCGACCGTGTCGGCGTGATCAACAAGGGCGAGCTCGTGCTGGTGAGGAACAAGGCCGATCTGCTGCACGAGCTCGGTAGCAAGAGATTGTCGCTGCGCCTGCGCAGTCCGCTCGCGCGGGTGCCCGAGGCACTCGCCGGCTGGCGGCTGGAGCTCTCGAGCGACGGCAGCGAGCTCACCTGTCTCTATGATGCCAAGGACGTGCGCGATGGCGTAGGCGGGTTCCTGGAAAGGGTACGGGAGGCCGGAATCGAGTTCACCGACCTCTCGACGACGGAGAGCTCGCTGGAGGATATTTTCGTGAGCCTGGTGAGAGGCAGAAATTGAACATCGAGGCGGTTCGCGCGATTTACATGTTCGAGATGGCGCGCGCGCGCAGGACCGTGACGCAGACCATCGTCTCGCCGGTGATCTCCACCTCGTTGTATTTCGTGGTGTTCGGCGCAGCGATCGGCTCGCGTATCCAGAGCGTGGGCGGTATCGGCTATGGCTCGTTCATCGTGCCCGGGCTGGTGATGCTCTCGCTGCTCGCGCAGAGCATCTCCAATGCCTCCTTCGGCATCTATTTTCCCCGATTCACGGGAACCATCTACGAGGTCCTCTCCGCCCCGGTCTCGCCGCTGGAGATCGTGCTCGGCTACGCCGGCGCCGCGGCGTCCAAGTCGATCATCCTCGGCATCATCATTCTCGCCACGGCGGGAATCTTCGTGCCGCTGCATGTGGAGCACCCCGTGTGGATGCTGGCCTTCCTCGTGCTCACCGCGGCGACTTTCAGCCTGTTCGGCTTCATCATCGGCATCTGGGCCGACGGTTTCGAGAAGCTGCAGATCGTGCCGCTGCTCATCGTCACGCCTCTCACCTTTCTCGGCGGCAGCTTCTATTCCATCAACATGCTGCCGCCGCCATGGCGCACCGTAGCCCTGTTCAATCCGGTGGTTTACCTGATCAGCGGCTTTCGCTGGAGCTTCTACGGCATGGCGGACGTGAACGTCGCCGTGAGTCTCGGGATGACGGCGGTGTTTCTGGCGCTGGCTCTCCTCATCGTCGCGTGGATCTTCCGCACTGGATATCGGCTGAAAGCCTGAGGCCCGCGCCCCCTAGGACTGCGGCGGCGAGGCCATGGCCCTGCCGTTCAGCCACATCGTCCGCAACAGCGCGCGGTTGCTGTAGGAAGTCTGAAGGACCACGAGCGTGGTGGTGCTGATGCTGGGATGGAATCTCACGATACGATCCAACACCGCTTCCAGGTGGCTCACCGACATGGCGAGCACGCGCAACGAGCCGGAATCCTCGCCGGCGAGCCGGCGGTAGTCGATGACCTCTGGGATGTTCGCCAGGCCCTGGCCGAGGCTGGCGCATACGCTGCCGTCACAGCGCAAACGGATCACGGCCTCGATGGCATAGCCCAGCCTCTGGGGATCGACCTCGGCGCGATAGCCGCGGATCACCCCGGCATCCTCCAGGCGCTTCACCCGCTCCGCCGTGGCCGGCGCGGAGAGCCCGACCTGGCGGCCGAGCTCCGCATACCCGGTGCGCGCGTCCTTCTGGAGGAGCTCGAGAAGCTGCCAGTCCTTGGCGTCGAGTGCCGGATTCGATTCGAAGGTTACGGCAGCCATATCGGCCATCCATCAACTGTAGATGGCGCGAATATAAGCGCATTCATCATTCAATTCCACGGTATTGCCTTCTAATATGCTCGGCGATGGGCTCGGGTCTCGCGTCCGAAAGCGGCGCGATTGCCAGGAAGCCGCCCTCTAGCATCCACCCGAAATACCTCGCTCCGAACTGCAGAGAATCCCATGGAAAACTCCGGCCAGCTCGACGCCCGAGCGTTGTTGTACGTCAGCGTTGCGATGCTCACCTGGTCTTCGGCCTATGCCGCGATCGCGTACGGGCTCGCGGGGTTCACGCCAGGGGAGGTGGCGTTTGCCCGGCTGCTGCTCGGCTCCATCTGCTTCGTGCTGTGGATGCGGATGAGGAGGCTGTCGCTGCCGCCGGCATCGGCATGGCCGCCGTTACTCGCGCTGGGGGTGATCGGGCTCGCCGTCTATCATCTCTGCCTCAATTATGCGGAGACGCGCATCGCCAGCGGGACGGCGGCCATCATCATTGCGCTCGCGCCGGCGGCGACCGCGGCGGCATCGGCGCTTTGGCTGCGGGAGCGGCTGTCGGGCCGCGTCATCGCCGGTCTGACGATAGCGCTGGTTGGCGTCGTGCTGGTGGTGCTCACCGGCGGCAACAGCGTGACCTTTCAGCCCAAAGCCTTGCTGGTGCTGGTCAGTGTGCTCGCAACGGCGATCTATTTCACGCTGCAGAAGCCGTTCTCGGCCCGATACGGCGCGGAGGCGGTCACCACCGTGACCATACTCGGGGGCGCCCTCGGGACGCTGCCTTTCGGTGTCGGGCTGCCGCATGCGCTCCTCGCGGCGCCGCCCTCCCGCATTGCCGCCTTGATCTGGCTGGGGCTGGCGCCGACCTTTCTCGGGTATCTCACCTGGAACATGGCGCTCCATCGGGCCAGTGTCAGCAAGGTGTCCAGCTTCATCTATTTCTCGACCCCGATCGCGCTCTTGATAAGTTGGGTATGGCTGGGAGAGCGCCCCGGCTGGGCGACACTGATCGGCGGCGCGGTCGTCGTGGGCGGGGTGATCCTGACCAACACCCGCGGCGGTCCGAAGCGCGTGCGGGCCGCGGCGCAGCCGGTCTGCGAGTCGTGATGGAATGGCGGAAGAGGCTGTCGGAAACCGGCCCGTGAGACCGCGCGCGGGCTAGGGCGGCTCCAGAGCCGCGGCTGCCGCCCGGACGACGGATCGCGTCAGGCGCTCCAGGACGGGGACCTTCAGGCGCGTCGCCTGCCAGTAAAGAGGCACGTCCACCGGGGTATCCGGCACCAGCTCCACCAGGGCGCCGGACTTCAGCTGCGCACGGACCAGCGGGAGGGGGTTCATGCCCCAGCCGACTCCGGCCAGGGCGGCATCGACGAATGCCTGCGTGGAGGGAATCCGGTGCACCGGCAGAGCCACCTCGCGGCGCACCATCCGGCGCGCCCAGAGCTCCTGCAGCCGGTCGTTGCTGTCGAAGAGGAGACTCGGCGCCAGGGCGAGAGCGTCAGCCGAGATGCCCGCGCGGAACCAACGCCGCACGAAGCCCGGGCTGGCGGTGGCGAGGTATCTCAGCGAGCCCAGCCGGCGGATGCGACAGCCCCGAACGGCCGTCCCGACCGAGGTAACGGCGCCCAGCACATATCCGCGGCGAAGCCATTCCGCGGTATGGTCCTCATCCGCCAATGTCAGGTTGAGCAGGGCGGCATCCTCGCGTCCGAACTCCGCCATCGCCTGGATGAACCACGTGCTCAGGCTGTCGGCGTTGACTGCGATGCGCAGACCGGCATGAGGCGCGCCGGGAGAGTCCTGCGGCAGCATCGGCAGCTCGCGCCGCAATTCCGAGACCAGCACGGAGACCAGTTCCGCGTGCCGGCAGATGCGCGCGCCGATCTCCGTCGCGGAGCAAGGTTGGCCGCGCACGATCAGCACTGCGCCGAGACGCTCCTCGAGGAGCTTGACACGCTGCGAGACGGCCGAGGGCGTGACGTGCAGCACGCGAGCCGCCCGCTCGAAACTGCCCTCGCGGGCGACTGCGGCAACGGCCGCGAGCAAGGCCTCATCGAGCATGGGCGCCTCCGGATCTCGAGACGTATTGCCGCAAACGCCCTTGGATCAGGCGATCGGCGCGGTGCTGGCGGAGCTGCGGTCATGAGCACACGCGCTCACTTCGAGGATCCGCAGCGCCGATTCGATGGCCTCCGCGGCCACCGGCTTCGCCAGGTGATGATCGAATCCCGCCTCGTGGGCACGGCGGCGGTCGTCGCTCTGTCCCCAGCCTGTGACCGCGATCAGTAACGTGTGTCGGCCCCAGCTCGACTCGCGCAAGCGCTGCGCCACGGCATAGCCGCTCAAGTCCGGCAGGCCGATGTCGAGGAGGGCCGCGTGCGGCCGGAAGCTCTCGGCCAGCTCGAGCGCCTGGCGGCCGGAGTACGCCGTCTCAACGTGGTGTCCGGAGAGCTCGAGAAGCGCCGCGCAGGTGTCGGCCGCATCACGGTTGTCGTCGGCGACGAGGATCCTCAGGCCCGTGCCCGATGCGGTGTCCCCGGTCCCATCGAGTTGCGCAATCTCGAGAGTGTCGCTGAGGGGCAGCCTCACCAGGAATTCGCTGCCGCGGCCAAGCCCTTCACTCAGCGCCTGCACGGTGCCGCCATGAAGCGCCACGATTCCGCGCACGAGCGCAAGACCGACGCCGAGGCCGCCCTCGGTCCTGTCACGAACGCCTTCGGCCTGAGCAAACATGGCGAACAGCCTGGGCATCGTCTCGGCGGATATGCCGATGCCGTTGTCACGCACGGAGATCACGATTTCGCCGCCTTCCCGGCGAGCGCTCAGGTGGATCCTGCCGCGCGGGTCGGTGTATTTGGCCGCGTTGATGAGGAGATTGGAGAAAACCTGCGCCAGCCGCACGGCATCCGCCTCGAGCCGCATGGCCTCCCGCGGAAAGTCGAGGGACAGGCTGTGGTGCCTGGCATCCAGGAGGGGGCGGGCCGTCTCGATCGCCGCGCTGAGCACCGAGGTGAGCTCGGCGGGCGCCTTCTTCAGCTCGAGGGTTCCGCGGGTGATCCGCGAGATGTCGAGCAGATCATCGAGCAGGCGGCTCATGTGGGCGACCTGCCGCTCCATGATCTCATCCGCCCACTTCCTCTGCTCCGCGGTCCGGTCGGCCTTGCGGTTGGCCGCGAGCGCATAGCGGATGGGCGCGAGGGGATTGCGCAGCTCGTGGGCGAGCAGGGCGAGGAACTCATCCTTGCGCTGGTCGGCCTCCCGCAGGGCCTCCTCGCTGCGACGCAGTTGCTCTTCGCGCTCCCGCAGCCTCGCGAGTGAATCTTCCGCGATCGCCCGGGCTTGAACGGTTTCCTCCAGAAGCGAGAGCGCCGCTCTGCGCTCGCCGACCGCGCCGAGCATGTTGACCGCCTGATAGGCCGCGGAGGCGAATCGCGCCAGACTCTGCAGCAGCCGCAGATCCTCCGCATCGAACCTGCGCTTCGGATCGTGTGCGATCGCCCAGACCGTGCCGACCGCTTTGCCGTCCACATGAAACGGTACGAGCAAACCCTCTTCGGCAAGCGGCGTGGCGGCCGCAAGATAGGGATAGCGGCGTTCCCAATGCGTGAAAAGGAGCGCGGTATCGCGGTCGAGCACGTCGGCGCAGGGCCCGAAATCGCGAGGCGTGCCGCCGCCGAGGTGCGCCGACCATTCACCGGCGATCGCCGCCCACCAGAAGCGCTCACCGTTCTTGGTGAGCAGGCTCAGACCCGCGGAGCCGCTGGCCAGGAGCTCGAGCGTTTGCTCCGCAAGGACCTGCAGAATCGTGTCCGGGGCGTCCGCGAGCGCTTGCGCGAGCGCGGCGAGAGCGCGGTTCTCGGCCGCATGATCGGGTGGGCGGCTCGCCCTCCGGTGCAACTCCTCGGTGATGAGGACGGACTCGAGCGGCGCAATGCCGTCTGCCGGTCTGTGGGACTCGGCGGGCGCGGGAGCGCGAGAGTAGGCGAGAGCGGGAGCCCGGTTCTCGATCTCGGTGCTGTCGAAGGAATACTCGGCATCTTCGCCGAGCCGTGCCCGCAACTCGTTGACCTGCCGCTTGAGCGCAAGGATGCGGCTCTCCCTGTCGACTGCGGCCGCATTGAAGCGGGCCAGCTCGGCTACGCGCAACTGCAGGTCGGCATGCGCCTCGCGCAGCAGCCTCTCGGCGCGCTTGCGATCGGTGACGTCGCGCGCAATCTTCGAAGCTCCAATGACCGCGCCTGACTCATCCCGCACCGGTGACACGGTGAGTGAGATGTCGACCCGGCGGCGGTCCTTGGTGAGGCGCGAGGTCTCGAAGTGCTCGATGCGCTCGCCGCGGCGGATGGTCGCGAGGATGCGCTGCTCCTCTTCGAGAAGCTCCGGCGGGATGATGAGAGTGATCGGCTTGCCGATCGCCTCGTCGCGGCTGTAGCCGAACAGACGCTGTGCGCCGCCGTTCCAGGAGCGGATGATTCCGTCCAGCGTCTTGCCGATGATGGCATCGTCCGAGCTCTCCACGATGGCGGCCATGTGCGCCAGCGAGCGCTGGATTTCCGCATCGCTGTTGAGGGACTCATCGATCATTGATTGCACCCGAGCTGCGACTTCTGCACCCCGCGGGACACGCTGCAGAGGTATTCTCGAGCTCTCCCCACCGCAGGCGTGGCATTCCCAAAAAGCCAACCCTGAGCGCCTCTTCTTTTGCGTTAGTTTAGCACCCGTCTCAGTGGTACGGGTATCAGGAACTGTACATCGAATGGCAGTCAGCACCTCGCCGGTCCGAATCAACGGAAGCTTCGCCAGGGCCATATGGCTGCACGCGCAGCGATTGGACGCCAATGCGCCCTTCGGCAGCGGTCCTGCGGCGACCGCCGCGGCGGTGCGGCATCTCGGGTACATACAGATCGACACCATCCATGTCATCGAAAGATGCCATCACCACATCCTGTACACGAGAATCCCCGACTACCGGCGCGAGCACCTGGATCGTGCGCAGGCGGTGGAGCGCACTGTCTTCGAGTACTGGACGCATGCGCTCGCGTACCTTCCGGTCGATGACTTCAGGTATTACGTACGCGCCATGCGCCAGGGTCCCCGGGCGCACGGCCGCTGGTTCGCCTCCGTGACGGCGGCCGATCTTCGCAGGGTGATCGGGCGCATACGCCGGGGCGGGGCGCTCACGATCCGCGACATCGCCGATGACGTACTCGTCGAGAAGACCCACCCTTGGGCGAGCCGCAAGCCTTCCAAACGCGCCCTGCAGCTCGCCTTTTTCCGGGGGCTCGTCACGATCAGCCGGCGCACCGGGATGCTGAAATCCTACGAGCTGACCACGCGGCATTTCGGTTGGGAACGCCTGCCGGGCATGGCCACGCAGCAGGAGGTGCTGACCCACGTGCTCGAGCGAGCGTTGCGGTCGCAAGGGCTGGTGAGCCTCGACTCCGTCTGTTATGGCGGCATCGCCAGCAGGCCGGCGGTCCGGCGCCTCATCGAGGTGAAGGCCCGCCGGGGGGAGCTCGTGCCGGTCGACTTCGAGGGGGCGGGCGCATGCCAGCACTGGGCGCGACCCGAAACGCTCGACCTGCGGGTCGAGGCCGATCCCGCGCGGGTCCACATTCTCTCGCCGTTCGATCCTCTGCTCTGCCAGCGCAAGCGGCTCGGTCTCTTCTTCGATTACGAGCACCGCTTCGAGGCGTATCTGCCCGCCCATCGGCGGGTGCTCGGATATTTCGCGTGTCCCGTGCTCGCCGGCGACCGCATCGTCGCCGCCCTCGACATGAAGGCGGACCGGGCCGCGGGGCAACTGCGAGTCCTGAAATGGACGTGGATGATCAAGCGCCCCCCGCGGGCGCTGCGCGCGGAAATCGAGGCGGCGCTACACGCGTTCGAGCGCTTTCAGCTGGCGACGTGAATTAGCGATACTTCACTCGCATTAGCAATTCTAAGTAGCCTCCCGGCCAGGCGGCGATAATACTCGCCGCATGACGGGCATTTCTTCGGCGAGCGCGTATGTCACGGGAGTCGTTCTCGGCGCCTCTCTCATCATCGCCATAGGCGCGCAGAACGCGTTCGTCCTGCGGCAGGGCCTGATGCGAG
>JAGWPE010000065.1 GCA_028870635.1 Gammaproteobacteria bacterium | reverse complement strand
GCTTCCGCGCACGCCGCAAGAGCAGGCCACCTGGCTGGTGGTCGATGCGCGCGGCGCCGCCGCGGGCCCTTCCCAGGGCGGACCGCTGTCGCTCGCCGCGCCTCGCGCGGCGGGACGGCACGTCGTCGTGCTGGTGCCGGCGACGGACGTCCTGTTGGCTCAGCCGGAGCTGCCCCCGGCCAAGGCCGGCACCAAGCTGCAGCAGCTCGTGCCCTATGCCCTGGAGGAGCAGCTCGCCGAGGACATCGAGGATCTGCATTTCGCCATCGGCCGGCGCCAGGAGGACTCGGCGCGCGTGCCCGTCGCGGTCGTGGCGCGCAAGCTCATGGACGAGTGGACCACTCTCCTCAAATCCAACGGTCTGGAGCCCGAGGCTCTGTACGCCGACAGTGAGCTGCTGCCGCAGAACCCCGGTCAGGCGGTAGCCCTCCTGGAAGAGGATGCCGTGGTCGTGCGTCCACCGTCGGGAGCCGTGGTAACGCTGCCCGCCGACGCCCTGGGCGAGGCCCTGGAGATCGCCCTCGCCGGCATCGAGCCCGGCACCCCCGGCGGCCGGGGCCTCATCCTCTACACCGGTCCTGCGGAGTGGCACCGCCACGCCGCCACCGTGGAAGCGGCCCGCAACCGCTTCGAGGGCATCCAGATTCAGCTGCTCACGGGCGGACCGCTCGCGCTCTTCGCGCAGCAGCTGCCCACGGCCGCGGCCACCAACCTCCTGCAGGGTCCCTACACTGCGGCCACGACCCATCCGGTCGGCTGGGGCGCATGGCGCATGGCGGCCATGCTGCTCGCGGGCTTCATCGGCCTGCACATCGCGGGCAAGGCCGCCGAGCTCACCGTCCTGAAGCATACCGACAGCCGGCTCGACGCCTCCATCGAGCAGGTCTTTCGCACCGCCATGCCGGGGCAGCCGGACACCTATGAGGCCCGGCGCCAGATGCAACAGCGCCTCGCCGCGGTGCGCGCGAGCCAGGCCTCCGGCGGCTTCCTGTTGGCTTTACAGGCGCTCGTGCAGGCGCACGGCGCCGCGCCCGAGGCGGTGCTCGAGGCGCTGACATTCCGCGACGGCTCCCTCGAGCTCAAGGCGTCGGCGCCGAGCGTCGAGTCGCTCGATCGCCTCAGCCGCCAGCTGCGCCAGCAGGGATGGCAGGCGCGCCTGGTCGCCGGCAATCCGGCCGGCTCCGCGTACGAGGGCCGCATCCAGATGTCACCGGGAAGCTGAGATGGCACGCGCGCTGGACCTCTCCTCCTCGCTACGGTCGCTCTCTTCCCGGGACCGCCGCACCCTCCTCCTCGGGAGCGCAATCGCCGCGATCCTGTTCGTGCTCGCGGTCGTCCTGCCGCTCGACCGCAGCGTGGCGCGCCTGCACGATCAGGTGAACAGGAAGCAGGCCGACCTCGTGTGGATGCGCAGCGCGGCGCCGGAGATCGCGGCGGCGGGACCGATGCGACGCGCCTCGGGCGAATCGCTGATCGTGATCGTCGATCAGTCGGCGCGCGAGTCCGGGCTGGGCGGCTCGCTCGCGGGCAGCCAGCCGAGCGGCCGCGGGGGACTCAACGTCCAGTTGGAGAAAGCGCCGTTCGACGCACTGATCGGATGGCTCGCACGGCTGAGCCAGCAGAACGGCGTACAGATCGAGAGCGCCACCATCGACACCGCCGGCTCGCCCGGCACGGTCAACGCCTCCCTGGTCCTCAAGAGTCCCTGAAAGCCTGGCTCCTCGCATGAAGCGGACCGTGACCGCCATCGTCCTCGGTGTCGTGGCTTTCGCCGCGATCGTGCTCGCGCGCCTGCCCGCGAGTTGGCTGTTGCCGACAGGCGGCGCGAATTTCAGCTGTGCGAGCATCGACGGCTCGATTTGGAGCGGCTACTGCGGCGGGCTCAGGGTGCGCGGCGCGGCGCTCGGGGATCTCGCCTGGCGGCTGCGGCCGGCGCGTCTCTTCGCGGGAGAGCTCGCCGCGCACATCGATCTCGAGCATCCGCCCACCACCTCCGCTCAGGGTGATGTCGAAGTCGGTTTCGGCGGTACTATCGTCGCGCACAACCTGACGGCATCGCTGCCTCTGGACCCGACGCTCCTTCCGGGTGTGCCGCCAACTCTCAGCGGCACCCTGCACATCGACCTGGCGCTTGCGAAGATAACGCAAAAAGGCGTCGTCAGCAGCCTCGAGGGCCGCATCGAGGCGAACGACCTCGTCGATCGCAGCGGCTACGTCACCCCGCTCGGCAGTTTCGCCGTGACCTTTCCCGGCGGCACGCTTGAGCCGACAGGCGACGTGCAGGACCTCGGCGGCCCGCTGGCCGTCGCGGGAAAGCTCGTTCTCACGAGGCAGCCGGGCTACGAGCTCTCGGGCTACGTGACACCGCGCGCGAGCGCCAACCAGGCTCTCGTCAACACCATCGAGTTTCTCGGCTCGCCGGACGCCCAGGGCCGGCGGCAGTTCGCTCTATCGGGAACCTACTGAAGCTCGCGAAATACGCCGAGCAGCGGAAAGTAGAGCGCCGTACGCACCGGCTCCGGCCCCAAGCCCCGCGCCAGGGCCGCGTAGGTTTCCAGCTGCCCGCGATAGCGCTCGAGCTCCCGGTCGATGAAGTCGTCGAGCCGACCTCCCTCATGGGGGCTGGTCTTGAAATCGATGACCCAGCGCGTGCCTTCCTCATCGACGAAGGAGCGATCGATGACGACGTTCACGAGCCTGCCGTCCGCCAGCCCCGTGAGCGCGAGCTCGCTGCCTGCGTCCCGATGCCGCCGCGACAGGATCCAACGTCCCCTTTCGTCTTCGACGGCTCGAGTCAGCGCCTGCAGAACGTCCGCCGCCGCGCGCTCGAGTTCGCGCTCCGGGACGCCGTGGCGGCGAAGCTGCTCGCGATAAAGCTCCGCCCGGGACTGTAGCCATGCGCCCGAAGGCAGCTCTGCGGCCACACCGAAGGCCTGCAGGGCCGCATGGACCACCGTGCCGATGTGGCGCCGCGTCTCGCCCGCCCAACTGAACTCCGGCGGCTCGAGCGAGCGCTGCGCGAGCGGCAACCGCGCCAGCTGCGGGCCGGCGGGAAGCTGCTGCGGCGCCCAATCCGAGGTCAGCCTGCGCAGCACCGGACGCAGCGCCGAGCCGGCGAAAAGCTCGAGCTGGGTGTCGCCGGAAATGTCGGGCGCAGCATCCTGCGACGAAGTCCGAAAAGCTTCTTCGAGCGCCGGCCAGAGAGAAGCGAGCAGCGTCCTCGGGCGGGGCATCACGAGGCCGTCCGCGCGCGGCTTGGGCGCCGCGTACAAATGAAGCGAGCGCCTGGCGCGCGTGGCCGCCACATAGAGCAGCCTCACCTGCTCATTGGCGGCGCGGCGTGCGGTGAGGCGCTTGAGAAATGCCGTGACCTCCCCCGGATCCGCGTCGCCGATCACCGGCGCCGGCGCCATGATGAGGTCACTGCCGTCATCGCTGCGCGGCAGGTCGAGCCAGCGCAGCAGCGGCTCGCGACCGCGATTGCGCTCGCGATCGAGGCCCGGCACCAGCACGTGATCGAACTCCAGGCCCTTGGCGCCATGGATGGTCAGGACCTGCACCGGCGAGTCCGTGCGCGCCTGCGGCTGCGCATAGAGGTTGGCCAACACCGATTCCAGCGTGCCGATTCCCCGCCATTCTCCCGCGGCGGTACGCTCGCTCAGCGCATCGAAGAAAGCGCGCGCGTGCCGCAGCTCCTCCACCGGGTATGCGTCCGGAGCGCCAAGGACCATCCATGTCCTCTCGAGCCAATCCGCGAGCGGCGCGCAATCGCGCTGCGACACTGCCTCCTCGAGCACCCGCGTGAGGCGCTCGAGCCGCCCCCGCTCATCCGGCGGACATTCCTCCAGCCGCTCAGTCTGGCGCAATGCCTCGCAGACGAGCCGGGAGTCTGCGCGGGCCGAGAGCCGCGTCAGGGTCGCGAGCGACGCCCCGCACCACGGCGCCCTCAGCACCGCGAGCCACGCAGTGCGGTCACCCAGGTGACATAGCGCGCGCGTGAGCGCCACGAGATCGCGCACGATCGGCACCTCGGCGAGCGGCACCAGCTCCACGCCGATCGCGTCGATGCCGGACTCGCCAAGCGCCGTGACGATGGCCCGCGCGTGCGTGCGCGCCGCCACGAGAATCGCGATGCTGGCGCCCGCGTGCCGTGTCTTCAGGTCCCTGACTCTCGTCACGATGGCATCGGTCTCCGCCGCCCGATCGGCTGCGGCGAGCAGGCGCAACTCGACTGCCTTCCCCTCATCGGCAGCTGCGCTCGGGTTGCCGGCGAGACTCGGCGTGAACGTCACGGCGCTCTCGCGCAGATCGTCGGCGCGCGGAAAGAGCCGGCCGAAGGTCTCGTTGGTCCATTGGATGAGCGCCGGCGTCGAGCGGAAATTGCGCAGCAGGCGAAGCGGTGTCAACCGCACGGTGCCGATGCCGGCGTCACGCGCGCGCAGGAAGCAGCCGACCTCGGCCTCGCGAAACAGGTAGATCGATTGCATCGGGTCGCCCACGACGAAGAGCGTGCGGCCATCGCCCGGCTCCCAGCCGGCGGTGAGCGCCTCGAGGAGCTCCAGTTGCGCCACGGAAGTGTCCTGGAACTCATCGACCAGAATGTGACGCAGGGAAAGTCCGGTCTGCAACGCGAGGTCGGTGGGCAGCCCGGCCTCCGCCAGCGCCGCGCGCGCCGCCCCGGCGACGTAGGTATGGTCCACCCGGCCATCGAGCGCGAAGAGCGCCTGCAGTTGCGCGGCCGCGGCGCGCAGCACCCGCGAGAGCGCAGCGAGCGCGGCCGAGTCCTCGGCCGCGAGCTGCGGGCTGGGGAGCGAGGCCACCTCGAGGATCGTCTCGCGCGCCGTCGGCATTCGGCACAGGCGCTCGATGCAGGCCCGCAGCGCCTCTTTGCCGGCGCCGTTCTC
This sequence comes from Gammaproteobacteria bacterium, assembly GCA_028870635.1. Taxonomy (GTDB): domain Bacteria; phylum Pseudomonadota; class Gammaproteobacteria; order Steroidobacterales; family Steroidobacteraceae; genus 13-2-20CM-66-19. The sequence goes on along the minus strand of JAGWPE010000065.1, from coordinate 10,070 downwards.
GAACCCCGCTCCGAGCTTGCGGCTGATGGCCTTGCGCCAGTCACCTTCGTGGGTGAGCACGAGCCGCGCCAGAGCCTTCCAGGCTGCCAGGGAGCGCGCTTGCGAGTCGAGGCATCCCACGCCGGGCAGGCGCCCCGCTTCGGCACAGACGTCCGCACCCAGCGACTGCCGGGCAAGCTGCAGGCGATCCTCCACGACCTGCGCGAGGCTCGCCGCCACGCGCCGGCAGAGGGCACCGGGCTCGTGGCCCAACACGTACCGCAGCCAGTGCGCGCGCCGCCGCAGCATGTCCGCCAGCAAGCGCTCGACGTGACCCCACCGGTTGTCGAGCCGCTCGAAGAGGAGCTCCAGGTCCGCGCAGAGCTCCGCTTCCTCTTCCGCCGCAAGCAGTGTGTCGCGGGCGGCCAGCAGATAGAGCTCCTCCGGGCGGGCGCTGACCGCGAGCTCGCTGCCGGCTCGGGCCGTGACCGGAAGCTGGCTGGCGAGCCGGAAGTTGAAGGAATCGATGGTCTGGATGCGCAGCCGGCCCGGGTCCTGCGCGAGACGCCAGCCTCGCGCCTGCGAGCGCTGCAGCGCCGCGGCCGCGAGCCGGCGCAGCCGCTCACCTTGCTCTCCGTCGCCTGTTTCACCGCGCAGCGCCCGCAGCACGCGCGCGCGCATCTCCGCCGCGGCGCGCCGGGTGAAGGTGATCGCCAGGATCTCCTCCGGCTCATCGACCACCGCGAGCAGCCGCAGCAGTCGCTGAGTGAGGACGGTGGTCTTCCCCGATCCCGCCGGCGCCTGCAGGATGACCGACAGGCTGGGGTCGCTCGCGCGCTCGCGCGCCAGATCGTCGGTCCGGGAAGCCTCGGCCGGATCCGGGCTCGGCGCGCTAGTCCTCATCCGCCGTCCTCGGTCCGTCCTCGGCACTCTCTTCGTCAACGGCCATCAGGCCATCGCCGACGCGGCATACGCTGGCAACATGGCAGTAGTCGCAGGCTCGGGGCTTCGGGTCGACCGCTGCCTGTCCCGCGGCGAAGGCAACGGCCAACCGCTCCACGAGCCGACGCCATTCCTGCACTCGCGATGGCCACGCGTCCTGCGACTCGCCCTCGGCGGCCTTCACGCCGGCCACCTTCGGCAGCAGCGCCTCGCTGGCCGCGATGCCGTCGAATCTGACTTCTCTTGCCGTCACATTGACCGTCGCCATTGCGACGACTCCGTCCCCCACAGCCGCGAGGTACGCAAGGAGTTGCGGGTGCGAGGGCCGGTCGCCATACCAGTCGGGACTCGCGCGCGTGCCGCTCTTGTAGTCGAGAATCGCGAGCCCGCCGCTCTCGAGCGCATCGAGCCGGTCGATGCGCAGGCGCAGCTCCTGGCCGGCCAGACGCAGGCGGGTCGCGTACTCCGTGTGCCGCACGCGAAACGGCGCGCGCCCCCGCTCGATCTCGAGCAGCTTGCGGATCAGTCTCCCCGTGCGGCGGCATTCCCGCCGCAGGGCCGGCTGCGCTATCGAGCTCTCGCCAGCGGCATCGAGCGCCGCCGCCGCATCTGCGATGCATGCTGCGATCGACTCCTCGAGCGCCTGCGGTGAGAGCGCCGCCAACGCGCGGGAGTCGCCGATCTGCTCCCAGAGTTGCTGCAGAGCCGCATGCAGGAGCTGTCCGCGCGCATCGGGTGCAACCCCGGGCTCCGGCACACCGAGCTCGAGGCTCCCCAGGCGCAGCTCCGCGTAAGCGCGGAATGGACATTGATTTTGCAGCTCGAGGCTGCGCGTGCCAGACGGCAACGGCTGCTGCGAATTCCAGACGACGCCAACATCGTCCCGCCATTCCGTCAGCAGCCCCGGACGGTGAAGCCGTGCGGGAAGCCATATGGAAGCGGGGGGAATGGAGGACGGATGCGCGGCGGCAGCCCACTCCTCGAGCAACGGACTCGGCAACAGCTCGATGTCATCGGCGCGCGCCGCGGCGCTCAGCACCAGCTCTCCCGCGGCCGCGCGCCAAGCCGCGACGAGTGTCCGCGCTTCCTCCAACCGGCCGGAGGCGGTGGCGGCGGGCCATCCCGCCGCGATCTGTGCCGGCAGCGGCAGAAACGGATCCGGCGCGACCGGCTGCGGGAAGCTCTCCGCGTCGAGCCCGCCAACCCAAACGCCGTCATACCGTGCAACCGGGTCGGCATAGGTTGGAGAGATAGTCACCGCAGCGTCGTCGTCCGAGGGGCGGTATGGTGTCCGAGACGCCAACTCCGTCAGCCACTGGACGGCGACATCGAGGGTCATCGTCCGGACCGCCGCCGAAAGTTGGCCGAGCTCATCGAGCAGCTCGTGAAAGCGCACCAGAGTCTGTTGCTCGGCACTGGCGCGCATCCCGGCTCCCGGCCATCCCAACATGCTCAAAGCCGCGCGGAACCGCTCCGACCACTCCCGCGGAGCGCCGGAGCCTGCGCGGATGGCCGCCGCCGCCTCCTCGAGCCGGGCGAGGATCGCCGCCGCCGGCGCGGCGATCGGGACGGGGGCGCGGCGCAGCGCCGCCGACAGGGATACGAGGTCGAGCCGCAGCCGGCGCCCCTCGCGCAGCCAGAGATCGATGGCGGCGCGAGACGCCGGGCTCGGCTCCGCCCACCACGGCGCCCGCAGCCATTCGAGGAGACTCTCGATCCCCAGGCCCTCGCCTGCGAGCAACGCGAGACTCGCGAGCGCGTGCGCGACCATGGGTGAGCCGGCAAGCGGCTGGCCCCCTTCGAGAGCGAGGAGCGATGGGCTCTCTCCCGCGGCAGCCAGCGCGCTGCGCGGATCGACCGCTTGCCGGATCAGCGCGGCCAGCCGTTCCCGCCGGCCGGAGGATCCCGGCAACAGCACGAGAAGACGGGCGTCGGTTTGCGCCGCCAGGCGGTGTCGGCACCACTCGGCGATGCGCTCGAGCTCTTCAGGCTGGTCGGCCGCTCTCACGATCCGCGGGTGCGCCAACATGCCGGGATCGTTGACGGGCGGGTACGACGTCTCGAAGCCGTGTTGGGTGCGCGTCCCGACTATCGAATCGAGCCGCGGCGAGGGCGCGTGAAAGCCCGCGAAAACCACCGCACGAGCATCCCCCACCCAGGGCAGGCTGGAGAGAGCTTCCGCTGACGGCGCGGCATCGAGAGCCTTGCAACGGTCCATGACGGCGCGATGCACGGCGGCCAGCAGGCCCACCTCGGTTGCCGTGGGCTCCCGAATCCCACGCAGGTCGATGCGAAGCTCCGCGGCGAGGCCGCTCGCGCGCCGCAGTGACTCGGCGAGCGAGGCGCGATTGACAACATCGAGCCCGTCGGTGACCTCGGCCGTGCACTGCCGCCATAACAGCCATTCCTCGGCCGGAGAGAGCAACCGCGGCAGGGTGCGGCCGCCTCCGTCCGCACTGGCGCCGTTGGCGGCGTAACGCTCGATCTCGCGCAGGAGCCAGCCGTCGAGCGGCAGCGCGTCGGGGCTCGTCCATACCCGTTTGCCGCGCGCGAGCTGCGCGGCAGCGTGCGCCAGCCGCAGCGCGTGAGCCCGCTGGCGCGATGGCACGACCACCGCGCCTCCGCGCGCGAAGGCTGATTCGATGTGGGATGGAAGAGTCAGCAATTCAAGAAATTAGCGCACATTCTTGCGCTTTTACTTGAATCGCGAGGTCGCCTCGACCACGTTATCCGCGGGTCCGGCGCCGCCGGCTGCGGCCGCGCTCGCGTAGCCCTGCAGCAGCTCCTCGATGCGCCCGAACACCTCCCGCAGCGTTGCGGGGTCGGGGAGAGTCGTCACCCGGAAGTGATTGCGGTAGGGAACGTTGAAGCTCACTCCGGGCGCCACGAGCACGTGCTTCTGCTCGAGCAGGTCGAGCGCGAACTTCTGATCGTCGAACGCGGGCAGCTCGCGGGTATCGACGCCCACGAACGCGTACATGGCGCCCCGGGGCGGTGCCAGCTCGAGAAAGCGGCTGCTGTCGGTTGCGCTCAGGATGGTGCGGCGCGACTCATAGAGCCGGCCGCCGGGGCTCACCAGATCCTTCACGCTCTGATAGCCGCCGAGAGCCGTCTGCACCGCCCATTGCGAGAGCACGTTGCTGCAGAGCCGCAGCGAGCTCAGCAGCTCCAGGGCGCTCAGGTAGTCCGCCGCGGCGCGGGTGCGACCGGAGAAGACCGCCCAGCCGACCCGGTAGCCGCAGGCCCTGTAGACCTTGGAGAGTCCCGAGAGCGTCGCGCAGAGCGTGTCGCGCACGAGCGTCGCCATCGGGACGAACTCGGCGTCGTCGTAGACCATCTGGTCGTAGATCTCGTCACTGAAGACGATGAGCCCGGACCGCTCCGCGAGCCGCGCCAGCGCCTCCAGCACGGGCCTGGGATAGACGGCGCCGGTCGGATTGTTGGGATTGATGATGACGATGGCGCGGGTGCGCGGGGTCACCAGGCGCGCGAGCTCCTCGGGGTCGGGCACGAAGCCATTCTCGGGCCGGCAGGGATAGTGCACCGGCCGGCCGCCGTTCAGCGTGACCGCGGCCGTCCAGAGCGGATAGTCCGGGCTCGGCACCAGCACCTCATCGCCGCTGTTGAGCAGCGCCCGCAGCACGAGGTCGATGAGCTCGCTCACGCCGTTGCCGATGAAGACTTCCTCGGCCGTTACCCCGGTGACTCCCCTCGCCTGCTGCTGCATCACCACGGCCTCGCGGGCCGGGAAGATGCCCTTCTGGTGGCAGTAACCCTCGGCCTCCGAGAGATTCTCGATCATGGCGAGGCGCATGGTCTCGGGGGTGCGGAACCCGAACGCCTTGGGGTTGCCGATGTTGAGGGAGACGATCTCGTATCCCTGCCGCTCGAGCTCGTGCGCGCGCCGTGCCAGACGGCCGCGGATCTCGTAACGGACGTTGCGGAGGCTGTCGCTCGGGCGAATGCTGGCGTCGGGCTTCATGGGATTTCCTGGGTATCGAGGTCAAGCATACCATCGACGACTTCCCGGAAGCGGTGACACGCCACCCAGCTCCCACCGGGCGCCGCCTCCCAAGCGGGCACCCGCGCCGCGCATTCGGGAATGGCGTGCTGGCAGCGCGTCCGAAACACGCATCCGGCGCACGGTCCATTCTCCCCTGGCGCCTCGGGCGCCTCCGGCAGGCGCGCCAGGGCCAGCGCCAGCCTGCGAGGCTGCACTTCGGGGTCAACCACCGGGACGGCGTTCAGCAACTCACGGGTATACGGATGCAACGGCCGTGAAAAGAGGATATGCGAGTCGGCGAGCTCCATCATGCGCCCGCCGTAGAGGACGAGGACCCGATCGCAGAGCCGCCTCACGACCGCGAGATTGTGGCTCACGAGCAGAATCGAAATACCGTGCTCGCGCTTGAGGCTGGCGAGCAGATCGAGGATCTGCGCCTGCACCGAGACATCGAGCGCGCTCACCGGCTCATCGCAGACGAGGAGGCGCGGGCGCAGGATCATCGCGCGCGCGATGCCGACGCGCTGACATTGGCCGCCGGAAAGCTCGTGCGGGTAGCGGCCCGCCAATCCAGGGTCCAGACCAACACGCGCCAGCATCTGCGCCACCCGGCGCCCGCGCGCCCCGGCATCGAGCCGCGGCTCGTGAATCTCCAGGGGCTCCGCCACTATCCTGCCGATCGACATGCGCGGATCCAGACTCGCGAGCGGATCCTGGAAGACGATCTGCAGGTCGCGGCGCAGACGCTTGAGCTCCCGCGCCGGCAGGGACGAAAGACTCTTGCCCATCCAGGTCACGCGGCCCGCGGCCGGCCGAATGAGCTGCAGCGCCGCGCGCACGAGCGTCGATTTGCCGGAGCCGGACTCCCCTACCACGCCCAGCGCCTCCCCCGGACGCAGCTCCAGGCTCACATCGTGCAGTGCATGGGCCGTCCGGCTGCCCGCATGCCGCGAGCGCCGCCGGGGGTACTTCACCTCGAGCGAGCAGATGCCGAGCGCCGCCTCGGCGCCGTCAGGCAATTGCGGGCTGGGGGCGGATAGCGGCTCGATGACGGCTTGCCGCTCCATGAGGGCTTGCGCCGCGGCCGCCGAATCCAGCGTGAGCACCCGGCCCAGAAGCGCCCTCGTGTACTCGTGGCGCGGCGCCTCGAGCACCGCGGCGGCAGTATCCAACTCCACGATCTGTCCGGCCTGCATGACCGCGACCCGGTCCGCGATACCCGCCACGGCCCCAAAGTCGTGCGTGATCAACACCATCGCCATGCCGCTGTCGCGCTTCAACTGCAGGAGCAGCGCGAGAATCTGCGCCTGAATGGTCACATCGAGCGCGGTCGTCGGCTCATCGGCGATGAGCAATTCCGGCTCGCACGCCAGCGCGATGGCAATCATGACTCTCTGGCGAAGGCCGCCCGAGAGCTCATGCGGGTACTGACGCAGCCGGCGCACGGCATCCGGCACCTGAACACGCTCGAGCAGCTCGAGCGCCTTCCCTCGCGCCTGCCGCCAGGTTGTGCCGCAATGTCTGACGATGGGCTCGGCGATCTGCTCCCCGATGCGCAAGTGCGGTGTGAGCGAGGTCATCGGGTCCTGGAATACCAGGCCGACCCGCGCACCGCGGATGCGGTCCAGCTGCCTTTGCGAGCGGCCGATGAGCGGCTCGCCGCCGAGGAAGGCGCTGCCCGTTACGCGGGCCGTCGCGGGCAGCAGGCCCAAGATGGCAAGGAAGAGCTGCGTCTTGCCGGCACCGGACTCACCGACGACTCCGACGCATTCACCACGCCGGACGCTGAGCGATACGTCGCTGACCGCGGCAACGTCTCCCTGCGGCGTGACGAAAGTTACGCCGAGGTCCGCGATGCGGAGTACCGCGCCGGCGCCCTCCTCTGCCTCAGCGCGCCGTGGGATCGAGCGCATCGCGCAGGCCATCGCCGAGGAGGTTGAAACAAAGGAGCAGCGCAATCAGGAATCCCGCGGGCACGAGCAGCATCCAGGGCGCGGTCAGCATCTGCCGCGCGCCCTCGTTGATGAGGCTTCCCAGACTCGCGAGCGGCTCCTGCACTCCCAGCCCGAGAAAGCTGAGGAAGCTCTCGTACGTGATCAGCTCCGGGATGGTGAGAGTGGCATAGACGGCCACCGTGCCGGCGAGGTTGGGCACGATGTGCCGCAGCAGGATCGCCGCCGTACCGAGCCCCGTGGCGCGCGCCGCCTCGATGAATTCTCGCTGCTTGAGCGCCAGCGTCTGGCCACGCACGACGCGCGCCATCGTGAGCCAGCCCACGGCGCCGATGGCGATGAGCAGCAGCGCGATACTCCCACGCCCGAATACCGTCGCCAGGATGATGACGACGAACAGATAAGGAAGCGCATACAACACGTCGACGGTCCGCATCATCCAGGAATCCGTCCTGCCGCCGACGTAACCTGCAACCGCGCCCCATGCGACGCCGATCCCGACGCTCACGGCGGTCGCGAGCACACCGATGAGCAGCGACAGGCGCAACCCGTAGAGCGATCGCACGTAGAGGTCGCGCCCCAGCGGATCCGTACCCAGCCAGTGGGAGGCAGTGAGCCCTGGCGAGACGGCGAGGTGCCGCCAATCGAGCGCATCGTACGAGTAAGGACTCAGCCAAGGCCCGAAAATCGCGAGCAGCGCCAGTGCCACGATCACCACGGCGGCGCCGACCGCCATGCGGTCCTGCCGCAGCCGGCGCATGCCGGATGTCGCCCGTGCGGGATCCAGGCCGAGAGCCTGCGCCTCAATCATTCCGCACTCGCGGATCGAGCCAGCCATAGACGAGGTCCGCGGCGAGGTTGAGCAAGAGCGTCAGCGCGCCGTAGAGAATGATCATGCCCATGACGAGCGTGTAGTCGCGATCGAGCGCCCCCTGCACCAGAAACCTCCCCGTGCCGGGCAGCGCGAACACCGTCTCGACCACCAGGGAGCCGGTGAAGACGTACGTGGCCGCGGGCCCGAGATAACTCACGACCGGCAGCAAGGCCGGGCGCAGGGCGTGCCGCAACAGCACGCGCCAGGGACCGAGCCCCCGGGCCCGTGCCGTGCGTACGAAGCTTGCGCCGAGCGTCTCGAGGAGACTGCCGCGCATCATGCGGGCGATCGCGGCGCATACCGGCAGCGCGAGAGTGAGGGCGGGCAGGATGAGGTAGAGAGGATCGCCCTGCTGCCAGCCGGCGACCGGCAGCCAGCACAGCGCCAGCCCGAAGACCAACGCGAGCAGCGGACCGGTGACGAAGGTCGGCAACGCGATCGCGACAGTCGCGAGTCCGGTGACGGCGTAGTCGACGACGCCGCCGCGCCGTAGCGCGGCGCAGATGCCAAGCGGCACCCCGAGCAGGATCGCCAGCACCAGAGCGGCGAAACCGACCATCGCACTCACGGGCAGCCCCTGCGCGATGAGACTCGAGACGCTTTCATCGCGCAGCTTGTACGAGAGGCCGAAGTCGCCGTGAGCGAGGCCGTCGAGATAGTGCAGATATTGCACGCCGAGCGGCCGGTCGAGGCCGTAGAGATGATCCAGATTGGCGCGCACCTGCGGCGTCAGGGCACGCTCCTGGTCGAAGGGCCCCCCGGGGGCCAGCCGGATGACGAAGAAGGAGAGCGTGACGAGAATCAGCAAAGTCGGGACGGTTCCGGCAATGCGGCGGACCGCGTACCCAAGCATACTTCGATGTGAATCCCGTTGAACTCTGCGCGCAGCGCCAGTGAACAATTCTAGCGCGAACGTCTGATATAGTGGCGGGACAATAGATCAACGTGCTTCCATGGGTATGAAACGGATCCTGGTCGGCATCAAGCGAGTCGTGGACTACAACGTGCGCATCCGGGTGAAGCCGGATGCCAGCGGCGTGATCACCGAAGGGGTGAAGATGAGCGTCAACCCCTTCGATGAGATCGCGCTCGAAGAGGCTTTGCGCATCAAAGAGCGAGGCGCCGCCGAGGAAGTCATCGTGGCGACCATCGGGCCGGCGGATTGCCAGCAGCAGCTGCGGACCTGCCTCGCGATGGGCGCCGACCGGGCGCTGCACGTGCAGGCCGACGGCGTGGTCGAGCCGCTCGTGGCCGCCCGCGCGCTGCTGAAGCTCACCGAGCGGGAGCAGCCCTTCCTCGTCATCCTCGGCAAGCAGGCGATCGATGACGACAACAGCCAGACGGGCCAGATGCTCGCCGCGCTGTGGCAGCGGCCGCAGGCGACCTTCGCCTCGAAGGTGGAGCTCGATGGCGAGAAGGCGCGTGTCACCCGGGAGGTCGACGCGGGCCTGGAGACGCTCGAGGTCGATCTGCCGGCGGTGATCACGACGGACCTGCGGCTCAACGAGCCGCGTTACGTGAAGCTGCCGGACATCATGAAGGCGAAGAAGAAGCCTCTGGAGACGCTGACGCTCGCTGCGCTGGGCGTGGAGCAGCGCCAGCACCTGAAGCTCACGCGGTTCGAGCCGCCGCCGCAGCGCCAGAAGGGCATCAAGGTGAAGGATGCCGCCGAGCTCATCGCTACGCTGAAGAGCAAGGGTATCCTGGCATGAGCAATCGCATTCTCATCGTCGCCGAGCACGACGGGGCACGCCTCAATCCCAGCACCGCCAAGTGCGTCACCTGCGCGGCCGGTATCCCGGAAGCGCAGATCACCATCGCGGTGTGCGCTGCCGATGCCGCTGCAGTCGCGTCTCAGGCCGCCGCCCTCAAGGGCGTAGCGCGCGTGCTCGCAGTAGACCATCCCGCCAACGCACACCTGCTGGCGGCGGCGGTGGCTCCGCAGATTGCGGCGCTTGCGGGCTCCTTCAGCCACGTATTGGGTCCCTCGACCACATTCGGCAAGGACCTGATGCCGCGCATCGCGGCCCTGCTCGATACCGCGCAGATCAGCGACATCATGGCGGTCGAGGGCGCAACCCGCTTCCGCCGCCCGATCTACGCCGGCAATGCCATCGTGACCGTAGAGGTGGAGCCGGGCGCCAAGGTCGTGGGGACCGTGCGTACGGCCTCCTTCCAAGCGGCCGAGACCGGCGGCTCGGCACCGGTCGAGAAGCCTGCGGTCAGCGCGGAAATCCCGGCGCACACGAGATTCGTGTCGGTTTCGGCCGCCAAGAGCGACCGGCCGGACCTGCAGACGGCCTCCAAAGTGGTCTCGGGC
>JAGWPE010000064.1 GCA_028870635.1 Gammaproteobacteria bacterium | reverse complement strand
TCACCGGGCCTGCAGGTGCTCGTTGCGCATCATGACGGCTACCGGCGCCTCACCGATCCGGTGCTCCACCGCCGCACGTGGCGCTATGACACCACGAGTGCGACGCTTGCGGTCTGTGATGAGCTCCTCTGCGCAGGGTCGCACACCGCCGAGATCTTCTGGCACTTCGCGCCGGAGTGTCAGGTCAGCACGGAGGACGGACGTGTGGTGGCCGAGCGCGATCGTATACGGGTGGAGCTCGAGCCTCCCGACGCCCTGTCCGTGCAGCTGGTGAGCGGCCGGACACCCGGGCGCGCCGGCGAGCGGCCGCTCGGCTGGGTCTCGAGCGGCTTCGACCTCAAGGCTCCGGCGACGACCGCGGTCTTTGCGGGCGGTATCCGCGGGGATACACGACTGGAGGCTCGGCTGCGGATCCGGCGCCTGCGGCGCTCGTCGGACGATTGATGGCCCCTCTGAGACCGGCCTTCGCGAGTAGAGACGCACCGGGAAACGGGGCGAACAGCGCCTCGTAGGCGGTGAGGAGCTTCGGCGCCTCGTACTGCCAGGCGAGATGGCGCTCCACCCGCTGGCGTCCGAACTGTCCCATCCTCTCGCGCCGCGCCGGATCATCGAGGAGCGTCACGATCTTGCTCGCGAAATCCCGCGCATCGTTCGGTCTCGCATAGAGCGAGGCCTCGCGCGCGGAGAAGCGGCCCTCGGTGAGCTCGAACTGCACGATGGGCTTGCCCAGCGCCATGTACTCCATGATCTTGTTCATGGTGGACTTGTCGTTCATGGGATTGACTTCGTCGCAGTTGACGCACACATCCGCGGTGTTGAGCATCTCGAGCAGCGTCTGATCGGGCACGCGGCCCAGGAACTGAACGTACTCATCGAGCTGCATCTGCGAGCTCGAGCGGCGCATCTCCTCCAGCGAGGGACCGCCGCCCGCCAGTATGAACTGCACGTCCTGCCGACCCAGGTCCCGCACGATGTGCCGGGCCGCCTCGAGGAGGTAGGGGATCCCTTCCTGCGCGCCCATCACGCCCACGTAGCCCACGAGGTACTTGCGCCCACGCTTGAGCTCCGGCATCGGCGGCAGGATCTTCAGCCGCTCCAGGCTCGGTCCAGAGCGCACGACGAACACCTTGTCCGGGTGCATGTGCCCGCGCTCGATGGCGATCTGCCGGTAACTCTCATTGGTGGCGATCGACACGTCGGCAGCGAGGAAGGTCAGCCGCTCCGAGAGCTTCACCAGCCGGTAGAGGAAGTCGCGGCGCCCGAACTTCGCCTCGTAGAGCTCCGGATTGATGTCGTGATGGTCGAAGAGGAAGCGCTTGCCGGCGAACGCCTTGTAGAGCGCGCCGATGAGGAAGATGTTGTCCGGCGGATTGCAGGCGTGGATGGCATCGAAGCCGTGGCGCCACAGCACCTTCATCGAGAGCACGAGCTCCCAGAAGAGAGAGGAGGCGTATTCCAGCACGTAGCCCAAGGCGCCCTTGGCTTCCAGCGGCAGCGGATGCCGGTAGATGTGGATGCCGTCCAGGCATTCGTAGCGCGCCGTGTATCCGCGAATCGCCGGGCAGATCACCGCGACCTGGTAGCCATTCGCCTCGAGCGCGCACGCTTCCTGCCAGACGCGCCTGTCGAAGGGCACGGGCAGGTTCTGGACGATGATGAGAACGCGTCTACCAGCAGATGCCGGCGTAATTCGCATGGCGCTCCTCGATCTGCCGGATGCGCACGAAGTCGATCACGAGCTGATCGGGGCGCAGTTTGTCGGCAAGGCCGGTGAATTCTTCCCCGCGGTTGCCGATGACGATGACGTCCGCGTGCTCGAGCACCTGCTCCACCGATGCGACCATGAGCCGCTCGATATGCGGGATGCTCTTCATGATGTATTCACGGTTGGCTCCCGTGAGCTTGGCGAGGTTGACGTTGCGGTCATAGAGCCTGAGGTCGAAGCCTTTGCCGATCAGGCGCTCGATCACTTCGACGAGCGGGCTCTCGCGCAGGTCATCGGTCCCCGCCTTGAAGCTGAAGCCGAGGACGCCTACCTTCTTGCGCCGCGAGGCGAGCACCATCGCGATGCCCTGCTCGATCTGCTCGCCGTTCGAGAACATCAGCGAGCTCAGCAGCGGAGTCGAGACATCGTGGCTGCGCGCGTGGTAGGTGATGGCCCGCAGGTCCTTCGGCAGGCAGGAGCCGCCGAAGGCGAATCCCGGCTTGAGGTAATAAGAGGAGAGATTGAGCTTCGAGTCCTTGCAGAAGATGTCCATCACCACGTGGCTGTCCACCCCGATGCTCTTGCAGATCTTGCCGATTTCGTTGGCGAAAGTGACCTTGGTCGCGTGCCAGCTGTTGTCGGCGTACTTCACCATCTCGCCGACCTCGATGGGGCAGCGGATCACGGCTCCCGGGAATCCCTCGTAGAGGCTCTGCACGATGTCGCCGGAGCGCGAGTCGCTCGCTCCGATCACGGTCTTCGGCGGATTGCGGAAGTCCGCGACCGCCGTGCTCTCGCGCAGGAACTCGGGGTTGTTGCAGACGCCGAAATCCTCGCCGACGCGCCCGCCGCTCGCACGCTCGAGCGTCGGGATGACGAGTCCTCTGATGGTCCCCGGCAGGATGGTCGAGCGCACGATGACCACGTGGAAGGCGCGCTTCTCACGCAGCGCCGCGCCGATCTCCGTGCAGACTCTCTCGAGATAGCGGAAGTCGAGGTTGCCGTTGGTCTGGCTAGGCGTCGGCACGCAGACGAAGGTGACCTCGGAGTCGAGCACGGCGCTTACCGGATCGGTAGTTGCCTGCAGCCGCTTCTCGGCTACCGCGCGCCGCGTGAGGTCCGCGAGCTCCGCCTCGACGACGGGAGCGCGCCCGGAGTTGATGAGCTCCACCTTGTCGACATTCGGGTCGACGCCTATCACCATGTGGCCGCGCTCGGCGAGGCACGCCGCTGATACCGCTCCCACATATCCCAGGCCGAAAATGCTGACTCTCATCGCGGTCGACTGCAGCTCCGCTAGGGGATTTCAGCAGCAGCTTCGCAAGAAGCATTCCGCAGCGTCTGCTGGGGCGGAAGTGTTGGGAAACGGCGACGGTCAACCCTGAGATCGGTCTGCGGGCAACGATGAGCCCCAGGAGACGGTTGGCTCGGGCTTTGCCGGAGCGAGGTTGTTGCAATTTGAGGCTTGTGTTCCCGTGTCGCCGGGGAGCATCATCCGGCCGTCACAATCGACATCTATCCTTGCAGTCTGCATCCGTAGAGGATTTCACATGACATCATTACCGCAGACGCACCAGTGGACTCTTCCGGCTCAGGACGGCCGCCGTCGCACTTCACCCGTTGCCGGCGCCTCGGAGGCCTCCAGCCCCGCTCGCGGCCGCGCTCGACAAGTCCTGCCGACGGTCGATCCATCGACGGCATTCGGGTGTGTAGACTGGTTCTTGTATCCGGATCAGGCCGTGGGCCGGTCCGCCGCGGAGGCTCAAGCCAACGGCGGCAGGGTCTGACCGCCGCTGGTCAGGCAGCAATAGCTCAGCTCGCGATTGTCCGCGCCCAGAGCACCGTCGCCATTCCGGCGAAGGTCATGAGGATCGAGGCGCCGACGTGCACGCCGACCTCGGCGAGCGCCCAGAGCCCCTGTCCGCGCTGCAGCAATCCCGTGACTTCGGCCGAGAAGGTCGAGAACGTGGTGAGGCCGCCGCAGAACCCGGTGATGATGAACAGACGCCACTCTGCCGGCACCGCGGGGAAGCTGGCGAAGAAGGCCACGGCGGCGCCGATGATGTAGCCGCCGATGATGTTGGCGGCAAGGGTGCCGGGCGGCAGCAGCGGGAAGGCCGCATTCAGCCGGTCGCCGAGCCACCAGCGCAGCAGCGCCCCGGCGCTCGCGCCCACACTGATCGCCGCGATCGACTTCCACATGCCCCTTGACTGCCTTTCCGGCGAATGGCCGCCCGGGCCGGCCTCGCCATGCAAAGCAGCAAAGGCTACGCTAACTTCATTGCATCGACCAGCCGTGGCTGACCACGAGCGACTGGCCGGTGAGCGCGGCGGACTCGAACGAGGCGAAGAAGAGGGCGGCCTCGGCGACATCCTGGGTCGTCGTGAATTGCCCGTCCACCGTCTCCTTCAGCATGACGTTGCGCACGACCTCATCCTCGGAGAGGCCGAGTGCCTTCGCCTGCTCCGGAATCTGGCGCTCGACCAGCGGCGTGCGCACGAATCCCGGGCAGATGACGTTCGCCCGGACCCCGTGCCTCGCTCCTTCCTTGGCCACTACCTGCGCGAGGCCGATGAGCCCGTGCTTGGCGGTGACATAGGGCGCCTTGAGGACCGAGGCCTCCTTGGAATGTACCGACCCCATGTAAATGATGCTGCCGCGGCCCCTGGGGTACATGTGGCGCAGGGCCGCGCGGGTCGCGAGAAATGCCCCATCCAGATGCACGGCGAGCACCCGTTGCCATTCGGCCAGCGACAGCGCCTCGACCGGCGAGATCACCTGGATGCCGGCATTGCAGACCAGGACGTCGATGCGGCCGAGCGCCTCTACCACCCGGGCGATAGCGGCATCGACCTCATCCTCCCGCGTGACATCCATCGCGATGGGGAGCGCGCGTCCGGCGCCGTGCGACAGCTCCGTGGCGGCTCTCGCGGCCGCGCCGCCGTCGAGATCGGTGATCGCGACCGCGGCGCCCTCACGGAGGAAGGTGCGGGCGATCTCGAGCCCGTTGCCGCTGCCTGCGCCGGTGATCACCGCGACCTGATCTTTGAGCCGCATCGGATTTCCGGTCCGCTCTAGTAGTGATAGGTTACCGTCGCGGAGTAGGTCCGCGGCGGCCCGTAGAAACCGATCTGGCTGATGCCGCCGATGAAGGAGTTGGCCGGACCGATGGGCGGACCTCCGAAGTCATAGCCCGCCACCCGATAGAGCCGATCCGTCAGGTTCTTGCCATCGATCGAGAACCGCCAGTGGCCGCCCGCGGTCGTGAATGCGAGACCGGCGTTGAGCAGGCCGAAGCCCGGTTGATCGGTCACGCTGGGCGTCGTGTTTGCGACCTTGGTGAAGCTGCGCCAGTCGTAGTCGATGCGGGCAAGAAGCGAGCCCGAATCGAGGAACCAGGTGTACGCCGCGTTGCTCGATGCGGTGAAGCGCGGGGCGTTGAGAGGCTTGTTCTCATCCGCCACGTTGACCGCCGCGACGCTCGCTCCGCAGCCGGGCGCTGCCGTGAAGACGCTGCAGGGGATGAGATAGTCCTTGTAGTAGGAGTCGAGGTAGCCGGCGTTGAGGCCCAGGGTGAGCGACCGGCTCGCACGCCAGGCGGACTGCAGCTCCACACCCTGGTTGATCTGCTTGCCGGCGTTCAGCACCGCGGTGAGGTTGGTCGGCGCACCCGCGTACTGGACGAACTGCTGCACGCCGATCTGCGCGTCGGTGTACGGATCGTAGAACGCCGTGAGGTTGAGGAGCAGGGTGTCATCGAGCCAGGTGGACTTGAGGCCCGCCTCGAAATTGTTCGCGACCTCGGAGTTGTAGCCGTTTTCCGTACCCGGGAACACCTTCGCATTGCCGCGCATGTCGAAGCCGCCGCTCAGGAAGCCGCGGCTGTACATGATGTAGCCCATCATTCGCGGCGTGAAGTGGTAATCGAATCCGAGCCTCGGGGTGATGTTCACGAAGGGACGCTCGTGCGTATAGTCCGTCACCACTCCCGGGTCGGGGAAGAAGCCGGTGGGCACGGCATTGCGATCGAAGAAG
Organism: Gammaproteobacteria bacterium; assembly: GCA_028870635.1. GTDB lineage: Bacteria > Pseudomonadota > Gammaproteobacteria > Steroidobacterales > Steroidobacteraceae > 13-2-20CM-66-19. The sequence continues at coordinate 2,491 of JAGWPE010000064.1, read as the reverse complement.
GTCTGGCCGGGATAAAGCTGCGTGGGCGCGATGCTGGCGTAGTCGGCCTGGTAGACGCTGGCGGTCTTGCGGTCCTCATTCCAGCGGACGCCCACGTCGAGGTCCAGGCGGTCCGTCAGGTTCCAGGAGGTGTCGCCATACACGGCGGAGCTCTTGGTATGCACGCAGCCTTGCACGAGCTCTGTGATGTAAAGATCGAACGCGGGAATGCCGAGCAGGGTCAGCGTGCCGATCGATGCGTTGTAGTTGCCGCAGGCGGTGCTGTTCATGAAAAAGACACCCGCGACGCCCTTCACCAGGCTGTTCGTGAAGGTGAGCCGTCCTTCAGCGGAGGCTTGCTGGTCCTTGTAGAGAGCGGGCACCTCGAACAGGTTCTGGTCGGTCTCCGAGAAGTTGATGAACTGCCGCCCATGGCCCTCGTAGTAGGCGCCGATGAGCTTCAAATCAATGTGATCGGACAGCGTCTGGCTGTAGGTGCCGGAGAAGCCGCTGCGGTGAAAGTAGTCCTTGCCCACCGGCATGTCATCGTACATGTCGAAGGGATTCGATAGCTGTGGGACCAGATAGTTGTTGAGGCGATGGCCGCCGGCGGCATTGGAGTTGTCCAGGATGTCGTCCGCGACCAGCACGAGCTTGGAGCTCGATCCCCACAGGAAAGTTGCGTTCGCCCGGCCGGCGAAGACGTTCTTGTTCGAGACGTCCTCGCCGATGAAGTTCTGCGGGCTCGGCGCTTGGCCGGGCTGCGCAACCACCTGGCCGTAGCCGCCGCGCTTGAGCTCTCCCAGCGAGAGGCCGAAGTAGACATGGTCCTCGACTATGGGCGCGGAGAAGTTGAGCTTGAAATCGTGCTGGCCGTAGTTGCCGCCGGTTACGGATGCGGTGAGCGAGGCCGGGCCTACGATGTCGCGGGTGACGTACTTGATCGCGCCTGCGATGGTGTTCTTGCCGTAGAGGGTGCCTTGCGGGCCGGAAAGGACCTCGAGCCGCTGGACGTCCAGGACATCGAGGAGGGCGGCCTGCGGGCGGGCGAGGTACACGTCATCGATGTAGACGCCCACCGCCGGATCGAACCCCCAGAGCGGATCGCTCTGGCCGACGCCGCGGATGTAGACGTTGATCGTGCTGCTCGTCGCCCGATCCGCGGAGATCTTCATGTTCGGCACGAAGCTGTTGAGGTCCTCGAGATTCGTGACGTCCCACGTCTGCAGCGCCTTCGCCGTTACCGCGGTATCGGTGAGCGGCACGTTCTGCAGGTTTTCCGCGCGGTGGCGGGCGGTCACGACGACCTCCTGCAGTTGCGCCGGGCTCGCATTGCCTGCGGAGGCATCGGAGTTTGACGTGGAAGTCGCGGTGGAATTGCCGCTGTCCTGCGCGGCAGCCGCGCCGGCAGCCAGAAGACCACACGCGACGAGGAATGCGCCTGAAAGCTTGTTCGACATGGCCGAGCCCCCTCTGACCAGACAGTCGTTGGTACCGTGTTGCGGTGACATCTATTGAACGACAGTTGAAGTCTAGTGCAACGATCGTTGAACTGCAACGGGAGCGGCGGCGGGCCGCGGCCGGCCGCGCCGGGCGGGCATGTACGGGTGGAGGGGGCGGCCTGCTGCCGCGAGCCTGGCGCCGCCATCGGAGCCGGTCGCCGCCGTCGAAGCGGGGCGCTCGGCGGCCGATGCGCGGAAAGCCCCGGGAGAGCCGCCTCGCGGCTAGAATGGCTCGCTCACCGGGGGGAACGATGGCTCGCTCGAAACGCACGACCAAAGAGAAGCTGCTCGATGCGGCGGAGAAGCTCTTCGCCAGAAGAGGGTTTCACGGCACCTCGCTGCGCGACATCACGGGGGAGGCCGGGGTCGATCTGGCGCTCGTCAACTATCACTTCGGCGGCAAGAAGCCGCTCTTTGCCGCCGTGCTCGAGCGCCGCGGAGCGGTGCTGAACGAGGAGAGGCTGCGCCGCCTGGCCGAGGTACGCCAGGCCGCCGCCCCGCGGCCGGCCAGCACCGAGGCGGTGGTGGGGGCCTTCTTCGATCCCATCCTCGACTTCCTCGCGCACGCGGGTCCCGGCTGGCACAGCTACTTCACCCTGCTCGCCTGGGTGAACAATTCCCCGGAATGGGGCCGGCGCCTCATGAGCAAGACCTTCAACGACACGGTCCGCGAGTTCATTCGCGCGCTCATCGATTCCCTGCCGGGCGCCGCTCCGGAGGATGTCTTCTGGGGCTACAACTTCCTCACCGGCGCGCTCACCCTCTCACTCGCCGAGACCGGCCGCCTCGACATCCTCTCCGATGGCCTCTGCCGCTCGACCGATGTCGCGGCACTCAAGGCCCGTCTCGGCCCCTTCGTCGCGGCGGGGCTCAAGGGGCTGGCGCAGCGGCAGGCATAGGGAATGCCGCCCGCGGATGGGCTGCGCGAGTGAGCCTCATCCGCGGGCTGGCGGGTGGACCTTACAACGCCTGCTCGCCCCGCGCGATGGCCGCCTTCAGCCGCTGCTCAC
>JAGWPE010000063.1 GCA_028870635.1 Gammaproteobacteria bacterium | reverse complement strand
GGAAATCGGCGGGCGCTTCGCGCTCTGCGACATCACCCGCAAGGATGAGGTCCAGGCGCTCGCGCGATGCGCGACCGATGCCTTCGGGCGCATCGACATTGCGGTCAACTGCACCGGGCTCGGCCTCATCGCCAAGCTCCTCGAGACCACCGAGGAGCAGATCGATCGGCTGATGGACCTGCAGCTCAAGGGCTCGTTCTTCTTCCTGCAGGTTTTCTGCGAAGCCATCGCCCGCAGCGGCGGCGGCTCCATCGTGCTCACCTCGTCCGCCTCGGTGCGCGCGCTGCTCTTCCACCACGCGGCGTACATCGGGACCAAGGCGGGCGCGGAGGCGCTCGCGCGCTGCTTCGCGAACGAGTTCGGCTCCCGCGGCGTGCGCGTCAATAGCATTGCGCCCGGGCTCACCGCGACGCCCATGACTTCCCGCGAGGTGGCCATGCCGGGGCTCGAGGATGCTTTCGTCCGGGAATACCCGCTCGGCCGGATCGGCACCGTCAAGGATGTCGCGGATGCGGCGCTCTGGCTCGCGGGAGAGGAATGCTTCATGACCGGCGAGACGCTCCAGGTGAACGGCGGGCTGACCCTGCGGCGCAATCCGCTGCCGCGGGAGATCAATGCGAGCCTCGCCGCGGCGGCGGCCGCCCAGGCTCATAAAAAAAACAGTCAATCCTGATTGTATTTTAACGGCCGGCGCCTATAATTCCAGCGCAATCTTCACTCGAAGGAGAGTGCGATGGACCTGGGTCTCAGGGGAAAGAAAGCGATCGTCACGGGCGCCACCAAGGGGATCGGCCGCGCCATCGTCGAGCTCTTCGCGGTCGAGGGCGTGGACATCGCGCTCTGCTCGCGCACGGCGGAGGAGGTCGAATCGACCGTGCGCGCCCTTAAGCAGCGCGGCGTCAACGTCGTCGGCGAGGCCGTCAATGTGCGCGAGGGCGAGGCCTACAAGGCTTGGCTGGAGCGCTCGGCGCAGGCGCTCGGCGGCTGTGACATCTTCGTCCCCAACGTGAGTGCGGGGGGCGGCTTCGACAGCGAGAAGAACTGGACGCGCAACTTCGAGATCGACGTCATGCACACCGTGCGCGGCTGCGAGACGCTGCTGCCGCACCTGGAGAAGTCGGGGTCGGGCTCCATCGTGATCATTTCCTCCACCAACGCCCTCGAGACTTTCGGCGTGCCGCAGGCCTTCAATGCGATGAAGGCCGCGCTCATCACCTATTCGAAGCAGCTGGCGCAGCACGTCGGCAAAAAGGGCGTGCGCGTGAACTCCGTCTCTCCGGGCCCCATCTTCTTCGAGGGCGGCGCCTGGGAGCTGATCAAGGGCACGATGCCGAAGCTGTTCGATTACGCGCTCAAGCAGATCCCCTGCGGGCGCATGGGCACGCCGGAAGAGGTGGCGCGCGTGGTCGCCTTCGTGGCGAGCCCCGCAGGCAGCCTCATCACCGGCTCCAACATCGTGGCGGACAACGGCTTCACCAAGCGCGTGCAGTTCTGATGGACGACTTCTGGGAGCGATCCAAGGCGCCGGGATTCACGCCGGTGCCGCGCGTGAAGCCCGAGGAGAGCCCGGGAACGCCGCTCGAGAAGGCGCCCGATCCCGAGCTCGGCCACGGCATCATCGACCCCCGGCGCTACTTCTCGCGCGAGTTCATGCAGCTCGAGTGGCAGCGGATGTGGACCAAGGTGTGGCTGCTCGGCGGGCGCGAGGTCGACATCCCGGAGGCGGGCGATTACCTGGTGACCGAGATCGGCCCGGAGTCGATCCTCATCGTGCGCCAGCGCGATGGCTCGGTGCGGGCCTTCTACAACGTCTGTCAGCACCGCGGCAACCGCATCCGCGGCTGCGGCATCGGTACGACCGGCGAGTCGCTGTCGTTCAAGTGCCCCTATCATCACTGGGAATACGAGCTCGACGGCTCCTACCGCCGAATCCCGGACATCGACACCTTTCCGCAGGGCAAGCCGGCGCATGCCCTGACGGAGATCCGCTGCGACACGTGGGGCGGTTTCGTCTGGTACACGCTCAACGAGTCCCCGCCGCCGCTGCTCGAGTATCTCGAGCCGCTGCCGCGGCACCTCGAGCCCTACAACATGCACAAGATGGTGCAGACGCGGGACATCACCGTGGAGTGGGACTGCAACTGGAAGACTTCGGTCGACGCCTTCAACGAGACCTATCACGTCCAGGGCATCCATCCGCAGCTCCTCTGGTACCTGCACGACCTCGACGTGCAGATTGACTGCTACGGCAGGCACAACCGCTATCTCATTCCCTTCGCCACGCTGTCGCCGCGGGTGCGCAAGCCGCCGTCGATACCCGAGCCCATCAAGACCATCATGAAGGCCGCGGGCATGGATCCGGCCGACTACGACAAGCCGATCGGCGAGATCCGCCGCGACGTGCAACGGCACAAGCGCGCCTACGGGGCGAGCCAGGGCAAGGACTACTCGCGCCTCAACGACGATCAGCTGACCGACGACTTCCACTATCTCATCTTTCCCAACCTCTCGCTCAACGTGCACGCGGACGACTTCTGGATATTCCGGCAGCGGCCGCATCCGCTCGATCCCGACCGGATGTTCTACGACATCATGACTTTCGAGCTGGTGCCGGACGGCAAGGAGTGGCCGGAGCGCGCCGAGCACAAGCGCTGGAAGCACGGCGACAAGACGATCGGCCTGGTGCTCGATCAGGATGCGGAGAACCTGCCCGGAGTGCAGGCGGGCATGCATTCCAAGGGGTTCAAGGGACTGTGGATCGGCGCCCAGGAGCTGCGCATCCGGCACTTTCACAAGGTGCTCGACGACTACGTCTATGGGCCGCAGGGCAAGCCCGCCGGGGCGCTGTAGGAGACGCCGATGCCGCTCGAGAAATCACGACTGCTCGCCGCCTACCGGCGCATGAAGACGATCCGCGAGTTCGAGGAGCGTCTGCACGTCGAGATCGCCACCGGGGAGATCCCGGGCTTCACGCACCTCTACGCAGGTCAGGAGGCGGTGGCGGTCGGCGTCTGCACGGACCTCACGGATCAGGACTACATCGTCAGCACCCACCGCGGGCACGGACACTGCATCGCCAAGGGATGCGACATCGATGGCATGATGAAGGAGATCTACGGCCGCCGCGCCGGTCTTTGCAAAGGCAAGGGCGGCTCGATGCACATCGCGGATTTCGATAAAGGCATGCTTGGCGCGAACGCCATCGTCGGCGGCGGCCCGCCGCTCGCAGTCGGGGCGGCGATCGCATGCAAGCTGCGCCGCGGTGCCGGCGCGCAGGGGCATGTCAGTGTCGCCTTCGGCGGTGACGGCAGCTGCAACCAGGGCACCGTGTTCGAGGCGATGAACCTCGCGGTGGTGCTCGCGGCCCCCGCGATCTTCGTGTTCGAGAACAACGGCTACAGCGAGCACACGGGCGCGAGCTACGCGGTCGGCTCCAACGACATCACCGCGAGAGCGGCGGCCTTCGGCATGAGCGCGGAGCGGGTGGACGGCTCGGATTTCTTCGCCGTGCACGCGGCCATGCGGCGCGCGCTCGAGCGCGCCCGCGCGGGCGGCGGCCCCGGCGCCATCGAGGCGATGACCACGCGCTTCTACGGACACTTCGAGGGCGATCCGCAGAGATACCGCGCGAAGGACGAGGTGGCGCGCCACCGCGCCACGATGGATTGTCTGGTGCGCTTTCGCGCCAGCGTGGCGCAGGACGGCTCGCTCTCGGGCGAAGAGCTCGATGCCATCGATCGCGAAGTGCTCGAGGAGATCGACGCGGCCGTGACTGCCGCGCGGGCGGCGCCCCTGCCGCCGGAATCCGACCTGACGACCGACGTATACATCAGCTACTGACCGGGACGGGCATGCCTCAGCTTTCGATGCGCGATGCGATCAACCAGGCGCTGCACCAGGAGATGGAGCGCGACCCGCGCGTGATCGTGTTGGGAGAGGATGTGTCGGGCGGGGCGGGCGGCAGCTCGGGAGAGCGCGAAGCCTCCGGCGGCATCTTCGGGGTGACCAAGGGGCTGTTGCCGCGCTTCGGCGCCGAGCGTGTCATCGACACGCCGATCAGCGAGTCGGCCATCGTGGGGGCCGCGGCCGGCGCGGCGCTCGCGGGGCTGCGGCCGGTGGCGGAGCTCATGTTCGCCGACTTCGTCGGCGTCTGCATGGACCAGATCTACAACCAGGTCGCCAAGTTCCGTTACATGTTCGGCGGCAAGAGCCGCTGTCCGGTGGTGATCCGCATGGCGATGGGCGCGGGCATGGGCATGGGCGCGCAGCACTCGCAATCGATCTACGCACTGCTCACCGCGGTGCCGGGCCTGAAGATCGTCGTGCCGTCGAACGCGCGCGATGCCAAGGGACTCCTCATCCAGGCCATTCGCGACGATGATCCGGTCGTCTTCTTCGAGCACAAGGCGCTCTATCCGCGCAAGTGCGAGGTGCCGGAGGCACCGTACACGGTGCGCTTCGGCGAGGCGAGCCTCGTCCGTGAAGGCCGCGACGTCACCGTGGTTGCCTTCGCGCGCATGGTGCCGTTCGCGGAGAAGGCGCTCGATGCCCTTGCCAAGGAGGGCATCAGCTGCGACCTCATCGATCCCCGCACCACCTCGCCGCTCGATGAGGATACGATCCTCGAGAGCCTGGAGGGGACGGGACGTCTGGTCATCGTGGATGAGTCGCCGCCGCGGTGCAGTGTGGCGGCGGACATCGCGGCGCTCGCGGCGGGCCGCGGGTACGGCTCGCTCAAGGCGCCGGTGATCCAGGTGACGCCGCCGCACACGCCCGTCCCCTTCTCGCCGGCGCTGGAGCGGGCCTACGTGCCCGGGCCGCAGCGGATCGAGGCGGCGATCCGTCAGGTGTTGGGAAGAGGGGCATGAGCGGGCGGATTCAGGCGGTCACGATGCCCAAGTGGGGCATCGAGATGACCGAGGGCACGATCAACCGGTGGAACGTCGAGGAGGGCGAGGCGGTCGAGAAGGGCGCGCCGCTGCTCGATGTCGAGACGGAGAAGATCGTCAACACGGTGGACTCGCCGGCGAGCGGCACGCTGCGGCGCATCGTTGCCGGAGCGGGCGACCTGCGGCCCGTGGGAGCGCTCCTGGCGGTGCTGGCCGCGCCGGAGGTGAGCGAGGCCGAGCTCGAGCGCTTCATCACGGACTTCAGAGGGGCGCAGGTATCTTTCGAGCCGGAAGCCTCGAGCCCGGCCGCTTCCGGGGCCGCTTTCATGGCCGATTCCCCGGCAGCGGCGCCGCCGCCCGAGGAAGAGGAGGCGCGCATCAGCCCGATCGCGAGGCGCCTGGCGGAGAGCCTCGGCATCGACATAACCACCGTCCGCGGCACGGGGCGCAACGGCCGGGTCACGCGCGAGGATGTGGCCGGCCATGCGGCACGAATCACGGCGGGAAAGAGCTCCGCGGCAGGAGAGGACTCGGCGGCAGGAGCCGCGCACGCCAACGAGCCCGTACGCAAGCGCCTGTCGGCCACGCGCGCGACCATCGCGCGGCGGCTCCTCGAGTCGAAGCAGACCATTCCGCACTATCGGCTGAGCATC
>JAGWPE010000062.1 GCA_028870635.1 Gammaproteobacteria bacterium | reverse complement strand
CGTTCGTGGACCTGGGCGGCATCGACGGCCTGCTGCACATCACCGACATGGCGTGGAAGCGCGTCAAGCACCCCTCGGAGGTGGTGAAGGTCGGCGATGAGATCGACGTGCGCATCCTCAAATTCGACCGCGAGCGCTCGCGCGTCAGCCTCGGCCTGAAGCAGCTCGGCGCCGACCCGTGGGAGAACATCGCGCGCCGTTATCCGCCGCACACCCGCGTCTTCGGCAAGGTCACCAACATCGCCGATTACGGCGCCTTCGTCGAGATCGAGGACGGCGTCGAGGGCCTGGTGCACGTGTCGGAGATGGACTGGACCAACAAGAACGTCAACCCGGCCAAGGTCGTGCACACCGGCCAGGAAGTCGAGGTGATGGTGCTCGACGTCGACGAGGACCGGCGCCGCATCTCCCTGGGCCTGAAGCAGTGCAAGGCCAACCCGTGGAAGGAGTTCGCCGAGAACTACAACCGCGGCGACCGGGTGAGCGGCCAGATCAAGTCGATCACCGACTTCGGCATCTTCATCGGCCTGGCGGGCAACATCGACGGCCTGGTGCACCTCTCCGACATCTCCTGGGACGTGCCCGGGGAGGAGGCGGTGCGCAACTACCAGAAGGGCCAGCAGCTCGAGGCCATGGTGCTCACCATCGACCCGGAGCGCGAGCGCATCAGCCTCGGGATCCGGCAGCTCGCCAAGGACCCGTTCTCCAGCTACATCGCCGACAACCCCAAGGGGACGATCGTCAAGGGCGTGGTCAAGGACGTGGATGCCCGCGGAGCGACCATCGACCTCGGCAACGGTGTCGAGGGCCAGCTGCGCGCCTCGGAGCTCGGCCGCGACCGCGTGGAGGATGCGCGCACCGTGCTGAAGGTCGGCGACGAGGTGGAGGCGAAGTTCACCGGCGTCGACCGCAAGTCGCGCGCCATCACCCTCTCGATCAAGGCGAAGGAAGCGCACGAGGAGGCCGAGGCGGTGCAGAGCTACCGCTCCTCGGAGGCGGCACCCACGGGCACGAGCCTCGGGGACCTGCTCAAGGAGCACATCGGCGATCGCAGCTGAGGCAGCAACGTCTCTCCGCCGGGGCCGCCGCGAGGCGGCTCCGGACGGAGCGATCCGACTCAACATGACGAAGTCAGAGCTCATCGAGATCATCACGGCGAAGCAGAAACATCTGCCTTCCAAGGATGTCGAGCTCGCGCTGAAACAGATCCTGGAGATCATGAGCGATTCGCTCTCGCAGGGCGATCGGATCGAGATCCGCGGGTTCGGCAGCTTCTGTCTGCATTTCAGGCCGCCGCGGCAGGGACGCAACCCGAAGACGGGGGAGGCGGTGGCGTTATCGGGTAAGTACGTACCTCATTTCAAGCCCGGCAAGGATCTTCGCGAACGCGTCAACGATGGCGCGGACAATCCCATCCGGGATTAGCGCGCGAAAGCAAGCGAATGAGCGGCCCAGGGCCGCTCCCTGGGCCGCGAGGTCGCAAAAGGTCAAGCCCCTGGCCGCCCAAAGCGCCGCAGGCGACTTTGGGCCAATATAAGATAACGAGCGTGATCGAGCTGCCTGCCTTGCTGCTTGCGTTGGCGTTTGTCGCCGTCGGCGTGGCTGCTTGGTTTTTGGGGCGGCGAACCAGCCCGGGACGGACGGTGCGGTTGCCGCGCGATTACTACGTCGGGCTCGATCACCTCATCAACGACCGGTTCGATCATGCGGTGGAGATCTTCGCGCGCATGGCGGCAGCGGACGGCGATGCGGCGGAGATCCAATTCGCGCTCGGCAGCCTCTTCCGGCGGCGGGGCGAGGTCGATCGCGCGATAGCCATTCATTCGCGCATGCGGGAGCAGGGAGGCTCGTCGCTGCATGACAAGGCGGCTTTCGCGCTGGCGCTCGATTACCTGAGCGCGGGCCTGATGGATCGGGCGGAGCAATTGCTCGAGGAGCTGTCGGCTTCGCGGGAGTACCGCCGGGCGGCGCTGGATCATCTGCTGCGGATCTACGAGTCGCAGGCAGACTGGGCCAACGCCTTGAAGATCTTTCATGCGCTGCCGCAGGCGGTTCAGCTCGAGCGGCGGCGAGTGGCGGCGCACTATCTCTGCGAGCTTGCGGAGCAGGCGCTGGTGCAGGGTGACGCGGAGCGGGCGGGGACGCTGCTGCGCCAGGCGCGCACGCACCAGGCCGATTTGCCGCGCACGGACGTGCTCACCGCCCGCATCAGGGAGCTTGCGGGAGACTCGGCCGGGGCACTGATGCTCTACCTCAAGGCGCTGGAGGAGTCGCCGGAGCTGGCGCTCGAGATCATCCCGCGGGTGCTGGGACTTTGGGAAAATGCACATGGCGCGGACGCTCTGGAGGAGATCGCGATGAGGCTCCGCCGCAACGGAACCATCAGCTCCAGGCAGCTCGCCTGGCTGCTTGCGACGGCGCTCCCGCCGCACGAGGTGCGGCGGCTGCCCGACATCGCCGGCGAAGTGGGCTCGGAGACCGAATCGGTCGCGGATGCCCGCTCGCTCGGCATCCTGCTGACGCGGATCGGGGACAGCGGCGGGCGTTACCAGTGCGATGACTGCGGCCTGCTCAGCATCGGCTGGTACTGGCGTTGCCCGAAGTGCCGCTCCTGGGACAGCATGCGGCCGGCGGTATTCAAATGGGCGGAGAAGAGCGCGGAAAGGGTCGTTCCGTGACGTGCGGCATGCCGGTTGCGGGGTGCGCTCGGCTATTCAATCGCCACGTACACGGTAAACTTGGCGGCAAAGCCGAGAATTTCCCGGGAGAGAGCCGATGAGGATGACACCGAAGTCCGTGATCCGCACCGCAGTCTTTCCGGTGGCGGGGCGCGGCACTCGCTTCCTGCCTGCCACCAAGGCCAGCCCCAAGGAGATGCTGCCGGTCGTCGACAAGCCGCTCATCCAGTACGCGGTGGAGGAGGCCCTGGCCGCGGGAGCGACGCGCCTGGTGTTCGTCACCGGCGCCTCCAAGCGCGCCATCGAGGACCACTTCGATTCCGATCAGGAGCTCGAGCAGCTGCTCGAGCGCCAGGGCAAGAGCGACGTGCTGAACCAGCTGCGCAGCGTCCTCCCCTCGTATGCCTCGTGCATCTACATCCGCCAGCCGGCTCCGCTCGGGCTCGGGCACGCGGTGCTCTGCGCGCAGCCGGCGGTCGGCGCGGAGCCTTTCTTCGTGCACCTCGCCGATGACCTCATCAAGAGCGATGTCGCCTGCCTGGGGCAGATGGCCGAGGTCTACGCGGCCAAGCGCGCGAGCATCCTCGGGGTGCAGGTCGTGCCGCGGTCCGACACCGACAAGTACGGCATCGTGGCGGTGGAGGCCGACAAATCCAACACCAGCCGGGTGCGCAGCATCATCGAGAAGCCCAAGCCCGCGGAGGCGCCCTCCAACCTGGCCGTGGTGGGCCGATACGTGCTGGCCCCGGCCATCTTCGAGCACCTGGAGCGGCTCGGGCAGGGAGCGGGTGGAGAGATCCAGCTCACCGACGGCATCGCGGCGCTGATGCGCGAGGAGGCGGTGTATGCCTACCGCTTCAGGGGAAAGCGCTACGACTGCGGCAGCAAGCTCGGCTACCTGCAGGCGACCGTGGAGTACGCGCTGAGCCATCCGGCCTTGGGCAAGGAGTTCCGCAAGTACCTGAAGGGCCTCGACGTCAACGCGCCGGAGCTCAGGGAAGACAACGGCTACGAGGCCAATGAGCGCGCCCGGATCGCCCGCCGCGCCGCGCGCGGCAGAGGCAACGGTATCGGCCGCAGCGCCAACGGAAATGGCGTACGCCCGAATGCTGCCGCCGGACCGGGCGCCAGACGGCGCGGCCCCACCTCCCGCTCCGCTACTTGATGATCGTCATCGGGCGGCCGGCGCCCGTCTGACACCTGCCGGCGCGGCAGGGGACGCAGCGCCGTTCAGGGACACGCCGGCGCAGTCGGCGATTCGCTGGGCGAGGTCGACCTGCCGCCGTGTGCCAGTCTTGTCGAAGACATGCTGCAGATGCGTCTTGACCGTCGCTTCGGTGATTCCGAGCGCCTTCGCGGCGCTGCCGATCCTGCAGCCGGCGAGGAGCACGCTCACGACTCTCGATTCGGCCGGAGTGAGCGCATAGAGCTTCGCCGCGGACTGCAGCCGCTGAGGCAGATCCCACGTTTGTTGCGACACGATGATGGCCGCCGCGGCGGCTGACGGTGTCAGGACCTGACGCTGCGCGCCGGCCGAGAGCGGCAGGACATGAATCGTGAGACTCTCGCCGCTTGGCGTGGCATCTGCCACGGCAAGGGCGCAGGAGTCGGGAGCCGGCCGGCCGCGACGCGCTGCGGCGAGGATGGCGCGCAGATGCGCTGCCACGCGCTCATCCACCGGCCGGGGCCTGCCGTCGGCCCAGGTCAACACCTCGTTCCTCGCCAACATCCGTGTCGCCGGCGCGTTGGCATGGACGAGACGGCCGGCCCGATCGACGAAGACTACGGCGGCCGACAGGCGCTCGAGCACCTCGCCGAGCGCCGCCGATTTGCTCTCCCCGCGCTCGAGCGCCTTTGCGATCGCCATGGCGCGCCGAAGGTGCGGCGCCAAGAGCCGCAGTGTCGCGCGCGCCCGCTCCTCGGCCGCGTCTCCGGGCTGCATGTGGTGAGGCACGTACGATTCGGCGAATGCCGGATCGAGGTCGATCGAGAGGATCGCGGCCGACACGCCGTCGAGGAGCATCATTGTGCGCCGCAGGACCTGAGGCCACAGACTGGCGTCGAGCGCGGCGTCGTAGATATCGTTGATGAGACCGGTGATCCGCTCTAAGTCGGACATGTCCGCCCCTCCCCCAATCCATCTTACGCCTGGCGTGGATCTGGCGCCTCGGCGCGCCTCGGCGGTGGGAGGGGCTCAAAGGCGGGCTCAGGCCCAGGACCAGGCCCAGGACCAGGCCCAGGACCAGGCCCAGGACCAGGCCCAGGACCAGGCCCAGGCCCAGGCCCAGGACCAGGACCAGGACCAGGACCAGGCTCAGGCTCAGGCTCAGGCTCAGGCTCAGGCTCAGGCTCAGGCAGGGCAGCGCCGACTCACCTCGACCCGCCGGTTGTGCGCGCGTCCCTGATCGGTCGCATTGGTCTCGACCGGACGGGTCAGCCCGAAACCCTTGGCCTGCAGCCGGGCAGCGGGCACGCCGAAGCGCCCGATCAGCACCTGACGCACGGCCTGGGCGCGGCGGGTGGACAGGTCCAGGTTGTACTCGGCCGAGCCGATGTTGTCCGTGTGTCCCTCGATGGTCACTGTCCAGTCGGGATGCTGGGCCATGAGCGCCGCGAAGCGCTGCAGCGCGGGCAGGGAGACCTCGAGCACCTGCGAGCTTGCCGTGGTGAAGTAGACCCCGGCGAGCTCGGCGCGGCAGCTGTGCCCGGCGAGCCCGGCCGCCATCGGATTCGCGCCAGCGTGCGTTCGACCGTTTCCCTGCCCGGACGGAGGCCGATCGATGCGCGTGACGATCTCATAGTTGCCGCCTATGGCCCATTTGAGCGTCAGGGGGTTGCCGGGCTCATCGAGCCACCACAGCTCCGGCGTGATGGTCCGATCGGCGAATTTCATCTCGCCGCGCACGTGCACCGCGGGGACAGTCGTACGCTGGCCGTCGAGGAGCACGGAGAACGGCTCGTCGGGGCCGACCCGCGTAAGGGTGCCGCGATAGTAATGCCGCGCCGGCGAGCTGAGCATCATCTGCAGGCCGGAGATGACCAGGGGAGAGGCGCCGCTGCCGGCGCCGGCGCTCGGCAGCGCTGCGGCCATTCCGCTCCGCGG
>JAGWPE010000061.1 GCA_028870635.1 Gammaproteobacteria bacterium | reverse complement strand
CAAGATCGTCGCGAGCGGACTCGGCGGCATCACGGTGTCCGACGTGCAGCTCGCGGCCGCCTCCAAGGCGCTCGTCATCGGCTTCAATGTGCGCGCCGACTCCGGCGCGCGCGATGCGATGAAGGAGACCGGCGTCGAGGTGCGCTACTACAGCATCATCTACGAAGCCATCGATGATGTGAGGCAGATGATGACCGGCATGCTGCGTCCGGAGATCAAGGAGCAGATCGTGGGTGTCGCGCAGGTGCGGGAGGTGTTCCGCTCCAGCAAGTTCGGCGTCGTCGCCGGGTGCCTCGTGATAGAGGGTTTTGTCAGGCGCAACAATCCGATCCGCGTGCTGCGCGACAACGTGGTCATCTTCGAGGGCGCGCTGGAGTCGCTGCGCCGCTTCAAGGACGATGTCGGCGAGGTGCGCGCCGGAACGGAGTGCGGCATCGGCGTGAAGAATTACCAGGACGTGCGCGTCAACGACCAGATCGAGTGCTTCGCGCGTCTCGAGGTTGCCCGGACGCTGCAGTAATGAAGAAGAGCACGCAGGGCGGCGGCCGCCTGCGCAAGATCGAGGCGCAGCTGCAGCGCGTGCTCGCGGAGCTGATCGCGCGCGAGGTCAAGGACCCGCGCGTGGGCAACGTCACCATCACCGGCGTCAGGCTCGCGGCCGACATGGGGGCGGCGAAGGTTTTCTACTCTCCCTTCGCCTCGAGGCATTCCAAGGAGGAGGTGCAGGCGGGCCTCACCCGCGCCGCCGGTTTCCTGCGCGGCGAGGCCGGGCGGCGGCTGGAATTGCGCCACGCTCCGCGGCTCGACTTCGTGCTCGATGACACCGCGGAGAAGGCCGCGCGCCTCACCGGGCTCATCGACCGCGCAGTGGCGCAGGACTCCGAGAGCAAGTGAGTAAGCGGCCCGAGGCCGCCGCCTCCGAGATCCGTCAACGCGAGAGTGAGCGCCCCGGGAAACGGCCGCGAGATCAAATGCAGTTACACAGCCGGCCGCGCAGAGCGCCGCAGGCGACTTTGCGCCAATAGACCAATGCCTCACGGCATACTGCTCCTAGACAAGCCCGCGGGGATGTCATCGAACGCGGCTCTGCAGCGCGTTCGCCGGCTCTTCGGCGGCTGCAAGGCCGGACACGCGGGCAGCCTCGATCCGCTCGCGACCGGCATGCTGCCGCTCTGCCTCGGTGAGGCGACGAAGATCGCCGGCGAGATCCTCTCGAGCCGCAAGCACTACCGCTTCACCGTCGCTCTCGGTGCGCGGACCGCCACCGGCGACCGCGAGGGCGCCGTCATCGAGCAGGCGCCGGTACCCGCAGGCTGGCACGAGGCGCTGCCGGCCGCGCTACGGAGTTTTCTCGGCCCCGGGCGGCAGGTGCCGCCCATGTACTCGGCACTGAAGCGCGACGGCCAGCCGCTCTACCGCCTGGCGCGCGCCGGCGTGACCGTCGAGCGCGCCCCGCGGGAAATCGAGATTTTCGAGCTCTCGCCGGTAGCGCGGACACTTGATACGGTCGAGCTCGACGTTCTCTGCTCCAAGGGAACCTACGTGCGCACCCTGGCCGAGGACATCGCGCGGTCGTTGGGTACTTGCGGACATGTGAGCGCGCTGCGGCGCACCTGGGTTGAGCCTTTCGACGCGGACTCGATGCAGACGCTGGATGAAGTGACGCGCGCCTGCGAGGGGGGTGCGGGAGCGCAGCTCCTTCCGGCCGACCAGCCGCTCGGCCATCTGGCAGCGGTGGCTCTGGAGGCGTGGCAGGCCGACCGCATCGCCCATGGCCAGGAGGTCGTCGTGTTGCGCAGTCCCCCTCCCGGACGCACCAGGCTGTACGACGCCGAGGGGCGTTTTCTCGGGCTCGGCGAGTCCGACGGCCGGGGGCTGGTCCGGCCGCGGAGGCTCTTCGTCAGGGAACCGGTCTAGTGACCGTGTACCGTGACGGATGGGTCCAGCATCTGCAGCGCGTGAGCCGCGTCGGTCATTCCGGTTGACCGCAGTTGCTCTCCGGAGTACCGGCGAGTGATGGAGTTGCACTCGCTCGAGCCTGGCCGCAGCGCCTTGCCGTCGGCCGTGGAGCACCAGCCCGGCGCAATGGCCGAGGCGGTGCGGCTGGCGGGCTGTGACGGCGTGGTGGAGCAGGCGGCGAGGGCTGCCGCGCTCAAAATGCCGATGATCAGTGCTCGGGTCATGGCCCGAGCAGTATAGCGCGAGAAAGTCGGGTTTTAACTTGTGGCAGAGGCATTACAGCAGGTAAAATTCCGCGCTTCCCAAAAGGCTACTTAAGACAGTCACTTAGGATTTTGGCGCAATGGCTCTTACCAGCGAGAAAAAAGGCGGCATTCTGGCGCAGTACCGGCGCGATGCCGCCGATACCGGCTCCCCCGAGGTCCAGGTGGCGCTCCTTTCGGAGCGCATCAACGGGCTCGGCGAGCACTTCACGGCACACAAGCGCGACCACTCCTCCCGCCGGGGCCTGGTCAAGCTCGTCAACCAACGCCGCAAGCTCCTCGACTATCTCAAGGCCACGAAACCCGCAAAGTACCAGGAGCTCGTCGAGCGCCTGGGGCTTCGTCGCTAACATCCAGCACAAGGCCGCATCACGCGGCCTTTGTGTTTGGCAGGAACTCATCTTTTTCGCGAGGGCTCGAGCTTGAGCGTCAGTAAGTCATTTCAGTATGGTCCCCACTCAGTCACCATCGAAACCGGCGAAATGGCCCGGCAGGCCGATGGCGCCGTGCGGGTCTCGATGGGCGATACCGTGGTGCTGGTCACCGCGTGCGCGCGGCAGAAGGCCGCCGCCGGCCGCGATTTCTTCCCTCTGACCGTCAACTATGTGGAGAAGACCTACGCCGCGGGACGTATTCCCGGCGGCTTCTTCAAGCGTGAGGGTCGTCCAACTGAGAAGGAGACGTTGACCTCGCGCCTCATCGACCGTCCCATCCGCCCGCTTTTCCCCGACGGTTTCTACAACGAGGTGCAGGTTGTCGCGACGGTACTGTCGGTCGATCCTGAGATCGATCCCGACATCGCCTCGCTCCTCGGCGCCTCCGCGGCGCTCACCCTCTCCGGCGTTCCCTTCAACGGTCCGATCGGCGCCGCCCGGGTCGGCTGGAAAGATGGT
>JAGWPE010000060.1 GCA_028870635.1 Gammaproteobacteria bacterium | reverse complement strand
GCGGCGACCATTGGCTCGAAGAGTGCGCAGCGCCTCGGGCGCGGAATGCACCCCGGTCGGATCGTATCGACTTCCGGTCAGCCAGCAAGGGCCAAGTGGAGGTCACGGTAGCGCAGGAGAGAGGCGAATTGCGGGTCCGCCGGATCGCCAGTAGTAGGGATGCCAAACTACGACGACATCCATCAAGTGTGTGCCGCCGCATGCGATGATGAATACGGCAAAGCACAGAAACATCCACTGGAATTCGAGGTCCCTGCGGTTGCGCACGAAATAGAGCAGGGTGAACGGGATCGAAAAATATGCGATGGCGATCGGAGCATCCGAGGCTACATTGAGCCAGAGCACGCCCGGCTGCCACAGGTAGCACATGCCGTGCGGCATGAAGTGACCTTCGGAAACGAACTTCCGCAGAACCCCAGGCATGATCCGCCTCCCTCTCGAAGCCGAAGAAGCTGATTTCCCGGCACCGAGCCACTGGTGTGATTCGGACCCATTTCCAGATCGGGCGGCGTGCCGCGCTCGAGGCGTCCCCGCCGTTGGCGGCCAGGAGCAAGCTCAAGTGCGGTCGGACTGAGCCATCGAGATCAAGCGCTCGACTGCGCCAATTTTGTCCCCCGGTTTCAACCTGGCGCGACAGGCGCTAAAGCCTCGCGAGGCATATCTGGTCCATGGGGGCATCGAGTCATGGCCAATCGCGAATGGCGTAACTGCCATCGGCCTTCGTGAGTTGATGCGGAGACTCGCCGAGAGCTGAACCGGCCGCAGATCCTCGACGATCGATTTGCCTCAAGCCAAAGCTCGACGTATCCCGGCGCCACCCGACGTCTCGGAACGCGATGGCCCATGCGTGCGCGCCTGCAACGATGGAACGTGCGGCTACTGGCGCATCGGGCAGCAGAGGCTTGTCGGGAAGATGGGCACGCAGCTTCGAGAGGAGGACGAACTCTTTGAGATTCGAGATCGGCATCATCCCCCTTCTTGCCGCGAGCGGCGGCGATAGCTGGACGTCGACTCTGCGCGATAGCAAGGGCATCGCGGCGCGTCTGCGATTATGCTCGCCGCCATTGGTACTTCCTCGTTGTCCTGTTGTTCCTGCTGGCATTGCAGGAATCCATTTTGACGCCTCCCGTCGAAACCCTCGCATACAGCGACTTCGAGGCGCTGCTCAAGGCCGGCAAGCTGGGCGGGCGCGGCGCGGAACAGCTCATTTTCGGCGAGCTTCCCCTCTAACCAAAACCGCCTCAGGAGTGGTTGCAACATGAACGACGTTCACTCGACGCCACGGCTGACTTCCCTCTCGCACGGCGGCGGTTGCGGCTGCAAGATCGCCCCTGAGGTTCTGGCGACACTGCTCAGGCAATCCGCGCCTGCGCAGGCGTTCGCGGGATTGATGGTGGGCGCAGAAACCGCAGACGATGCGGCCGTCTACCAGCTGAACGACGAGCAGGCAGTGATCGCGACGACCGATTTCTTCATGCCGATCGTCGATGATCCGTTCGACTTTGGGCGCATAGCGGCGGCGAATGCGCTCTCGGATGTCTACGCCATGGGTGGCACGCCCATTTTGGCGCTGGCGATTCTCGGCATGCCGATCAAGGTACTGCCGCCTGAGACCATCCGCGAGATCCTTCGCGGTGGTGAGTCAGTCTGCGCCGATGCCGGCATCCCCATCGCTGGCGGACACAGCATCGACTCGGTCGAGCCGATCTACGGTCTGGTCGCTTTAGGGGTGGTGCACCCGCGTCGCGTGAAACGCAACTGCGAAGCACGCGCGGGAGATGCGCTGGTGCTGGGCAAGCCGCTCGGCGTGGGCATTCTCTCCGCCGCGCTGAAGAAGCAAAGGCTGAGCCGCGACGGGTACGAAGCGCTGATCGAGACTACGACGCGCCTGAATCGCGTGGGGCCGGAACTGGCCTCGCTCGAGGGTGTGCACGCAATGACGGACGTGACGGGTTTCGGCCTCCTCGGTCACCTGCTCGAGGTATGCCGCGGATCGGCCGTGGCGGCGCGCGTGCGCATGGTGGACGTCCCAGTGCTCGATGGGGTAGCAGCGCTCGCGAATGAGGGGTGCGTAACCGGCGCCTCGGAGCGCAATTGGGCTTCCTACGGCGAGGAGGTACGGCTCGCTCCCAACCTCTCTGGCACGGACAGGCTTCTGCTCTGTGACCCGCAGACTTCGGGCGGCTTGCTGATTACCTGCGCTCGCGAGGCAGTGCAGGCTGTCCTCGATACGCTCCGGCGGAACGGCTTCACGGGAGCCGCATGCTTTGGCGAGATGGCGGAGGGATTGCCTGAGGTCTTCGTCGACGGCTGATTTCCTCCAGGATTGCCCGGGGGGGCATGACAGACGCAATTCTGCACTTCTTCAGCACCGACGGATTCATGCCTCACGGAATGCGCTATCTTGGGGCCGGGCGTCTACGCTTTACCTGCCCTGGTAATCCTCGACGGCGAGAGTCCGCCAAGTCGACTTCGAGTACAGCTCGACGACGGCATCGAGCCAGTGCCGCCCATAAAGATCAGGCCACTGGTCGGTGACCCTCAGGTGTGCTTCGATGATCCGGCAATCGAGCAGGCCGCCGGGCAGGGAAAGGCCTTTGGCATGCCGGATGTCGTGCACAATGAGCTTCCGACCGGGACATGAGAAGCTGAGCCGTGGCGCTTCGTCTCGCAGTCGGGAGGGCCTTCACTCACCGCGAAACGACGCCCGTCCGGATAAGTATCCGAGCTTGACGGTCTCGGCGGCCCAGCCGAGGATGTCGATTGAGTCATCGCAGTCCGAGACATACGATAGCGCCAGCTGCGTGTCGAGAAGGGGAGTGCTCATGACAGAGATCACCCGGCGACAATTCCTCACGGTGAGTGCCGCCTCCTTGGCCGGCTCGAGCCTCGCCCTTCTAGGCTTCTCTCCAACGACCGCTCTCGCCGAAGTGCGCGAGTTCAAGCTCGCTCGTGCGACGGAGACCCGCAATACCTGTCCTTATTGTGCGGTCGCCTGCGGCGTCATCATGTACTCGTGGGGTGATCGCGCGCAGAACGCGACCTCGAGCATCTTCCACATCGAGGGCGATCCCGACCATCCGGTCAACCGTGGCACGCTCTGCCCGAAGGGGGCCGGCCTCATCGACTTCATCCACAGCCCGGATCGGCTGCACTATCCGCAGTACCGCGCGCCGGGCTCGGATCGATGGGGGCGCATCTCATGGGACGATGCCCTCGGGCGCCTCGCGAAGCTGATGAAAGCGGACCGGGATGCGAATTTCGTCACGCGAACCCCCGATGGACTCACGGTCAACCGCTGGTTGACGACCGGCATGCTCGCGGCCTCCGCGTCCTCGAGCGAAGTCGGCTACCTCACCCACAAGGTCATCCGCAGTCTCGGGATTCTCTCATTCGACAACCAGGCGCGCGTCTGACACGGCCCGACGGTGGCAGGTCTTGCCCCGACGTTCGGCCGTGGAGCGATGACGAATCACTGGGTCGACATCAAGAATGCCGACGTCATTCTCTGCATGGGAGGCAATTCCGCGGAGGCGCATCCGTGCGGCTTCAAATGGGTGACGGAAGCGAAGGCGCACAACAAGGCGCGCCTCGTCGTCGTCGATCCGCGGTTCACACGCACGGCATCGGTCGCTGATGTGTATGCACCGATCCGCTCTGGCAGCGACATCGCCTTCCTGGGCGGCCTCATCAATTACCTGCTGACGCACGAGAGGATTCAACAGGAGTATGTCCGCAACTATACGGACGCGACATTCCTCGTGCGGGACGATTTCGCCTTCGAGCAAGGGCTCTTCTCCGGGTACGATGCCGAGAAGCACGGCTATGACAGATCGAGCTGGAACTATCAGATCGGCGCCGACGGCTACGTGAAGACGGATCCGACGCTTGCACATCCGCGCTGTGTCTACCAGCTGATGAAGCAGCACTACGCACGCTACACGCCGGAGATGGTCGAGCGTGTCTGTGGTACGCCGCAAGCGAAATTCCTGCAGATCGCGGAGCTGATCGCCTCGACTTCCACGCCCATCCGGTCGATGACGATCATGTACGCGCTCGGCTGGACCCAGCACTCGGTCGGCTCGCAGATGATCCGCGCCGGGGCGATGGTGCAGCTGCTCCTCGGCAACATCGGCGTTGCCGGCGGCGGCATGAATGCGCTGCGGGGACATTCGAACATCCAGGGCCTGACGGACCTCGGCCTGATGTCGAATCTGCTCACGGGCTACATGACATTGCCAAACGAATCTGAGCAGGACTACGCCAAGTACGTCGCGAAGCGGACGTTCAAGCCGCTGCGGCCGAATCAGCTGAGCTACTGGCAGAACTTCGACAAGTTCTTCGTGAGCTTCATGAAGGCATGGTGGGGCGATGCCGCCACGGCCGAGAATCACTGGGGCTACGAGTACCTGCCGAAGCTCGACAAATCCTACGACATGCTGCAGACCTTCGAGCTCATGGCCCAGGGAAAGATGAATGGCTTCATCTGCCAGGGCTTCAATCCGATCGGGGCGGCGCCGAGCAAGGCGAAGATCAACGCGGGGCTTGCCAAGCTCAAGTTCCTAGTCGTCATGGATCCGCTCGCGACCGAGACCTCGGAGTTCTGGCGTAACTTCGGCGAGCACAATGACGTCGACCCGAAGCAGATCCCGACCGAGGTGTTTCGGCTGCCGACGCAGTGCTTCGCCGAGGAAGATGGCTCACTCGTCAACTCCTCCCGCTGGCTGCAGTGGCACTGGAAGGGTCAGAACCCACCGGGCGAAGCCCGCACGGATCTTCAGATCATGGGAGAGCTCTACGAGCGGATCCGGACACTCTACGTCGCCGAGGGCGGCGCATACCCCGATCCCATCGTGAAGCTCTCCTGGCCGTACCTGAATCCGAGGAGCCCGTCCGCCGAGGAGCTCGCACGGGAGTATTCCGGAAAAGCGCTCAAAGACCTGGCGGACCCGGAGAACCCGGGACACGTAACGCGCAAGGCGGGCGAGCAGCTCGCCGGATTTGCCGAGCTGCGCAACGACGGCAGCACCGCCTCGGGCTGCTGGATCTATTGTGGCGCCTGGGGTCCCACCGGGAACCTCATGACACGGCGGGACAACTCGGACCCGACGGGCCTCGGCGAGACGCTCGACTGGGCGTTCGCCTGGCCCGCCAACCGGCGGATCATGTACAACCGCGCCTCCTGCGACCCGAGCGGGAAGCCCTTCAACCCCGATCGGAAGGTCATCGCGTGGAACGGCCACGCCTGGACCGGCGCCGATGTGCCCGACTACAAGGTCGACGAGAACCCCTCGCTCGGCATGGGTCCCTTCATCATGAACGCCGAAGGCGTCGCGCGCTTCTTCGCCAAGGACAACCTGGTCGAAGGGCCGTTCCCGGTGCACTACGAGCCACTCGAAACACCGCTTGCGGCGAACCCTTTCAGCCCGCAACAGCCGCTCGCTCTCAATAATCCCGCGGCTCGCGTGTTCAAGGACGATCGCCAGGCGTTCGGCAAGGCGGACAGATTTCCCCATATCGGCACGACCTATCGGCTCACCGAGCATTTCCACTTCTGGACCAAGCACTGCCGGCTCAACTCCATCCTGCAGCCCGAGCAGTTCGTCGAGATCGGCGAGGCTCTCGCGGGCGAGCTCGGGGTCAAGGCGGGTGATCGGGTGAAGGTGGAATCGAATCGCGGTTACATCAAGGCGGTCGCCGTAGTCACGAAGCGCCTGAAACCTCTGCAGGTCGCGGGCAAGACGGTCCACCACGTCGGCATCCCCATCCATTGGGGGTTCACCGGGCTTGCCAAGCCAGGCTACATGGCGAATACGCTCACCCCGTCGGTGGGAGATGCGAACTCGCAGACGCCCGAGTTCAAGTCGTTCCTCGTGAGGGTGGAGAAGCTCTAGCATGCCGCTCCAATCCCTCGACATCGTCCGCCGCTCGGCGACCACGCAGCCGCCACCGGGTGTGAGGGCCGCGGCGAGCCCCTCGGTCGCGAAGCTCATCGACACTTCGAAATGCATCGGCTGCAAGGCCTGTCAGGTGGCCTGCATGGAGTGGAATGATCTGCGCGACGGGATCGGAACCAATGTCGGCGTGTACGACAATCCGCCCGATCTCACGGACCAGTCCTGGACCGTCATGCGCTTCTCCGAGTACGAGAACCCGAGCGGCAACCTCGAGTGGCTGATCCGCAAGGACGGCTGCATGCACTGCCAGGATCCGGGGTGCCTCAAGGCGTGTCCGGCGCCAGGCGCGATCGTTCAATACGCGAACGGGATCGTCGATTTCCAGGAAGAAAACTGCATCGGCTGCGGCTATTGCATCGCAGGTTGTCCATTCAACATACCCCGGATTTCCAGGCGCGATCACAAGGCATACAAGTGCACGCTGTGCTCCGATCGGGTGGCGGTGGGTTTGGAGCCTGCCTGCATCAAGGCTTGTCCCACCGGCGCGCTCGTCTTCGGCACCAAGGAGGATATGATCCAGCATGCCGCCGAGCGGGTGCAGGATCTGAAATCACGCGGCTTCGAGCAGGCCGCCCTGTACGATCCGCAGGGGGTCGAGGGCACACACGTCATGTACGTACTGCACCATGGAGATCAGCCTGAGCTTTACAGCGACCTGCCCAAGGATCCGCGGATCAGCCCGACGGTGCGCTTGTGGAAGGGAATCGCGAAGCCCATCGGGCTCGCGCTGATGGGATTTGCAGCGCTCACGGGTTTCCTCCATTACGTTCGCGTGGGACCCAACGAGACCACCGAGCGCGACGAGGAAGCGGCCGCCGAAGCCAGAAAGCGGACCGAGGAGCAGACCAAACGTCCGGCGCCGCCGGAGACGCGGCCACCCGGGCCGGGAAAGCAGTCATGAGCACCCAGGCGGGCCGGATCGAAACTACACGCGTGGGCGAGCGTCCGAGGGACCGCGTCATCGATGGCGCTATCGTGCGCTATACCGCGGGTGAGCGGATCACTCACTGGATCGTCGCCCTTGCGTTCATCCTCGCGGCGCTCTCGGGGCTTGCAATGTTTCATCGCGCCGTATTCTGGTTCAGCGTCTTCTTCGGCGGCGGCCCCTGGACGCGCGTGCTGCATCCCTTCATCGGGCTTTTCATGGTGCTCGCGTTCGTGCTGCTCGCCCTTCTCGTGCAGTCGGATAACCGGATGAGTGCCGCGGACTGGCGGTGGCTCAGGCAGTGGCGGGACGTGCTCGGCAACCGCGAGGAGCGTCTGCCGGAAGTCGGCCGATACAACGGTGGGCAGAAGCTGCTTTTTTTCGTGCAGATCCTCTGCCTCGTGGGGCTCCTGGTTTCCGGCATCATCTTCTGGCGTCCCTACTTCGCAATCTACTTTTCGATCCCGGTCATCCGTATCGCTGCGCTCGTTCACGCGATCTGCGCGTTTGTACTGATCATCGCGGTCATCGTCCATATCTACGCTGGTATCTGGGTGCGAGGATCCGTACGTGCCATGACACGGGGCCTGGTGAGCCCCGGCTGGGCCTGGAAGCACCACAGAGCCTGGTTCCGTGAGGTCACGAATGGAACGAGTCCTCGACCCGGCGCGCATTGAGGCCTTCGCCGAGCGCGCGATCGCGCGAATTCGCCTGCCGGACCGTCGTCAGGCGTTTTCCCGGCGTGCGGCGCGGCTGCGCCAACTGAGCGCATCCGAGCGAGCGGGTGAGGGCGGTGCAATCGGTGATTACCTGCGGCTCATGGCCGTGCTCGCCGATGCCCAGCAGTCGGCGCTTGGGAGTTTTACCGCGGCACGGCCGAACGCCGAGGCATTGAGACTCGCCAGCACGCACGGCATGCCTCCCGCCCACGCCGCGGGTCTTACGCGCGAGCCGTCCTGGCGGGGCATTCTCGGCGAGCTCTGCAGTTCCGTGCTCGAGAGCGGCGAGCTTCCGGCGGCAGTTCGAGAGACATGCGAGCGGTTACGAGGGGCCTCGGCGGCGCCTCTCGAAGCGCAAGCCGACGCTCTCCTCGGGGGACGCGTGGTGGAACTCGATCCCGCGGCGGCTCCCTTTCTCATGGGCGCCTTGCAGGTGTACTGGCTCGGCCTCGCCACGCAGTTCACGCCCAAGGAGATCAAGCCGCTCGAAGTTCACGGGGTCTGTCCGGTATGCGGTACCCTGCCCGTGGCAAGTGTCGTCCGCGTCGACAAAGGCTCTTGCGGGAACCGATACCTCCACTGCGCGCTCTGCGCAACCGAATGGCACATGGTACGGATCACCTGCAGCTGCTGTCAGGAAACGAAGGACCTGACCTATCACTCGATCGAGGGCGGCTCGCCGGCAGTCCGCGCCGAGTCCTGCGGGAGCTGTCGCGGCTACCGCAAGATCCTCTATCAGGAGAAGGACCCGGGGGTCGAGCCGGTCGCCGATGACCTCGCGAGCCTCGCGCTGGATGTCCTCATGGGCATGGAAGGGTATCATCGCCTGAGCGGCAACCCGCTGCTCTGGCTCGAGCTCGCTGCGCATTAACCCTCCCCGGAAAGCCCGGCGTGGATCAACCGCTCGCAAGCGCGTCGGATATTCCGTCGCTCGACAAGCTGGTGCGCCAACCGGCTCTCGCCGCATTGGTGGTCCGCTACGGGCGTACACAGGTGATCGATGCGCTGCGCCTGCATCTCGATTCCTTACGCCATGCGGCTGTGAGCGGCGCGCTGCCGCGCGCCGCCATGGACGAGGATGCGATTGCCTCGGCGCTCGCGGGACGCCTCGAGGATCGAGCTCGCCGGCGGATGCGGCCGGTCTTTAACCTGACAGGGGTGGTGGTGCACACCAATCTCGGCCGTGCGCTGCTGCCCGATGAGGCGCTAGAGGTCGTCGCGGAGGCGCTCAAATGGCCGGTGAACCTCGAGCTCGAGCTTGCCACCGGCCGCCGGGGCGACCGCGATTCCCTGGTTGAGAGCCTGCTTTGCGAGTTGACCGGGGCCGAAGCGGCCACGGTCGTCAACAACAATGCCGCCGCGGTTCTCCTGATGCTGAGCTCGCTGGCGGCGCGACGGGAAGTCATCGTGTCGCGCGGTGAGTTGGTGGAGATCGGAGGCTCATTCCGCCTTCCGGACATCATGCGTCAGGCTGGAGTGCGGCTGTGCGAAGTCGGTACCACCAATCGTACCCACCCCGGCGATTACCTCGAGGCGATTGGACCGCGCACGGCGCTGCTGCTCAAGGTGCACACCAGCAACTACACGATCTGCGGGTTCACCGCGAGTGTCGGGGTGAGCGGGCTGAAGAAGATTGGCCGCGAGCGGGGTTTGCCGGTTGCGGTGGATCTCGGCAGCGGCTCGCTGCTCGATCTCAGCCGCTGGGGCCTTCCTCGTGAGCCGACAGTGCGCGAAACCCTCGCTGCGGGGGCCGACCTGGTCACCTTCAGCGGCGACAAGCTCCTCGGTGGGCCGCAGGCCGGGATCGTTGTCGGTCAGGCGGACCTCGTGCGCAGGCTCAAAGCGAATCCTCTCAAGCGAGCGTTGCGGGTCGGCAAGCTCGTCCTCGCCGCTCTCGAGCCGGTGCTGGCGCTGTATCGGGCGCCGGAGTCTCTCGCAGAGCGGCTGAGCACCATGCGACTGCTGACGCGCCAAGCAGCGGACATGAAACTCCAGGCGTTTCGACTGCTGCCGGTACTGCAACAGGCGCTCGGGAATGCGTATCAGGTGCGCGAGGAGCCGATGGCGAGCGAGATCGGCAGCGGAGCCCTGCCGACGCAACAGCTCGCGAGCCATGGCCTGACGGTCAGCGTCGCGAGGGGCGGCCGCGGCAGCCTCGATCGACTGCAGGCGGCACTGCGTTCGTTGCCACGGCCTGTGCTCGGTCGGCTCGCGGCGAAGAAGCTCTGGCTCGATCTGAGGTGCCTCGATCCATCCGAAGAGCAGTGCTTCGCAGCACAGTGGGAGGCGTTGCGGCCGCCTGATGGGACGCTCGGAACGGATCGCGCATGATCATCGGGACGGCAGGGCACATCGATCACGGCAAGACCACGCTGGTGAAGGCGCTCACCGGTGTGGACACCGATCGACTGAAGGAGGAAAAGGCTCGGGGCATCTCCATCGAGCTGGGCTTCGCCTACGCGCCGCTCCCGACAGGCGAAGTGCTCGGTTTCATCGATGTGCCCGGTCACGAGCGGCTCGTGCATACGATGGTGGCGGGCGCGTGCGGCATCGACCTCGCGTTGCTGGTCATCGCGGCGGACGACGGCACGATGCCTCAGACGTACGAGCATCTGGAGATTCTTCAGCTCCTCGGTATCAAGCGGGCCGTGGTTGCGTTGACCAAGATCGATCGCGCGGATGGTGAGCGGCTGCGCAGAGTCGAGATGGACATCGCAGCCGCGCTCGGTCCAACGCCCTGGAACGGCGCGCCGATCTTTCGTGTCAACGCTGCTGCATCCGACGATCCGGGAACGCTCCAGCTGCGCGAGTACCTATGGAATGTCGCCAGGTCAGAGGCTGACGGGCGCGGCGCGGTCCGGCCCGACGCTCGAAGACCCGACCGCCTGTTCCGCTTGGCGGTGGACCGCGTCTTCACGCTGCCCGGTCACGGAACCATCGTCACAGGGACTGCTTTCGCAGGCCGGGTTCACGTGGGCGATACGCTCACCCTGATGCCCTCCGAACGCGAGGCGCGCGTGCGGAGCATTCATGCGCAGGGCCGGCCGGCGGAAAATGCGTATGGCGGGCAACGCTGTGCGCTGAATCTCGCGGGTATCGACAGAAGCGACATCTCCCGCGGTGATTGGCTCGCTCAGCCGGGCGTGGTCTCGTCTTCGACGCGTATCGATGTCCGGCTGCGCTTGCTCACCCAGGGGCGCCCGACCCTGCGCGCATGGTCGCCGGTGCACTTTCATGCAGGCGCGGCACACCGCATCGCGCACGTCGTTCCGCTCGATGCCGACAATCTAGCGCCCGGTGAGCAAGCGCGCGCGCAGCTGGTTTTCGAGAGTGCAGTCTGCTGCGCACCGGGAGACCGGTTCATCGTGCGCGATGCCGCCGCGGCGCATACGCTCGGGGGCGGCGTCGTGCTCGATCCCTCGGCTCCGTCGCGGCGACGGCGCTCGCTGGAGCGGCTGCGCTATCTTGATGCGCTCGAGCAGATGATCGCTGGCGGCGGTGTCGCAGCGTTGCTCGAGTGCGCGCCTTGGGGTGTCACCGAGGCGGACTTGGTGCGGCTGACAGGTATGCCCTCGGCGTGTATCGCCCTGCCGCCCGGTGCGATGGTGATCGATGCCACGGGGCAGCAGCGCTTCATCCTGCTGCAGGGTACCTGGAATGCCCTCAAGGAGCGTGCACTTGCCGGATTGCGCCGATTTCATGCGGAAACACCCGAAGAAGCCGGTCTCGATACCGCGCACCTGCGACGAATTGCGGCACCGAATGTGCCGGCCGCCCTATGGCGCATCGTGATCCAACAGCTCATGCACGAAGGCACTGTGGCCCGAAGCAGCCTTTGGTTGCATCTTCCTGGACATGTAGCCGCTCTCTCCGATGCTGATCGGACACTGCTCGAGCGGCTGGAGCCGCTGCTCGCCGCCGGCCGTTACGACCCGCCCTGGGTCCGGGAGCTTGCGGCCTCCGTGCAAGAACCGGAAGAGCGTGTGCGCGCGCTCCTGCGCAAGCAGGTCAGCCGTGGTGCTGCGTATCAAGTTGTGCACGATCTCTTCTATCACGCGCACGCGATTCAGGAGCTGGCCGGCCTGGCCGCTGAGCTCACATGCACGCTTGGGACGCTCGAGGCGGCGCATTTTCGGGATGCAGCCGGCATAGGCCGCAAGCGGGCCGTGCAAATCCTCGAATTCTTCGATCGGATCGGTTACACACGGCGCGTGCGCAGCGTCCACGTGCTGCGCGATGATTGCGGCTGGAGAGCCGAGGAACTCTGGAAGGCACACGTACCCGGTGGTGCGACTGGGCTTCAAACCCGGGAGGGGGCGCCAGACGCTTCCTGGTAGGTTCGACTCCTGCTGCCTTCCGCCATCTGAGATTCCGTCAGGCGCTTGCCGCTGACTTGGCCGACTCAGGAAGAGTCCGCTCCGGATTTGCGCCGCGGGCCAGTACCTCCTCGAGGTCACGCCGTGGCATCGGAGCGTGGTGCAGGTGCCCCTGCGAGAGCGAGCATCCGAGCTTACGCACCGCTTCGAGCTACCCCTCGGTTTCGACGCCTTCGGCAACGGTGATCAGTTGGAACGCCGATGCGAGGCGTATGATGCTTTCGGCCAGCCGAATCCCTCCGCAGCGCGCAGCCGCTCGCGCAGTTCGAGCAAGTCTTCAACGAACCCCTTGCGTCTGAGTTGTACGGCCGAGATGTTGACTGCGACCCCCCCTGCGCCAATGTGACCTGAGACATCTGCCTTCGATAGTTTACAGTCCAAGGTAGTATCACTCATGGCATCACTGACGATGCTCTCGAGCTGGCGCAAGCAGCTGGAGGCGGCCGACCGGATGGCGCTGGCTCCAAAGAAGGGGGGGGCCGAAGCCAGACCCCTCGGCCCGGCAGATCGAGCGGCTCAACCTTACGGTCCGCCACCCGAGGAGGCGGCTCACGAGTATTCCTCCGCCAGCGCCTGCTAAAGGAGCCAGCTCGCGCACGAGACCTCTCTCTCAGCGGGCGCTCCTTCATCCGCGCCACTTCGGCCGAGGAACGCTGCGGCGGACTCAGGCGCCCGTTCGCTCGCGAGGAGAGGATCACCGACTTTCGCTCCGCAACACGCGTTCGATTCGCCTCTGGGCCACCGGTACCTCTCTTCTCGAGCTACGAGATCTGGCCGGCGAGTGTCTTCCGGCCTAGGCGCGAATGGCCACCGTTTCTCCGGCAGCGGCCGTGCTGTGACAGGCTTCTCGGGCCGTTATGTTGAACCGCGGTCACCAAACGCGCCGACTTGTCTCCAAAATGAGACGACCCTCCCGGAGTGGGTCTTCCCGCCGTGTAAAGATTCAAGCGG
>JAGWPE010000059.1 GCA_028870635.1 Gammaproteobacteria bacterium | reverse complement strand
GCGCTCCGTCGCCTTCGCAGCACGCAACTGCACCAAATTTGAGGCGGGAATGCAACTCCAAACGCCACTTTGTCTTTGACTCGCGACAGTTGTGCGGCGGTCCGGCACCGGGTAAGGGTGCACGGTGGAGGTGCAATCAGGCGTCGGTGCCTGCGCCTGGAGGGCGTTGGCGCATCGCATCACGCGCCCAGGCGGGATAGGCGGGCCGGGGCGGCTGCCGCCAAGCAGGGCTGTCGGCTGCGGCGCCTCGCGATCCTGACGGCCGGGCAACGGCTGTTGCATATTCCCCACGGAGGGAGTCGGAAAGCGGTCTTGCCATCGGCCTGAATCTGTATATAATTGCAGTAGTGTATAGATGAACAGGCAGCGCAAGATGTCCGACCTCACCCCGCGCCAACTGCAAATTCTGCGCCTGGTCCAACGCTTCATTACCGAGACCGGCATGCCTCCCACCCGGGCGGAGATCGCCCGCGAGCTCGGCTTCAGATCTCCCAATGCCGCCGAGGATCACCTGCGCGCGCTCGCCCGCAAGGGCGTCATCGCGCTCGTGCCGGGCGCTTCGCGCGGCATCCAGCTGAAAGACACCATCCGCGAGCAGATCGGCCTGCCGCTCATCGGGCGCGTCGCTGCCGGCAAGCCGATCTTCTCCGAGGAGAACGTCGAAGCCCGCCTGCAGATCGACCCGGGTCTTTTTCAGCCGCGGCCGCATTACCTTCTCAAGGTCACCGGCATGAGCATGAAAGATGCCGGCATTCTCGACGGAGATCTGGTTGCGGTTCACCGTACGGCGGAGGTGCGCAGCCGTCAGATCGTGGTGGCGCGACTGGAGAACGAGGTCACCGTGAAGCGCTACCGTCAGGAAGGCTCCGTCGTCTGGTTGTTACCGGAGAACAGCGACTTCGAGCCGATCAAGGTGGACCTCAAGGAGCAGCAGCTGCTGATCGAGGGCATCGTGGTCGGCGTGCTGCGCCGGGGTAAGACCCACGGGCTGATGTAAATGGACCAATCCGATCATGTCCCGGGATCTCTCCCGTCTCCTCGAGCATCCCGCCATCTGGCGAGGGCGCAGCGCCGCGCGAACGAGGACGCTGCCTACCGGATTTCCGGCTCTCGATGAGGGCTTGCCCGGGGGAGGCTGGCCGCATTCCGGGCTGATCGAGATCCTCCCGACCTGCTTCGGGGCGGGGGAGCTGTCGCTCCTGCTACCTGCTCTTGCCACCGTGACGCGGCGTCCGGAAGCACGTTGGTGCGCGTGGGTGGCGCCGCCCCTGCAACCCTTCGCACCCGCACTCGCAGGGTGCGGTGTGGCGCTGGAGCGGGTGCTCGTGGTGCAAGCTAAAGGGAAGGACGCAGGGGAGAAGTCCGCGCTCTGGGCCTTCGAGCAGACGCTCCGCTGCGGTGTGTGCGATATCGCGCTGGCCTGGCTGCGCAGCGCGCTGCCGCGGCAGATCCGCCGCCTGCATCTGGCGGCGGAGCGGGGCGCCACCCTCGGAGTGCTGTTCCGGCCGAGGCAGGCGGCACGGGACTCCTCACCGGCGGCATTGCGGGTTGCCGTGGAGCCCGCCGCGCGGGGGGTGCGGGTCACGCTGCTGAAGAGCCGGGGTGGCGCGCGGGGCATCATCGAGCTCTCGTTGAGGTGAGGCGCCATGCGACACCGCAGAGCCCTCGAGCTCCCTTTCAAGGAGAGCACGATCGTACCGGCGCCGCAGCAGGCGCCCGCACCTCGGTCCGGCGATTTACTCCGTCCGGTCGCCGGTCGCGCCGATGCGGCGGGCAGGGCTCCCGCGGAGCTGTGGTTGGCCGTGCATCTGACGGCATCGCCTTCCCCTCCACAACAGGATCTCGAGCGTCTGGGCGCCCGCGCTCAACGGCTCACCCCCAGAGTCAGTCTCGATCCGCCTGATGGCCTGCTGCTCGAGGTGAAGGGAAGCCTGCATCTTTTCGGTGGCGTGCAGGGGTTGAGTCGCGAGATGGCGGGCGAGTGCTCGCGTCTGCAAATGCCCTGCACGCTGGCTTTGGCACCGACATCTCTTGCCGCTTTGGCGCTGGCTCGCGCCGGGCGAGCCGACTCAGGAGGCGAGCGCCCGCGCACGACGCGCGGGCCGGGGGCCCCGCCGCCACGGATGGCCAGTGGCACGGCTTCTAGCGAAGAGGCACTGTCCGGGCGCCCGCCACTATCATCACTCATCATCACTGACCCGGCGCAGCTCGTCGGCAAGCTCTCGCCTCTGCCGCTCGCGACACTGCGGTGGCCGCAGGACACGCTGGACCGTCTCGCGCGCATCGGTGTACGGACCGTCGGTGAGGTGCTGCGGCTGCCACGGGCGGGATTCGCACGGCGCTTCGGCACCGCTCAGTTGCAAACACTCGACCGGCTCGTCGGCCGCGCGAGCGATCTCAAGGATCGCTTCGAGGTGCGCGCGCGCTTTCGCCGCCGCCGCGAGCTGATCCATGAGTTGGAGAGCCACGCGGCTCTCCTTGCGGTGCTCCAGCCGCTGCTCGAGGAGCTCGGTGAGTTCCTTACGGCGCGCCAGTGCGGGGTGCTGACGCTCGAATGCCGCCTGTGGCATCGCGCCGTCCCGCCGACCCGCTGCGTGCTGCGGCTCGCAGCGCCGCTCGCCGATCCGGCACAGCTTGCCGCGCTGCTCGGGGAGCGCCTGAGTGCGCTCGTCCTGCCGGAGCCGGTGCGCGCCTGTGAGCTGCGATCGGGACCGCTGGCGTCGCGCGTGCTGGCTTCCGGAAGGCTCTGGCAGCCCGGAGAGCATGGCGGTGGGGCTGCGGCGCAGGCGCCGGAGCTCATCGAGCGGCTGCGGGCGCGGCTCGGGCCGGAGGCGGTGCATGGCCTTCGGCTTGTCGAGGATCATCGGCCGGAGGCGGCGTGGAAGAGGAGGGAACCTAAGGTCATTACGTCGGCGATTCAGAGCGGCTTGCAAAATGACCCTGGCCGGAACGCCGTGAATCCATCCCTGGAGGCTCGCGGATCGCCGTCCTGGCGATCAGCGTCCGGCCAGGATCATTTTGCAAGCCGCTCTGAAGTTGACAATCCGGGGCTCTTTCACCGCCGTCCTCTCTGGCTGTTGTCAGTCCCGCGCCTGCTCAACGAGCGCGATGGTCTGCCGCGGCGCCGCGGGCCTTTGCGGTTGCTCGGCGAGGCGGAGCGGATCGAGACGGGTTGGTGGGATGGCGGGGAAGTCGCGCGTGATTACTACACCGCCGTCGACGTCCGCGGTGCACGGCTGTGGGTGTTCCGCGAGCGCGAGCCGCCGCACCGGTGGTTCCTTCATGGAGTGTTTGGTTGAGGTTATCAGAGGTTCCCTACGCCGAGCTCCATTGCCTGAGCAACTTCACTTTTCTGCGCGGAGCATCGCACCCGCATGAGCTGGTGGGACAGGCGGTCGAGCTGGGGTATGAAGCGCTTGCGATCACGGACGAATGCTCCGTCGCCGGTGTCGTGCGCGCCCATGTGGCGGCGAAGGGACAGCGGCTGAAGCTCATCATCGGCTCGGAGCTGCGCCTCGCCTGCGGTTTGAAGCTCGTGGCGCTCGCCACCGACCGGCGAGGCTATGGCCGGCTTTGCCGGCTCATCACCCGCGGACGGCGCGCCGCCGAGAAAGGCGGGTACGCTCTGACGCGCGCGGACCTGGAGGAGAACGGGCTCGAGCACTGCCTCATTCTGTGGCTGCCCGGCCGGAATGCCGGGCGCCACTCCGAAGAGGCGCAATGGCTCGAGGAGCATTTCTCCGGGAGACTTTGGATCGCCGTCGAATTGCTGCGCGAGGGGACGGATCGAGAGCATCTCGAGGCGCTGCAGCGGATCGGCCGGGACCTCGCGCTGCCGCTGGTGGCGAGCGGCGACGTTCACATGCACGTACGTGCTCGTCGCAGGCTCCAGGACGCGGTCACCGCCATCCGGCACAACGTGCCGATCTGGGAAGCCGGAGGGAAGCTCTATCCCAACGGCGAGCGATATCTGCGCGAGCGCGAGCGGCTCGCGAAGCGCTATCCGCGCGAGCTGCTGGAGGAGACGGTGGTCATTGCCAGGCGATGCACCTTCTCATTGGAGGAGCTGCGGTACGAATATCCGCACGAGCTGGTGCCTGCCGGCGAGACCCCGGCGAGCCACCTGCGCAAGCTCACGGAAACAGGGGCCCGTTGGCGCTGGCCGCAAGGAGTGCCTGACAGTGAGCGCGCCGCCATCGAGCACGAGCTCACCCTCATCGCGGATCTGCGCTACGAGCCTTACTTCCTCACCGTGCACGACATCGTCGCCTTTGCGCGCAGCAAGGGAATTCTGTGCCAGGGCAGGGGCTCGGCCGCCAACTCCCGCGTCTGCTTCTGCCTGGGAGTGACTTCGGTGGATCCGCTGCGCGGCGCATCGCTGCTTTTCGAGCGCTTCATTTCCCGCGAGCGCAACGAGCCGCCCGATATCGACATCGACTTCGAGCACGAGCGGCGCGAGGAGGTCATCCAATACGTCTACGGGAAGTATGGCCGGGAGCGGGCGGCGATCGCCGCGACGGTGATCATGTACAGGCCGAAAAGCGCGCTGCGCGATCTCGGCAGGATCTTCGGTCTGGATCCCGGCGAGTGCGCGCGGCTCACCAAGGTGATGCAGTGGTGGGATGGCGGCGAGGCCATGCGCGAGCGGCTGCGCGCAGCCGGCTTCGATCCCGATGGCCCGATGCTGAGGCGACTGCTGCCTCTGGCGCAGGAGCTGGTCGCCTTCCCCGGCTTCCCGCGCCACTTATCCCAACATGTCGGCGGGTTCGTGATCTCGGAAGGAGCGCTCGAGGAGCTGGTGCCCATCGAGAATGCGGCCATGGAGGGGCGCACGGTGGTGCAGTGGGACAAGGACGACCTCAACGATCTCGGGCTCCTCAAGGTCGATCTGCTGGCCTTGGGAATGCTGACCGCGCTGCGCAAGTCATTCGATCTGGTGAACGCCTTCCGGGGCACGCAACACGCCCTCGGCGGCCTGCCGGCGGAGGCGCCGGAGGTCTACGAGATGATCTCCCGCGCCGACACCATCGGTGTCTTTCAGATCGAGTCGCGTGCGCAGATGGCGATGCTGCCGCGCCTGCAGCCGCGCTCCTACTACGATCTCGTCATCGAGATCGCCATCGTCCGCCCGGGTCCCATCCAGGGTGACATGGTGCATCCGTACCTGAAGCGCCGGAAGTCCGGGGAGCCGGTGAGCTATCCCAGCCGTGAAGTCGAGGGGGTGTTGAAGCGCACCCTCGGCGTGCCGATCTTCCAGGAGCAGGTGATGCAGCTCGCCATCGCGGCGGCAGGCTTCACGCCCGGGGAGGCGGATGCGCTGCGCCGCGCCATGGGAGCGTGGAAGCGCAGCGGCGGGATCGAGCATTTCCGGGAGAAGCTGATCGGCGGGATGAGGGCCCGCGGATATGCGGAGGAGTTCGCCGTACGGTTGTATCAACAAATGCTGGGGTTCGGGGAGTACGGGTTCCCTGAGTGTGTCGTGGGCGAGACTCGGATCGTGGATGCCGACACAGGGAAATGGCTGACCATCGATGAAATCGTCTCCGGACCGGCGCGAATCAGGACGACGATGGCATGCGATGAAGAGTTGCGCTTGCGCAAGCGCGCGGTCGTGGCAGTAAGGGCGAGCGGGAAAAAGCAGGTATGGCGTTTGAAGACTGCGCTGGGCCACTCCATCGTGGCAACCGCTGAGCATCCCTTTAGGACCATGGGAGGCTGGTGTCAACTTGGAAAATTGCAGGTAGGTGATCACGTAGCCGCAGCGCGCACGCTGCCGTTGGCATCGCGCCGCCGATGGCGACGATACAAGATTCTGGTTCTTGCCGATCTGATCGCCGAGGGTAACCTTTGTCATCCATCCACCTTCTACTTCTATACGATCGAACACTGGCATTGGCAGGAGTTCGTCAAGGCGGTCGAGAAATTTTCGAATACACGTGCAGTGGTCAATTACCACAGGGACTGTCTAAGCGTGCGTGTCAGACGGATTGATCGCCATCGTCCAATCGGAGCGGTGGAGTGGATAAGGACGCTTGGTATATGGGGGCACGGCGCACGCGAGAAGCGCTTACCGTCGGGAGTTTTCGAGCTATGTGACGCGAATATCGCGCTGCTGCTCGCCCGTCTTTGGGAAGGAGACGGGGGATTCTCGATGACGGGACACGCCAGCTATGACACTGCCTCTTCGAGGCTCGCCATGGAAGTGCAGCATTTACTTCTGCGACTGGGTATAGTCGCGCGCCTCTATCGTCGCGTGCGAACCTACAAGGGTCGAACGATAGACCATAATGTGGTGACGGTCACGGGTGAGGAGCCACTGCGGCGCTTCTGGCGGCATATTGGCAAGCGCTTCATCGACCCTGAGAAGCGCAGGCATTCGAAAGCTCTGGCCGCACGAAGAAATGGTCGCATGTCACGGGACATCATTCCCGTCGAGGTCCGAACGATAATTCGACGGGAGCGTGACAAGCGTGGGCTCAGTTGGGTGACGCTCGGGCACTCGAGCGGTCTTTGCATACGTGAGATGCAGGCGCAAGGCGGCGCCAAGATCGGATTTCGCCGCTCGGTCATCGGACGTCTGGCCAAGCAGCTCGGATCACCGGAGCTTTCGCGCCTCGCAAACTCCGATGTCTATTGGGACCGGATCGTGGCGATCGAGGCGGTTGGCAAACGGGAGACCTACGATCTGCAGATCGAGGGGAATCACAATTTCTTGGCGAACAATCTCGTCGTCCACAACTCACATTCCGCAAGTTTTGCCCTGCTGGCGTATGACTCTGCCTGGCTCAAATGTCATGAGCCCGCGGCTTTCACGGCTGCACTGCTCAATAGCCAGCCGATGGGCTTTTATGCCCCGGCTCAGCTCGTTCGGGATGCGCGGACGCACGGGGTGGAGGTGCGGCCGGTCGATGTCTGCGTGAGCCTCTGGGATTGCACGTTGGAGCGGAGAGAAGATGGCCAGTCGGCGCTGCGGTTGGGGCTGAGGCTGGTCAAGTCGCTTTCCCAAAGCGGCGCGGACCGTCTCATCACTGCTCGTCAGCAGCAGCCCTTCGTAAGCGTACAGGATCTCGGTGCTCGCGCCACGCTTGATCGAGGAGATCTTGAAGCCCTGGCAGCTGCTGGAGCGTTCGCTTCGTTGAGCGGCAACCGTCACTTGGCCTTCTGGGAAGTCGCCGGGACGGAGCGTCCACTGCCGCTGGAAGCTGCTTTGCATGATGCGCCGCAGCAGGCGGCTCATGAGCCGACTCCGCTCCTGCGGACGCCCACGGAAGGGGAACGTATCGTCGCTGACTATGCTTCCATAGGGCTCACGTTGGGGCGTCATCCGATGGCATTGCTGCGGGATTCGCTGCAGTCCAAACGTCTGCTCAGTGCGCGTGATCTGGATGGCATTGCGCACGGTACCCCAGTACGCACGGTGGGCATCGTACTGATGCGTCAGCGTCCGGGGACCGCGAGTGGCGTGACATTCCTGACGCTGGAGGATGAGACAGGTCAGGTGAACATCATCGTCTGGGAACGGATAGGGGACGAGTACCGCCGTGCCTTGATCGAATCTCGACTGCTGGAGGTCCATGGCGAGCTGCAGCGGCAGGAAGGAGTCATGCACGTCGTGGCCCGCCGGCTGATCGACCGCTCGCCGCTGCTCGGACAGCTGATCACCCGCTCGCGCGACTTTCACTGAAGATCAGTCAGGGCAAACGCTCTGCGACAACGAATGGGCTTGGCCTCGTCCGGAGGGATGGCACGCTGCTCGTGAATCCCGGAAGCGCCGGGCCCCGCCGCTTCAAACTGCCGGTCACCATCGGCTACCTGACCATCGCAAACGGTTCCGCTGTGCGGCCGCGTGTACAAAGTACACATTCTTGTGTACAGTGTACGCATGACCAAGGATCGCATAGTGTCGGCCGCCAGGGCGGTCCTCGAGCGCGAGGGCATCGAGGGGCTCACCATCCGCAGGGTTGCGCAGCAGGCGGAGCTTTCCCCGATGGCGCTATACCGCCATTTCGCGCACAAGGACGAGCTTCTGAACGCACTCATGCAGGACGGCATCGCGGCCTGGGAGAAGATCGTCCGCGGCCTCCGCGCCCGGGATCCATTGGCGTGGCTGGAGTCGCTGGGGGAGGCATATCTTGATTTCGCCATTACGCAGCCGCACCGCTTCGATGCCGCGTTCTTTTTGCCCGCACCGGCGGCGCGCCGTTTTCCCGATGATTTTGCAGCCGGCCGCTCGCCGGCCATCGCCATGGTCATGGCCCATATCGAGCAGGCGAAGGCGCAAGGGCGGCTGCGCGACAAGCCCGCACTCGAGACCGCTCTGGCGCTCGCCGCATTTGGACAGGGGTTCGTCTCGATGCATCGCGCCAACAGATTCGCGAGCGAGAAGCAGTTCCGGGCGCTCTACCGCGCGGCGCAGCGCCAGTTCCTGGATTCCCTCAAAAATGCCTGAGGACACCGAATGATTACCGTGCTGGCTGCCGCGTTGAGCGGGATCATGTTCTATCTCTCGCAGGGATTCGACAACGTGTTGGCGCTGGCCTGGTTCGCACCCGTGCCGCTGTTGTGGCTCGCCTATGGCAAGACGTCCACCTGGCGGGTGATGGTGGCGAGCGCCGTTGCTATCCTTGCGAGCGCGGGCTATCTCTTACAAAGCCCGTACCTTCACCTCATTCCGCCGTTGGTCATCACTTCGGCTCTGGTGGTTTATACGGGACTGTTTTGCGCCGCAGTGTGGTTTGCGCGCTTCGTACAGCGCCGTGCGTCCCCGTTCCTGGCGCTGCTCGCCTTTCCGGCCTGCTGGACGGGCTGCGAATTCCTGATGGAGCTGGCATCCCCGAACGGCACGTATGGATCATTCGCCTACAGCGCGATGGCGGCGCCGGTCCTCATCCAGAGCGCGTCGCTCTTCGGAATGTACGCCGTCACGTTCCTGATGTGTCTCTTTGGCAACTCTCTGGCCATGGCGCTGCGGCCTGAACGCGAGACGGCCGCTGCGGCCGGGGTCGGCCTCATGATCTGCGCGGTCAATGTCGTGTTCGGGATTGTGCGCCTGGCGCGACCTCAGCACGAGATGCTGCGTGTCGCAGGGATCGTCGACGAAACGGCCGTGGCGCAATCGTGGCGAGCGCATTCTTTGTCGGCTGACCTGGCAGTCGCCGAGACCTATGCACGAGAGGTCCGCCTCGCCGCCCGGCAAGGCGCCAGATTCGTGGTTACGCCGGAAGGGGGCATGGCCTCGATTCCCGAGGTGCAGAGCGCGATAATCGCGCCGCTCGTTGCCGCTTCCAGGGATACGGGCGCGCAGATCATCGCGGGCTTCCACTCCGAGAGGCCGCCAGCGGACTTCGCGCTTTCGATCACACCCGATGGACGGGCGCAACGCTACGACAAGCGCCATCCGGTGCCAGGCCTCGAGGACAGCTACGCACCGGGTCGCGCCTCGGGCTGGTTGGGCCATGGCCGTGCCGTGGAGATCTGCAAGGATATGGACTTTCCCGACACCATCCGCCCGGATGCCGCTAATGGCGTCCGCTTGATGGGCGTGCCCGCGGGGGACATGGGGATCGACGGCTGGCAGCACGGAATCATGTCGGCGATGCGCGGCGTCGAAAACGGATTTGCGCTGGTGCGGCCCGCCCATGACGGCTTGGTGTTCGCCAGCGATGCGCAAGGCCGTCTGGTCGCTCTCGAGAAGGATGCGCCGACCGGCCTGACCATGCTTGTGGCCAATCTGCCGCTCGGCTCCGGACCGACGCTGTACACGCGGATCGGTAACGTCTTCCCTTGGATCTGCGTGATCTTCACTCTCGCGATTGGCGCCGGGCTGGCGCTGATGCGCTCCGGTGTGTCCGGGTCGGACGGGCCCTCCCGTCAGCCCTTCTTCTTCCGCCGCGGCCTGTCGGGATCGTCCTCACCGCCGACGTCATAGTCCTCGAAGTCGCTGGTGAGCTCGGCCGTGCGCTTCTCCTCGAGCAGTCGCTCGAGGCGACGCCACGCGGGATCGCCGGCGCGCTGGCCAGGGCGCTTGGCCAGATCCAGGTCCTTGATGACCTGATCCAGATCGACGTCGCCTTCCTCAACGACCGGCTCGTCGTCGTCCTCGTTTTCGAACTCTTCCGATTCGGATTTCTCGCTCATGCGGGACACCGGGAGTCCAGCAGGGGAACGGCGCAAAAGTTAAATCAGATTCCGTGACATCCGCAATGGCGGATTTAGTGAATCAAGTCGTTCATCTGGAAGATCGGCAGCAGCATGGCAAAGACGATGCCCATGACGAAGAGCCCCATGACCACGATGAGGAGGGGGCCGAGCAGGCCCACCATGGCCGCCAGGATGCCATCGAGCTCCCGTTCCTGGCTGACGGCGGCCTGCTCCAGCATGGAATCGAGCTCGCCGCTCGATTCGCCGCTGGAGATCAGGTGCACGGTCATCGGCGGGAAGAGCTTGCTCACGGAAAGGGACCGCCCGATCGGCGCGCCCTCGCGCACCCGGGCGGCAGCGTCCATCACGGCATCGCGCATCGGCAGGTTCGTCACCACCTCGCCCGCGATGCGCATGGCTTCGAGCACCGGAACGGAGGCCGACGAGAGGATGCTGAACGTGCGCGTGAAACGCGCGGTGTTGAAGCCACGGGCGAGCTTGCCGATGAGCGGCAGGCGAAGCTGCAGGCGATGGTAGCGGCGTCGAGCGTCGGGATCGCGCAACCAGCGCTGGAAGAGCACCGCGGCAATTGCGACCAGGACGATCAGCCAGATGCCGTACGCCTTGAGAAAGCCGCTGGTGGCGATGAGGACCCGCGTGACGAGCGGCAGCTGCGCCTTGCTCGCCTCGAAGACCGAGACGACCTTCGGCACCACGAAGACCAGCAGGGCGGAGACGATGACGAAGCACATCACCGTGAGCACGATGGGGTAGAGCATCGCCGCCAGGATCTTCTGGCGGATCTCCTCGCGGCTTTCGGTGTAGACGGCGAGGCGCTCGAGCACGCTGTCCAGATGCCCGG
>JAGWPE010000058.1 GCA_028870635.1 Gammaproteobacteria bacterium | reverse complement strand
TACGAGCAGAACGAGCCGCGTCTGGTGCATGCGCGGGACATCGCCGAGCCGGGCGAGGCGCGGCTTTCCCCCTCCATGCGCGAGATGGACATCGAGCAGGTGATGCAGGGGTACGAGCGCGCGACGGAGCTGGTGCCGCTGCTCGGTGAGTTGGGATGGGATGCGAAGCGCTCCTTCAACGGGCTCATGTCCATCACGGCCGACGGCTCGCCGCTCATCGGCGAGTCGCCGGAAGTCGGCGGACTGTGGTTCGCGGAAGCCGTGTGGGTCAAGGATGCTCCGGGCATCGCCAAGGTGCTGGCCGACTGGATGACTACCGGGCGGTCCGAATGGGACACCTGCAGCATCGACATCGCGCGCTTCTATGCGGTGCAGAAGACGCAGGGCTATGTCTTCGGCCGCTGCTTCGAGACGGCGAAGAAGGTCTACAACCCCGCCGTGCACCCGCGCGAGCCGTACCTCACCGGCCGCGATCTGCGCCGCGGCCCGTTCTGGGCGCGGGAGAAGGAGCTCGGCGGCTACTTCATGGAGGCCGCAGGCTGGGAGCGTGCCCACGGGTACGGCGCCAATGAGCGTCTGCTCGAGAAGTACGCCGGGCGCGTGCCGGAGCGGCGCAACGAATGGGATGCACGCCACTTCTGGCCCGTGTCCAATGCAGAGCAGCTGGCGATGAGCGACCACGTCGGCATGGTCAACCTGTCGCACTTCGCCATCTACGATGTCTCGGGCGCAGATGCCGAGGCTTTCCTCGAGTACCTGTCGGTCGCGAGGGTGGGCGGAGGCACCGCGTTGGGGCAGGGGGTGTACACACACTTCCTGGACGAGGCGGGAGGCGTGCATTCGGATCTGACGATCATCCGCTTGAGCGCTTCCGAATATCGCGTGGTCTGCGGCGGCAGCACCGGGCCTCGCGACCTCATGTGGATGCGGCGAATCCGCGAGGCGCGGGGATTCAAGGTGCAGATCGCGGACCGCTCGGATGACCTGGTCACCCTCGGTCTTTGGGGTCCGAACGCGCGCCGCACTCTGCAGGCAGTGGCCGATGAGCCGGAGTGCCTGACACACGAGCGGTTCCCGTTCGCGACGGCACGGTCCATACGGGTGCGCGGCCTGCCGGTGTGGGCGTTCCGGATCTCCTACGTGGGCGAGCAGGGATGGGAGCTCTACCTGTCGCCGAGCTACGGCCTGAGCCTCTGGGATCTGCTGTATGAGCAGGGAGTCGTGCCCGTCGGCATCGAGACCTATGCCAACACCCGGCGAATGGAGAAGAGCCTGCGCCTGCAGAACGCGGACTTGCTCACGGAGTACAACCTTTACGAGGCCGGGCTCGCGCGGGCGAAGGTCAAGGGTGACGACTTTCACGGCAAGGCGGCTTACGTCGCACAGCGCGAGCGCCCGCGTCAGACCGCATACCTGTGCACCCTCACCATGGAAGGCAACACCGATGCCGGCGGAGTGGCCCGTTATCCGGTCGGCCAGTGGCCCGTCCTCGATCCAGACACCCGCGAGGTGCTGATCGACGAGGTCGGCCGGCGCTCGTCCACCACCAGCATTGCCTACGGTCCGTCGGTAGGAAAGAACATCGCGCTTGCGTATCTTCCAGAGCGCTACGCGCAAGAGGGGCGTGCGCTCCTCATGGAGTATTTCGGCGAGCACTATCCTGTGCGCGTCGCGGGGGTGGGGCAGCGGGCGCTCTACGATCCCGGCAACGAGCGTCCCAAATCCTGAACAGGCGCGCTCGCGCGCGAGCTGCGCACCGTCATGCGCACGGCACCTGCCGCGCTGTCGGGCTGCTCGAATCCCCAGGTCTTCGAGTCCAATGGCCGCCTCCAGGCAGACGCGGCCGCCCCAACCCCAAGTCGCTCGACATGCCGGGAGCGGCGCCGGTCAGGGCAGCGGTTCGCGTGCGGCTAGTGCCAGGATCTTGGTGACGTAGGGGGCGAAGGAGCGGCCGGTTTCGACGCGGAACGTCTCGGGGCCGGTGCGCCAGAGCACGATTTGCGCCTTCGCGAACACCGTGCGGGTGCACATGTCGACCGGAAAC
>JAGWPE010000057.1 GCA_028870635.1 Gammaproteobacteria bacterium | reverse complement strand
TGGTTGAGCGAGGGCGCGCTCGGCCCCGACGAGCATTCGCTCGTCATCGAGGCGCTGGAGTCGCTCACCGCCGATACCGGCAAGAGCTGCTGCGAGAACAGGCTGGAAGACGGCCGCATCGCGGTGTTTCTCGCCGTGCGCTCACCTCAGGGCCACCTCGTCGGACTCGCCATGATTCTCGCCGACCTCAAGTCGGGCGGTGAGGGCCTGACGGACCGCATCATGTCGGCACCCACCCGAACCGCCATGCAGAAGCTCGCGGTTCTGTTGCGGCCGGCCGGTTCACGCAGACCCGACGCCGATCCCACAGCGCTGGTCCTCTCACTTGCGGCCGCGGACCTGCCGGCAGCGGCGTCGGAGCCGCAGCCCCCCGTCCTAGCTCCCGCTCCGGCACAGGCGCGCACCGCCGCAAAAGCGGACGACGAGCTCTCCCCTGGGGCGGTGAACGACATCCTCGAATTCGAGCTGTCGGATACGCCTATCCTGGCGCCGGTGCGCCAGAGCGTCGCTGGATCGGGTAGCCCACCCGCGCCGGCGCAGCCGGCCGCCGCCTCCAACGGACACTCGCGCACAAACGGCCATGCCTCGCCCGCGGAGTCCGGCACCTCCCAGACGCTCAGGTATGCCGCTCCTGCGGATACCGGTGCCTCCCAGGCGCCCAAGCATGCGCCGCCGGCGGATACCGGGACCATGCGTCCGCCTGCGCAGACGGCGACGGCCGATACGGTCAGCGCTCGGGCGCTGAAGCAGACTTCGCCCGCCGAGACCGGCAGCGCGAAGACTCTCGCCGGCCCGGCAGCCACCGGCGCCTCGCGCGCCGTCGCGCTCGACCCCTCCCTGGTCACCCTCGCGATGCTGCCCTTCGTGAAGCTGCGCTCCGGCGGCCGCACCCGGCGCTTCGAGGTGCTGCCGACCGGCACGGCGCGCGAGCTGCGCGACCCGGCGGTTCTCGATTCCCTGGCGATGCAGCGCCTGCTTTCCTGGCTGGGCGCCCACCGTGCCGCCTGGACGGTGGAGCCCGCCAGCTTCACGCTCAATCTCTCCATCGCCACCCTCGAGGACGACGCGTTCCTCAAGCAGGTGGCCGCGGGGCTGCAGAGCAACGGCATTGCGCCCGACACCGTGGGCTTCGAGATCGCCGAGCCGCTGTGCACGCAGCGCCGCGCGCAGGTGGAGCGCTTCATCGCCGGCTGCGACAAGCTCGGCTGCTTCGTCGTCATCGACGACTTCTCATTCGACTCCGCGGTGGTGCCGCTGCTGCGCTCCAAGGCGCTGCGGCTCGTGAAAATCGACGCCAAGCTCTCGGGCGGCGCCCTGCGCGACAAGCTGTCCCAGGCGATGGTGGTGGCGGTCGTCCAGGCCGTGAAGGTGCTGGGCATGCACTGCGCGGCGCAGCAGGTGGACTCGCAGGCGGCACTGCAGTGGCTGACCGCGGTCGGGTGCGACTTCGCTCAGGGGCCGATGCTGGCGAGGCAGCAGCCGCTGGAAAAGCTCCTCGGGACCGCTTCCTGAGGAGTTTCTTCTGAGTATGATGGTCCGTGGGGGAACACGGGAAATCATGCGCACGCTCCTACGATTGCGATCCAGCCGGAACGTACGGTTCTGGTCCCTGCACACCGCGGGCTGGCTGGCCTACGGGCTGGCGGTCTACTTCGGCTTTCTCTTCTACAAGCGGCCCGCCGGCCTCGGATCTGCGATCGCCGTCGCGGCGGCGGCCGGATTCGTG
Organism: Gammaproteobacteria bacterium; assembly: GCA_028870635.1. GTDB lineage: Bacteria > Pseudomonadota > Gammaproteobacteria > Steroidobacterales > Steroidobacteraceae > 13-2-20CM-66-19. Next base: position 10,635 of record JAGWPE010000057.1, on the reverse strand, counting down.
CTGTCGATCCCGATGCGCTACATCTACCGCGGCATCTGGGGCCGCGGCGAGCGCTGGATCATCCCGGCCGTGCTTGCGACTTCGTACGTGACGGCGCTCGGCCTGCGCATCATCATCAATCTCGATATCCGGCACTTCATCGATCCGAAGCCCTTCTCCTCGCCCTTCGACCTTTTCGAGGGCGCGCTCATGTCGACTTACCTGCTCCTTTGCTGGAGCGGTCTCTACCTCGGCATCAAGTATTACGAATCGAAGCAGCAGCAGCAGGCAGCGGTGCTGAGGGCGGTGACCCTGGCACAGGAAGCGCAGCTGAAGATGCTGCGCTATCAGCTGAACCCGCACTTCCTGTTCAACACCCTCAACGCCATCTCCACCCTCATCCTCGACAACCAGAACCGCACGGCCAACCACGCGGTCATGCGTCTCTCGGAATTCCTGCGCTACACGCTCGATCAGGACCCCATGAAGCGGGTGACGCTCCGCCAGGAGATCGAGGCGCTGGATCTCTACCTCGGCACGGAGCGCCTGCGCTTCGGCGAGCGCCTGCGGCTCGAGTACGCGGTCGAGGGGGCCGCGCTCGATGCGCTGGTGCCGAGCCTTCTGCTGCAGCCAATCCTCGAGAACGCGTTGAAGTACGCCGTTTCTCCGCGTGAGCAGGGGGGCATGGTGCGCATCGAAGGCCGTGCCCGCGGCGCCATGTTGGAGATCAGCGTCATCGACGACGGCCCTGGCCTGGAGGACGGCTCGCGGCCCGGGGAGCGGCGCGGCGGAGTCGGGCTGCGCAACACTCGCGAGCGCTTGGCGGTGCTCTACGGCGACAGCTACCGCTTCGCCGTGCTCAGCAGCCGCCCGGGCCTGCGGGTCGACATGGCGCTGCCCTTCGAGACGGCAGCTCGCGAAGAAGCGGCGCCGCGCGCTGCCGAGCCGCTCTGCCCGCGCACGGTGCATATCCCGCAGGGCGCCGGCGCGTGAGGATCCGCACGGCGATCGTCGATGACGAGGTGCTCTCGCGGCGCGGTATTGCACTGCGCCTGCACGAAGCGCCGGAGTTCGAGGTCGTGGCGGAATGCAGCAACGGCCGCGAGGCCGTGGGTACGCTGCAGCGCGAGCGGCCCGATCTCGTGTTTCTCGATATCCAGATGCCCGGGCTTTCCGGCTTCGACGTGCTGGCGCATCTCCCTCGCGACGTGTTGCCGCTCGTCGTCTTCGTCACAGCCTACGATCAGTACGCAGTGCGGGCGTTCGAGGCGCACGCGATCGATTACCTGCTGAAGCCCATTGACGATCGCAGATTCGATGCGACGCTGGAGCGGGTGCGGCAAAGCGCGCTCGCCCGCAGTGCCGCCGATCAGCGTGCTCGGCTGCTGGAGATCGTGGCCGAGATCACCGGCTCCGGCGAGATCGGCCTCGAGGAGTTGCTCGAGCGCGGCACGGCGGCGCTCGGCGTACGCCAGCCACAGGTGCTGCCCATCCGACAGGGCCGCAAGACCGTGCGCGTCCCGATCCCCGCCATCCAGTGGATCGACGCCGCGGGCGACTACATGTGCGTGCACGCCGAGGGCGACACTCACATCCTCAGGGGTACGATGAAGGAGCTGGAGGAAATCCTCGATCCGCGCCTGTTTCAGCGGGTGCACCGCTCGACGATCGTCAACCTGCGCTTCGTCAAGAGCCTGCGCGCGCACATGAACGGTGAGTACTTCCTCACCCTGGAAGCCGGTCAGGAGCTCAAGCTCTCACGCACCTACCGCGACAAGGTCGAGCACTTTCTCGAGCGTCACGCGCTGCGGCGGAACGCGCCCGTCGAGTAGTTGACCCCGTAACAATCCACCAGGCGGATGCCGTTGCGGCCGCCGCGCTTGGCAGCGTAAAGCGCTTCGTCCGCGAGCTGCAAGGCCCCTTCGGGGCTGCGGCCCGGCCGCGGGCTCACGATGGACACACCGATGCTCGCGGTCACGACCCCTGCCGGCGATTCGTCATGCTCGATGTCGAGCGCCTGGATGCTCTCCCGCAGCTCTTCGCCGATTTCCCGCAGGTGCTCGGCGCCGAGGTCGTAGAGCGCCACCAGGAACTCCTCCCCGCCGTAGCGCGCCGCAATGTCGAGCGGCCGGCGCGCGAAGCGCTGCACCACCTGTGCAACGCGCCGCAGCGCGGCGTCGCCGGCCTGATGGCCGTACCGGTCGTTGTAGGCTTTGAAGTGGTCGACGTCGATGAGCATGAGCGCGAGTGAGCGGCGGTCGCGCGTGGCCTGCTGCCAGAGGCGCGCGTAGTCGTCGTCGAACGCGCCGCGGTTCTTCAGGCCGGTGAGGCCGTCCCGCGCCACCATCTCGCTCAGCAGTCCGCGCTCGAGAAACGAGGTGCGCAGCTGCCGCTCGACGCCCTGATAGACGAAGGCGCCGGCGGCGCTGGTGATTACCAACACCGTCGCGTAATAGATGGCCTCGGCGGCAGGCCAGCCGGCGTGCGCGAGCGCGAGGACCAGCGCTCCGACCATGAAGATATCGACGAGCAGCGCTTCGCGGAAGAGCTGCCCGCCGAGAAAGAAGATCGCGATGCTGAAGGATGTCAGGAAATAGAAGAGGTCAGGATGTCCGCCGACGCGCCGATCCGCTACGCCGAATGCGGACACCGTGGCGATGAGAGGAAGGAGCAGCCTCGCCGCGGGCAGGTACAGCCGTTCGTAGAAACGGCTCCAGGAGGTCAGCGTCAGCGCGAGGCACGCCGGAATCACCACGCCGAGCCAGCCGAGCGCCACGTCCCGCAGCGGCACGGAATCCAACACAGCCAGGTCGACCGCCGCGGCGAGCGCGAGCAGTCCCAACGCCAGCGGGAAGAAGCGTGCGCGCGCGCGTGAGCGCGTCAGGTGGAACTGCTGGAAGACCCGCTCGAGATCGGGCGCGAAGCGCAGCTCCGGGAAACCGCGGCGCAGCTCCTTCGCGTAAGCGGAATCCGGAAAGCTCTCGTGCTCGAGCGGCTCGGGGACCTTCATCGCACGGGCAATGTAGCTCACACGGCGGACGCGGAATGTGACGCAGTACCGGTGCGGCATCGCGCTCGCATGCGGCTGAAGTGCGATCGGAGTCACGATTCGAGGACGGCCGGGGCCCGATGTGTGAGGCGGCAGGTTGGCTTGGACACGCTCCCGTTGCAGGATCGCCGTCTGGATTGCCGGAGGTCGCACTCGTACATGATGGACCCCAGATCTCGTCCGCTTCTGCCCATGAGACCCGCCAAGCCGAGCGAGGAGGCCTCGCAGATCCGTTCCCACGAGAGGAAGGCTCCCGGGAAATCCGCGGGATTCGCTCTGGCCGACCTGCCCGTGGAAGCACCCCTCGATGCGCTGGCACTCGAAGAGCCGGCAGGCGCCGGTGGCCGCGACGGCACATCATCCCGCGGAGCCTCGCCGCAGCCGGGGCACGCGCCTGCCGAGGAGCTCGTCGATCCGGAGAAGATCCTCCTCGCAGGCGAGCACCCGCAGCCCCCGATACCCGCCCAGGACACCCCTCGACGCCCGGCGGCTGCGGAAGCAGCCCCGGTGCCGCCAGCCACACCAGCGCCGCCTCTTGCCGCTGCGCCCACTACCGGGCCCACCCCGGCGTCCATTGCCGCGCCCGCCCCGGCAGCACCTGACGTGGCGGCGGCCTCTGCGGCGCCAGAGGATGCTCCACCGGCCGCCGCCAGCGTGGCGCCGCCACAGCCACAACGCGCCCCGGAGCTCATGGACCGGGACTTCATCGCGCGCAATCAGGTCGTCGAGCGCTACCTCTCGGGGAGGCTGCCGATCAAGGGCGCAACGGATTTCGAGCGGTTCTGCCGCGAGAACCCCGAGCTGCTCGATGAGCTGGGTATTCCGGAACGCGTGAACGCGGCGCTGCGCCTGCTGGAGGCCAGCGGCAAGCCCGAGCCCTGGGCGGAACCGCGCAAGGCGTTCTGGCAGAAGCTCGAGATCGTGCTCGGCCTGCTCGGCGCCACCCTGCTGCTGGCCATAGCGCTCGCGATCGTCGCCAGCGGCAGCTCGCAGAAGACCCGCCGGATCGCCGCACTGCGCCAGCAAGCCACGCTGCGCCCGCTCGATCCGGCCACCAGCACGCGCGACATCCGCCTGCTGCCCAGCCGCGACGGTGCCTCGGATTCGCCGGCCATCATCATCGGCGGGGGCAGCGAGGCGCAGCTCGCCGATTTCCGCATCGACGAGTCCCGCTCACCCTACCGGCTCTTCCGCATCACCATCGACCGCATCAACCAAGGCCGTGTCGGCATCATCGACCACCTCGCCAAAGACTCCGACGGCAATCTCAGGATTGCCCTCAACAGCACCGCCCTCGGCCCGGGCGACTACCAGCTGACGATCGAGGGGCTCAACTGGCAGGGCATGCCGCAGCCAGACTCCTGGGTGACGATAGGCGTCCGGCCGACGCAATGAGTGCAATGAGTCCCGTGCACACCGAGGTCTTCGTGGCACGGCAGCCTATCTACGACGCCTCCATGGCCGTCGTAGCGTACGAGCTGCTCTACCGTGCATCCCCCACGAGCCGGAGCGCTCAATTCGGCGATCCCGGCGGCGCTACCCTGGAGGTCATCACGGGCGCGGCGCTGGAGATCGGCCTCGATCGCCTGGCAGGCGGGCTGCCGGTGCACATCAACTTCCCGGAAGAGCTGTTGGCGAAGCTGCCGGAGCTGCCGCTGCAAGCCGAGCACGTCGTCATCGAGGTGCTGGAAGACGTGCGCGCCACGCCGCAGGTCCTCCAGGGCATCCGTACGCTGCGTACGCGTGGTCATCGCATAGCGCTCGATGACTACTCGCCGCAGGCCAGCGATCCGCGGTTGCTCGAAGTAGCGGACATCGTGAAGCTGGAGACCACCCATCCGCCCGCCGATGAGCTCGCGCGTCTGGCGCGGGACCTGCGCGCCGCGGGACTCGAGCTGATCGCGGAGAACGTGGAGAGCCGGGAGCACTTCGAGCGCTGCATCGCGTTGGGATTCAAAGGCTTTCAGGGCAACTTCCTGCAGCAGCCCGAAACCTTCAGCGCGCGCCGGGTACCGGTGAACCGGCTGGCCGCGCTGCGGCTCGCGACGTCGCTGCAGAGCGAGGACTACTCGCTAGACGAGGTAGAGCGCCTCCTCAGCCAGGATGTGTCGCTCTCCTACAGGGTGCTGCGCTGCATCAACTCGAGCTACTACAACCTGCCGCGCAGGATCGACTCCATCCGCCAGGCCATCATCATCCTGGGCCTGGATACGCTGCGCCAGCTATGCGGCCTTCTCTGCCTGCAGGGGCTGGATGACCGGCCGCCGAGCCTCATCGTGCAGGCCATGACGCGCGGCCGCATGTGCGAGCAGCTCGGCAAGCTCGCCGGCGCGCGCGATGCCGGACCGTTCTTCATCACCGGCCTCTTCTCGCTCCTCAACGCGCTCCTCGGCATCCCCACCCGCAAGGTCGTGGAGGAACTGCCGCTCACGCCCGCAGTGGCGCGGGCTCTCGTCGCGGGTGAGGGTCAGCTCGGCGCGGCGCTCCAGTGCACTCGCGCGTACGAGCGCGGCGTCTGGGATCATGCCGTGTATGAGGACCTGGCGCCGCACCTGATCCGCGCCGCCTATGTCGATGCGCTCTTCTGGGCAGAGCAGTCGCGCGCGCTTTTGTCGGCTGCCTGAGCACGGGAACGCCGACTGCTGCTTCTGCCGGTTCCCGGTCCAACCGTCGCGAAGGAGGCAGCATGAGTAAGTCACCCGGCCACCAGAAGTGGCCCGAGCACAAGGTGCGCGAGATCCCGGTCGGCGAACGGGTCACGGTCGAGCTCAACGGCCAGCTCGTCGCGGATTCGCGCAACGTGATCCGCGTGGATGAGGATGGCAGCCCGGCCAGGTACTACTTCCCGCGGGGCGACGTCCGCATGGACAAGCTACAGCGCACGGCCACGACGAGCCAGTGCCCCTTCAAGGGCACGGCGCACTACTTCAGCCTTTCAATGGAGGGCGGCAACGGCGGTAAGCTCGATGATTCCGTCTGGACTTACGAAGAGCCCTTCGACGAGCATCAGGCCCTCAAGGACAGGGTCGCCTTTTACGACGACAAGTACCGGAACATCCATGTGCGCGTGACGTGACGCGCAGACGCGGCTATCCGCCGTGCTCGTGCGGATGATGGATGTCGGGGTAGTGAGGATGGCTGTGGCTCAGGGGCGCATGCGTGTGCGCGTGCGTATGCGGCTCCCGCCCGCCCCGATCGAGCTCGTGAGAGTGTTGGTGGTGCTCGTCGTGCACGTGGCGATGCGCGTGCGTCACCGGCGAATGCGTATGCATGTGCTCGTGCCGTTCCTGCAGATGCAGCCACACGCCTGCCGCCATCAGAGCCGCTGCCAGCCAGAACGTGGAGGAGGTGTGCTCCCCGAAAGCGAGGACCGCGATGGCAGCACCCATGAAGGGGGCCGTGGAGAAGTACGCGCCGGTGCGCGCCGCCCCCAGCCCCCGCAAGGCCAGGACGAACAGCACCAGGCTGATGCCGTATCCGAGAAGCCCGACTGCCATCGCCCCAGCCATCCCGGCAGGACCCGGCAGACGCTCGCCGAGAAGCAGCGCCAAACCGGTATTGACCACGCCCGCCGCGAGGCCTTTGACGCCGGCAAGGAAGACGGCGTCGGAGGCCGATACCTTGCGCGTGAGATTATTGTCGAGCGCCCAGCAGAGGCAGGCCAGCGCGATGAGCAGCGCACCCCATTGGAATCCGGACTCGTACGAGGCACCTCGTCCGGCGAGCACGGCGGCACCGGCGACTATCAGCGCCATTCCGAGCACCACCCGCCGATCGGTGTTCTCCCGGAAGACCACCCACGCCAGGAGCGCCGTCAATACCGCCTCGAGATTCAACAGCAGCGACGCGGAAGCGGCCGACGCTTGCGCCAGCCCCAACATCAGCAGCAAGGGAGCGAGTACGCCTCCGAAGCCGATGGCAAGGAGCAGCCAGAGCCACTCCGCCGGGACGAGCGCCGGCGCACGCCATCCGCGATCCCGGAGGAGCCGGCCCGCCGTGAGACCGATTCCGCTCCCCAGGTAGAGCAGACCGGCGAGGAGCATCGGGGAGGTATCCCGCAGTAGCTGCTTGGCGAGCGGCGTGCTGGCGCCAAAGAGCAGCGCCGCTGCCAATGCCGCGGTGATCGCCGAGGAGTTCGCTGCGCGAAGAGAAGCCACCCTCGCAGGCTACCTGCCCGTCGACTGGCGGTATAGCCCGGCAGGGCATCCACCTTCGGGATCAGATGATCAGCTTTGCCAAGCTACCGCATCGGCGGCCTTGCGCCGGAATGGGGCTGCCAGGCGCCTGAGCATTCGCCGGGCGATCTGCATTTTGCGCGACAGCGGCGCATGTAGAAACGCGATCTTGCGGATGTAATGGGGGACCGTCCAGTGATAGCGGGAGCCGGCGGTAAAGAGAAACGTGTCGCCCGACTGCAGCCGGCGGCGCGCTCCGGCCGCATCCTCGATGATGACGGAGCCCTCCAACACGTGGATCACTTCATCCGTGTGGTAGAACCAGTTGAACCGGCCTGCCGTGCAGTCCCACATATAAGTGCTGGCCAGCTGGTCGCTGCTGCCGGCGAGAAGCTTGTTGCGCGCGACGGGATTGCCTTCGAGAACCCAGGACTGCGGGATGGGCGCGGGACCGAGGCCGTGCGCGTCGTGGCGCAGCGCCCGCGCGCCCTCGATCGAGATCGTCTGCTCCAGGATGTCGAGGTCTGTCGTCGGATCGTCGGCCACCATCTGCCGTGCGGCGCTGCGCTCTTCCGGTGATTTCCCCACGCTCTACTCCTCAAGTTTCCCGCTTAACGTATTCCGTCCCATCCCGCGCCGCCGGCAACGGCGACACCTTCAGGCGCTCGAGTTGAAATGCGACGCGAGGATACCGGCCGCCCAGTCAGGGATTCTGTGAGTTATCGCACATTGGCCGGCCGGCTCGACCCGAAGCGGATCGGACCGAGCAACTCTCATGCCGAAGACTGTCGCCTTGCCGGCACACTTCCCTGCGCCGGATTTTCAGATGTCCGCGCGCAAGCTCGCCAGCGGTGGCTGTCGCACGACCGAACGCGTGGCCGCCCAGCCGCTCGCCACCACGATGAGCGCCCCGCCCAGAACGCCGACGAGGCAGGCCCATGGACTGAAGACATATCGCAGGTCGAGCACTCGTGTCGTCAGGAAATAAGCCGCCACCGAGGCGCCCGCCGCGGCGATGAGCCCGGAAAGGACACCGAGGGCGGTAAACTCGGCCAGCACGCCTTTGAGCACCGTGCGGCGACTTGCTCCCAGCGTGCGCAGCATCGCGCTTTCGTAGCGCCGCTCGTCGCGGCTCGACTGCACGGCGGCGAGCAGCACGGTCAATCCCGCGAGCAGCGTGAATGCGAACACGCTCTGCACGGCCAACACCGCCTTGTCGAGCACGGATCGTACGTCCGCGAGCAGATCGTCGATATCGAAGATGGAAACGCTGGGGAACCGGCGCGCGAGGCCTGTTAACGACGCGGCGGCGCCCGGAGCGAGATAGGCGCTCGTCAGGTACGTGCCGGCAACCTTGTCGAGCAGGCCCGGCGCGAACACGATGAAGAAGTTCGGCCTGAAGCTGTCCCACTTCACCTTGCGAATGCTCGCGACACGCACCGTGAACGTCTCCCCCGCTATATCGAAGGTGAGTCGCTCGCCGAGGCGCAAGCCGAGCCACTGCTCGAACTCCGTGGAAATGGACACGAGCGGCTGGCCGGCATCCGCCGATGTCCACCAGCGGCCGGCGACCACGCGATTGTCGGCCCCCAGCGCGGCCGACCAGGTGAGGTTCTGCTCGCGATCGGCAAATTCCTCTCCCCGGTGATCGGCGAAGCGCATCTTCTCAACGGGCCGTCCATCGATCGCCGTCAGCCGGCCGCGGATCATCGGCAGCATGCGCGAAGTCCTCGCACCGCGCGCCTGCAGATACGCGATGAAGGCGTCACGGCTCTCCGGCGGGATGTTGATGAAAAAGTAATTCGGCAGGTCGGCCGGCAGGCTGTTGCGCCAGTCACCGTCGAGATCGTTGCGGATGATCCCGAGGAGGAGCAGCGCCATGATGCCCGTACCAAAGGCCACGACCTGCACGATGCTGTCGGCTCTGCACCGGCTGAGGCGGGCAACGCCATAGCGCCACGCGATGCCGGCGCCGCCCCGCAGCCGGCCGGCCGCCATGACGAGGATCGCGCCGGTCAGGGCGAGCGACACGATGAAAGCCGCGAGCCCCGCGGTGAAGCCGAGGAAGAGCTTCCAGTCGAGCACTACCCAGTAGATGAGCAGCACGATGACAGCCACTGCCGGGCCGAAGGCGAGGAGCACCAGCGGCCGTGGCGGCCCGATGTCGCGTCTCAATACGCGGATCGCGGGCACGCGGGACAGCTGCAGCAAGGGTGGCAGCGCAAAGCCCGCCAGCAGCGCGACGGCGGTCAGGAAGCCCATGCCGACCGGCACGAGGCTCGCCGGCGGCAGCGCCCGGCTGGCAAGAAGCCCGCGCAGCGCATACACCAGCCATGCCTGCGCCACGTACCCGATCACGGACCCGGCCACAGCGGCGACCAACGCCACGGCGAGCAGCTGCAGCGTCGTCAGCCAGACGATGAATCTGCGTGTCGCACCCAATGTCTTCAGTAGCGCCACGGAGTCCAGGTGCCGGGCGACATAACGCCGTGCCGACATCGCCACTGCGGTGGCGCAGAGGAGCACCGCCACGAGGCTCGCGAGGCTGAGGAACCTTCCGGCGCGATCCACGGCGCTCTTGATCTGCGGACTGGCGGTCGCGATGTCGCGCAGCCGTTCCCCTGCTCTCCTGTGCGCCCCCAGCCACTGCCTGAAGGCCGCGACACGCTCGGGCTCTCCGGCAAAGAGGGCGGCGTAAGTCACCCGGCTGCCCGGCTGAATGAGCTGCGTCCGGGGCAGGTCGGCAGCGTTCATGAGGAGGTTCGGTACGAGCCCGGTGAACGTGCTGCCTTCGTCGGGCCTGGAGATGAGCACGCGCCCGACGCGAAACTCGGCGGCGCCGATGCTGAGCCGGGAGCCGACCTGAGCGCCTACCGCCGCCAGCAGCCTGGAGTCGGGCCAGACCTCCCCGGGCGGCGGAACCCCTGTTGCCGGCCGTCCTTTCGCGAAGGGCTGATCGGCTACCAGCACCGTTCCCCGCAGGGGATAACCGGCCGTTACGGCATCGATGTCAGTGAGCTGACTGCGATCGCCGGCGAACACGACGCTGAGGAGGCTGGTGGCACGCGCGGTCCCGAGACCGCTCTGACGGGCCTTCTCCAGATCCGCTTCGCCGATGGGCTGCGGTGATTGCAGCCGGATATCGGCGGCCAGCACCTCGCCCGCCTGCATCGCCACCGCCGCGCTGATCCTGCTCACCAGGAAGCCGACGCCGGTGAGAGCCCCTACGGCGATGGCGAGCGCGAGAAGCAGCACGCCGAGCTCGCCGGAGCGCCACTCCCGGGACAGCATGCGCATCGAGAGCAGGAGTGCGCTCATGCCGCTTACTTCAGGCCGCCCGCTTCCATGTGCAGGATCCGCTCGCAGCGGGAGGCGAGATCCTGGTCATGAGTCACCAGCACCAGCGTGGTGCGCGAGTACGCATTCATCTCG
>JAGWPE010000056.1 GCA_028870635.1 Gammaproteobacteria bacterium | reverse complement strand
GGTGCCGTACGTCGTCTATTGCGATACCGGCAGGCGCAGCTCCGCGGCCGCCTACATCCTGGTGGAGCGCGGATTCGACGCTTACGTGCTGACAGGGGGCCTCACCCACAGCGGCATCGCCCTGCGACGCACCGCTTAGTTCTCGACAGCCATGCGGCACAATCTACGACCGAGGGCGCAGCGCTGAAGGCGCCCGGAGCCCGAACGCGCTACATCGTGTGGGTGGCTTTATCCCCGGCCAGGGCGCCGGCGAGATAGGTCTCTATCTTCTTCTGCGTCTGTCCGTGGTCCTGCTCGCTGAACTGCACGCCGATGCCGGCCGTGCGCTTGCCCTGGGCGCCCTTCGGAGTCACCCAGATGACCCGGCCGGCCACCGGCAGCTTCTCGTCCTCGCCCATGAGGTTGAGCAGCATGAACACCTCGTCCCCGAGCCGGTAGTTGCTGTTGGTCGGAATGAAGAGCCCGCCGTTCTTCACGAACGGCATGTAGGCGAGATACAGCGCACTCTTGTCCTTGATGGTGAGCGTCAACAGGCCCGGCTTGTTCCCACCCGCTCTCAAATCGAAATCCTCAGGCTCAGGTTAAGAGCTGCGCGTCTCGAGGGAGCGCAGCAGGCTCTCGAGCGCCAGTCCCCGGTTGATCGGCGCATCGAACGATGACTTGAGCTCCCGAACGGCATCCAGGAGCCCGAAAAGCTGGCGCAAGTCTAAGCTCTCCCCGTGCCCGCGTGGGTGCGCGCCAGCCCGCACTTCTGTAAAAACGGCACCGCCGGCGAGGCGGCCGCGAATCCGTTCCGTGAGCCAATTCTCAACGCAGGTGAGCCTCAGCGGCAGCTCCGAGCGCGCCCACCGCTCGGCGGTGGCCACCGGGTCCCCCTCGCCGGCGGCAGCCTCCTCGAGGCCCCGGCGGACCTCGGCGGCGACTTCGGCGACCGCCTTGGCGTCCGTGGCAGCCGCGGTCATGGGAGCCGTGCCGAGCACGGTCAGCACCTTCTCCCAGTCGCCCGAGCCGCGCGTCGCCTCGAGCCAGGCGATCGCTTGCGCCCGCTCGGGAGCGCGCACCTGCACCCTCTGGCAGCGGCTGAGGATCGTGGCCGGAAGGCGCGATGGCTGGCTGGCCACGAGCAGCAGCAGCGTGCCTTGAGGCGGCTCCTCAAGAGTCTTCAATAAGGCATTGGCTGCAAAGCGATTCATGCTGTCGGCCGGCGTCAGAATACCGACCTTGTAGCCGCCCTGGTGGGCGGTGAGCGTGAGCTCCTGGGCGAGCTCCCGGACCTGCTCGATACGGATCTGCGTCGATGCCTCGAGCGGGCGCACGAACATGAGGTCCGGATGCTGCTCCTGCGCCGCCCGCCGGCACGCAGCACAGCGCTCGCAGGGGGCCGCCTCTGGCGGGCTCGAGCAAAGCACCAGGCGCGCAGCCCAGGCCGCCAGCCACTCGCCGCCGGCCCCTGGGGCCTCGTGGATCAGAAGGGCGTGCGAGAGCCTGCCGGAGGCATAAGCGCCCCGCAGCCGCGCGATCTGCGGGCCCAGCCACCCGGGAGTCACGGCGCCCGGCCCTGATCAGGCAAGGGGGACAGCCGCCCGAGCACTGCCGCGACCTGCTGCTGCACCGCCTCGAGCGGCAGGGATGCGTCGATCACGTGGATGCGCTGCGGCTCCCGCCGCGCCAGCTCCAGATACGCCGCGCGCACCCGCTCGAAAAAGACCTGCGCCTCTGCCTCGAATCGGTCCACAGCGCCGGCCTGGCGGCTCCTGGCGCGCTGCAGACCGATCGGCACCGGCAGATCGAGCAGCAGCGTGCAATCCGGCTGCAGACCCCCATGCACTTGGCCGGCCAGGGATTCGATCCACGCCGCATCGACCCCCCGGCCGCCCCCCTGGTACGCCCGGGTGGCATCCGTGAAGCGGTCGCAAACGACCCAGTCGCCGCGCTCGAGGGCGGGACGGATGAGATTCTCGAGATGGATTGCGCGTGCCGCGAACATGAGCAGCGTCTCCGTCACGGCCGAGAGCCGCTCCTGCCCGCGCTCGAGCACGATCTGGCGCACCCGCTCGGCGAGCGCCGTGCCGCCGGGCTCCCGAGTGAGCGTCGCGCGGATGGACTGCCGGCCGAGCCACTCGCACACCCCGCGCGCCACGGTGGACTTGCCCGCCCCCTCGATGCCCTCCAGGGTGATGAAGAGTCCCCGAGCCATCAATTCCCCGCCGCCTGCCGGCGCGCCGCTGCCTGCTGCTGCGCGCGCAAGTGCGCGAGGTAAGCCCGCAGCTCCGCGTCGTGCTCCGCCAGCGTTTTCGAGAAATGGTGCCCGCCCTGCCCCGTCGCGACGAAATAGAGATCATCCGTTGGGTCGGGATGAACGGCGGCCAGCAGCGACTCGAGGCCGGGCAGTGAGATGGGTGTCGGCGGCAGTCCCGAGCGCGTATAGGAGTTGAATGGCGTGTCGGTCGTCAGGTCCCGGGTATGGATCGTACCGTCGTACTGGGCGCCGAGACCGTAGATCACCGTCGGATCCGACTGCAGGCGCATGCCGCGGCGCAGGCGGTTGACGAAGACCCCGGCGATGAGCCCGCGCTCATCGGCGACGCCCGTCTCCTTCTCCACCATGGAAGCGAGGATCAACGCCTCATAGGGAGTAGCGAAGGGCAGACCGCCGCTCCTTTCCTGCCACACCTTGGCCAGCACGGCGGCCATCCGGTCGTAGGCCATCGCCAGGATGGTCAGGTCGCTGGTGCCGGGCGCGAAACGATAGGTATCGGGAAAGAAGCGCCCCTCGGGGCTCTCTCCGGGATGGCCGAGCGCGCTCATGATCTCGGCATCGCTCTTGCCGCGCAGGGTGTGCGCGATGTCCCGCTGCGCCTCGAGCTCGTGCCTGAAATCGGCGAACCTCGCCCCCTCGACCACCGTGAGCTGATCCAACACCACCCTGCCCTGCTCGAACATGCGGATGATGTCGGCGGGACTGGCGTGCACGGGCACCTCGTAGGCGCCGATCTCGATGCGCGGAATGCGGCGATGCAGGCGCAGATAGAGCTCCACCTCGCGCGGGTGAGCCAGGGCGCCGAGCTCCCCCAGGCGCGCGAGCACGGCGCGGGTGCTCTCTCCCGCGGACACTTTCAGCCCCACGGGTGTCGCCGCCGGGCCCGGAGCGTGGAAATCCCGACCCAACAGCGCGTAGCCCGCGGCCGCCGCCAGCACGAGCAGCGCCAGGAGAATGATCATGACCGCTCTGCCGCGGTTGCGGGCGGCCTCAAGCATCGGCAGGCTCCTCGAGCAGGGGCTGAAGCAGGCTCTGCATGCGCCGAGTCACGGGGCCGGGAGTCAGAGTCCTCTCCTCGAGGCGGCCCACCGGCCAGACGCCCACCCGGGCGTTCGTCAGGAATACCTCCGTGGCGGCCGCAAGATCCGCGGGCAACAGGGCGCATTCGCTCGCGGCGATGCCCGCCCGGGCCGCCTCCCGCAGCACGACGCGCCGCATGACTCCCGCCACTCCACAGAGCTCGACAGCCGGCGTGCGCAGGCGCGGCGAGTGCGGCGGGCCGTCAACGAGGAACACGTTGGTCATGGTGCCCGAGACGAGCTTTCCGGATCGGCTGAGCATCAGGGACTCGGCAAAGGCGGCGGCCTGAGGCTCGCTGCGCGCGAGGATCTGCTCCAGGCGGTTGCAGTGCTTGAGGCCGGCCAGCGCGGGGTTCTCGCCGAGGCGCATCGCCGCCATGCGCACGGTCACCCCCTGCTGCCGCAGGACGGGGTTTTCCACTGGCCAAGGATAGCGAATCACCACGCGTGTTGCCTGCTCGCGGCCGCTGACTGCGTAACCGCGCACGGTGGCCTCACCGCGGGTCACGATCAGCTTGACGATGGAGCGCTCCTGCGCCGCCGCGACGCCCTCGATCTCCTCGCGCAACAGCTGCATCGCCGGCGGTGAGAAACCGAGCATGCCGCAGCCGCGCGCCAGGCGCTCCAGGTGCAGTGAGAGAAAACGAGGGCGGTGGTGCAGACAGGCGATCGTCTCGAAGAGGCCATCACCGAAGTGCAGCCCGCGGTCGAGCGCCGAAATGCCGCCCGCCGCGGCGACACCGTTGATCAGGATCGATTGCATCGCATCGGCGCCTTCCGCGGCCGGAGCGTTGCGATGCTCCGATTTCGTCACGCCGCGGCTCCCGCGCGGTCCGCCTCGCCGAAGGCGGCCAGGAGCCCCCGCGCCTTGGCGCGGCACTCCTCGAGCTCGCGCTCCGGATCGGAATCGGCCACGATCCCGGCGCCGGCCCGAAACTCGATCGTTCGGCCGCTGAGCATCATCGTGCGGATCAGGATGTTGAAATCCATGCTGCCGTCGCGCCCGAGCAGCCCGAGCGAGCCGGTATAGGCGCCGCGCCCCTCGCCCTCCAGCTCCGCAATGATCTGCATGCAGCGATGCTTCGGGCAGCCGGTGATGGTTCCTCCGGGAAACACCGCGCGCAAAGCATCGATCGCCGTCACGTCCCGGCGCAGCGTTCCCGTCACGCCGGAGACGATATGGTGCACGTGCGCGTAGGACTCGATGGACATGAATTCCTCGACGCGCACCGTACCGGCCTCGCAGACCCGTCCGAGGTCGTTGCGCTCGAGGTCGATGAGCATGATGTGCTCGGCACGCTCCTTTGGATGCGACACGAGAGCCGCGGCCTCGCGCGCATCTTCTCCCGGCTCACGGCTGCGCGGCCGAGTGCCCGCGATCGGGCGGGTCTCGATGTGCCGGCCGGTGACGCGCACCAGCCGCTCCGGAGAGGAGCTGAGCAGCGCGCCGCCCTGCCACTGCGCCAGCGCCGCGAATGGCGCGGGATTGGCGCCGCGCAGGCGCTCATAGAGCCGCCCCACATCCGCTGCGGCACGCAGCTCGACGCGCCAGGGGCGTGAGAGGTTGGTTTGATAGATGTCGCCGGCCCGGATGTATTCCTTGCCGAGCCTCACCCGCTCGAGGTAGGCGCCCGGGTCCTCCTCCATGACCCGCGCCACGGCGAGCGGCGCTGATGTCTCGGTCGCGCAGCCGGCGAATGCCAGCTCACGGGCATCGCACGCGAGCGCATCCAGCGCCTCCGCGGCACCCTCCTCGGCGAGCGCCTGGACCTTGCCGGAGAGCCTGTCATGAACCAGCGCACACGGCACGCGCAAGGCGAAGGCCTGCCACGGGTGCGCCTCACCCGCCCGCGGCAGAGCGAGCCGCGGCTCGATCTCGCCGGCGAGCTCGTAGCCGAGGAACACCGCCCAGCCGCCGCAGAATGGCAGGCCGATCGCCTCCGCCGGCAGCTGCCCGGCGATTTGCTCGCGGCCGACCCACCGGCCGAGGGCGCGCAGAAATCCTTCTCCCGCCACGACCACCCCCCGTGGCACGGCGCCCTCCGCCTGGATTCGCCCCTGCGCATCGAGCCAGAGCGCGCCGGCAGGCTGAGCGACGAGCACGCTCCAGCGGCTGAGCGGCCCGTCCGCCGCGCTGTCGAACAGTACGGGATAGCGCTGCGGACGGCTCGCCGCGAGCTGCCTGAGCACACCGGGCGGAATATCGAGCTCGCGGAGAATCAAGTCTTGCCTCCCGTGCGAA
Organism: Gammaproteobacteria bacterium; assembly: GCA_028870635.1. Classification (GTDB taxonomy): domain Bacteria; phylum Pseudomonadota; class Gammaproteobacteria; order Steroidobacterales; family Steroidobacteraceae; genus 13-2-20CM-66-19. Next base: position 7,536 of record JAGWPE010000056.1, on the reverse strand, counting down.
AGCAAACGATCAATCGGCCCAGGGCCGTTCCCTCTGAGACCCGCCAACGCTGGCGGAGACGTCCCGGGAAACGGCCGCGGGGTCGAACGCGTGACACGGCTGGCCTGCCCGAAGCGCCGCAGGCGACTTCGGGCCAGTCGACTCAGAATCGCCTGAAGATCACCGACCCGTTGGTGCCGCCGAAGCCGAAGGAATTCGACAGGGCGACATCGATCTTCATCGGCCGCGCCGTGTTCGGCACGTAATCGAGATCGCAGTCCGGATCCGGGGTGTGATAGTTGATGGTGGGCGGCGCGACCTGATCGCGCAGCGCGAGAATGGAGAAGATCGCCTCCACCACGCCCGCGGCGCCGAGCAGGTGCCCCGTCATGGACTTGGTCGAGCTGACGGCAAGCCGGCGCGCATGCTCGCCGAAGGCTCGCTTCATGGCGAGCGTCTCCGCCTTGTCGCCGGCGGAGGTCGAGGTAGCGTGCGCATTGACGTACTGCACGTCGGCGGGATTCAGTGCGGCATCCTTCAGCGCATTCGCCATTGCCAGGCGAGCACCTTCGCCATCCTCCGGCGGCAGCGTGATGTGATAGGCGTCGCCGCTCATGCCGAAGCCGACGAGCTCCGCATAGATGCGCGCACCGCGCCGGCGGGCGTGCTCGAGCTCCTCGAGGATGAGGGCGCCGCCGCCGTCACTCAACACGAAGCCGTCGCGGTCGAGATCCCAGGGCCGGCTGGCCTCCGTCGGGGCCTCGTTGCGGGTCGACAGCGCCTTCGCCTGCGCGAAGCTCGCCAGGCCGCAGACCGTGGTCGCCATCTCACCGCCGCCGGCGATCATCACGTCGGCATCGCCGTACTGGATGGTCCGCATCCCGATCCCAACCGCGTGCGTCGAGGTGGTGCATGCGGTCACTACGCCGAGGTTCGGTCCCTTGAGGCCGTATTTGATGGAGAGGTGCCCGGCGATCATGTTGATGATCGTGGCGGGCACGAAGAACGGGGATATCTTGCGCGGGTTGGCCGTCTTCACGTACTCGGCGTACTCGCTCTCGATCGTGCCGAGGCCGCCGATGCCCGCGCCGCAGACCGCGCCGCAACGCGTCGCGTCGGTCTTGGCGAAGTCGATCCCGCAGTCCTGGACGGCCTCGATCCCCGCGGCGACGCCGTAGTGCATGAACTCGTCCATGCGCCGCAGCTCCTTCGTATTGAAGTAGCGGCTCGGCTCGAAGCCCTTCACCTGCCCGCCGAAACGGACCGGGAAGTTGGACACGTCGAACCGCGTGATCGGTCCGATGCCGCTCTCGCCTGCAAGAATGGCTTTCCATGCCCCCTCGACATTGCTGCCCATGGGCGAGATCAATCCCATGCCCGTTACGACCACGCGACGCTTGCTCACACGCTACCCGTCTCTAGTGTTCCTGGGGAATGTTGCGGCGCCCGTGGCGCCGCTTCATCGATATCTGCCGGCGAACGCGCACTGCCTACCGTCCCTGCAGCCGCCGCCCTGCGCGCGCAGCGCTCGGGAGCCTGCGCGGCGCCTGAGCGCTGTCAGGCCTTTGCTCAGGCCTTGTTGCGGCGCTCGTTGATGTAATCGATCGCCTGGTGGACCGTGGTGATCTTCTCGGCATCCTCGTCCGGAATCTCGATCTCGAACTCTTCCTCGAGAGCCATCACGAGCTCGACCGTGTCGAGCGAGTCGGCCCCAAGATCGTCCACGAAGGAGGCGTCATTGGTCACCTGCTCCTGCTTGACGCCAAGCTGCTCGGCCACGATGGCTTTGACCTGCTGCTCAACTGTGCTCATTAGCGGATGGTCCTTATGTTTTAGAAATTGGATTACGGAAATACGTTCCCACGCCGCCAGGCCGGGGCCGGCGGCGCGGGCGCGGTATTGTAGGGGAACACCCCAGGGGGTGCCAGTCGCCGTGCGCGGCTGCTGAGTGATTGTTTTTTCTCGGGAATCGCCCCAGGCCCCGCCACCGGCGGCGCCCCGGGGACGGTATCGTTCCCGCCCCCGTTGTTGCGCGCCTCCAACGGTCGCGCCCCTGCCGGAGCGCCCCCGGAGCGGAGCCCGGCGGCGGCCTGCTCCCGAGCTCAGGGCATGTACATTCCGCCGTTGACGTGCAGCGTCTCGCCCGTGATGTAGCTTGCCTGCGGCGAGGCCAGGAAGAGCACCGCGGCGGCCACGTCCGCGGCCGCACCGAGCCGTCCGGCGGGGATCTGGGTCAGGAGCCCGGCGCGCTGCTCCTCAGTGAGCGAGCGGGTCATGTCGGTGTCGATGAATCCGGGCGCGACCGCGTTGACGGTGATGCCGCGCGAGGCGACTTCCCGCGCCAGAGACTTGGTAAAGCCGAGAATGCCCGCTTTGGCAGCGGCGTAGTTGGTCTGCCCGGGGTTGCCGGTCACGCCCACCACGGAGGTCAGGTTGATCATCCGGCCGCGCCGCTCCTTCATCATCCGGCGCAGGCATGCCTTCGAGAGGCGGAACACCGAGGTCAGGTCGGTCGCAATCACCTGATCCCAGTCCTCCGGCTTCATCCGCAGGAGGAGCATGTCGCGCGTGATTGCGGCATTGTTGACGAGGATGGTGGGCATCTCCCCGGCGGCATCGAGCTCGCCGAGCAGGGCATCGATCGAGGCGGCGCTCGAGACGTCCAGCTGAGCGCCGCGGCCGTTGTATCCATGCGACGCCAGGGCCGCCGTGAGGGCAGCGGCACCCTCCGCGGTGGTCGCCGTACCGATTACCTTGGCGCCGGCCTTGGCGAGCGCCAGCGCGATCTCCCGGCCGATTCCGCGGGAAGCACCCGTAACGAGCGCGACGTCATTCTCGAGCATACGTATATCCACCTCGATTCAAGACTGTGCCGCCGCCAATGCGGTCCGCAGCGCTTCGGCATCCTCGAGCGCGATCGCCTCGAGGCCCCGCTCGATACGGCGATTGAGCGCCGTCAGCACCTTGCCCGGGCCGCATTCGATGAGCGAGCCGATGCCGCTCGCCGCCAGCGCGCGCACCGTATCCGACCAGCGCACGGGACTCGAGAGCTGACGCACGAGGAGCTGGCGCAGGTCGGCCGGGTCAGCGTGCGCGGCCGCATCGACCGCGCTCACGAAGCGGATGCGCGGCGGCCGCAAAGCCACGGTTGCGAGCCGCTCCCCCAGGCGCTGTGCGGCTGCCTGCATCAGGCTGCTGTGCGCGGGGACGCTCACCGGAAGGGCCACGGCCCGCTTGGCACCCCGGCTCTTGGCGGCCTCGATCGCGCGCTCCACGGCCTCACGCCCGCCGGCGATGACGACCTGACCGGGAGCGTTGAAGTTGACGGGCTCGACGACGGCTCCCTGAGCAGCCTCGCGGCAGGCCTCGATCACCTGGGAGTCCTCGAGACCGAGGATTGCCGCCATTGCGCCGCTGCCTGCGGGCACCGCCTCCTGCATGGCGCGGCCACGGAAGCGCACGAGGTCGACGGCCGCACCGAAATCGAGGGCCTCCGCCGCCACCAGCGCCGAGAACTCCCCGAGGCTGTGACCGGAGACGACCTCGGGCTCGCGGCCGCCCTGCGCCCGCCAGAGCCGCCAGGTCGCGGTCGCGGCGGCGAGCATGGCGGGCTGGGTGCACTCGGTGGCGTTCAAGCGCTCCGCGGGTCCTGCGGCCACCAGCTGCCAGAGATCGTATCCGAGCACCGCCGAAGCCTCGGCAAAAGTGTCGCGCAGCACCGACTCGGCGCCCGCCGCGGGAGCGAGCGCGGCCAGCATGCCGACCGACTGTGAGCCCTGCCCGGGAAATACGAAGCCAAACGTCATCGCGTCCTCGCATGGTCAAAAATTCCGGCGATTATAGCGGCCCCGCCCGGAACCGGCTTCGCGCGGGACTGTCGAACGGCGCAGACGCAGCCACCCTCGCCCGCGGTTATGATTCCGCGTCGCGCCCCCAGGCGCATCGCCGCCGCAGGAAAACCCAGCTCATGATGAACCATCGACGCCACCCCGCGAGATCCGCTGCCGTGAACTCCCAGCAGCGAGGCTTCACCCTGATCGAGATCATGGTCGTGGTGATCATCATCGGCCTGCTCGCGGCCGTCATCGTGCCGCAGGTCGTCAGCAAGGTCGACGAAGCACGCGTTTCCAAGGCGAAGGAAGACATCCAGTCCCTCGAGACCGCCCTCACCGAATACCGCCTCGACAACTCCGAGTACCCCTCCTCGGACGATGGCCTCGACGCCCTCATCAAGCAGCCGAACGACCCTTCGGTCACGCACTGGCACGGCCCCTACATTCAGCGGCTCTCCAACGATCCCTGGGGCCGTCCGTACCAGTACGCCTATCCTGGGACGCACGGACAGCCCTATGACCTTTATACGCTCGGCGCCGATGGCCAGCCCGGTGGCGATGGTGTCAATGCCGACATCGGCAACTGGAACCTCGGCGATTGACGCTGGTATGAAGCGCCGCCTGCAGCGGCGGGCACCTCGGTGTGCCCATGGGTTCACGCTGCTGGAGATCCTCGTCGTCGTGCTCATCATCGGCGTCGTGACGGCGGGGATGCTGCTATCGATGAGCTTCGCGGGTAAAGACACGGAGCTGGAGACGGAGAGCAAGCGGCTGTTGTCTTTGATGGACTACGCCCGCGAGCAGGCGGAGCTGCAGACGCGCGATTACGGCGTCTTCTTCGGCCAGCATGGCTACGAGTTCGTCGTGTATGACGTGCGCACCGGAGCATGGCGGCGGGTGTTCGAGGACGACGCCCTGCGGGAGCGGACTCTGCCCACCGGCCTCGAATTCAAGCTGGTGGTCGACGCGCGGCGGATCGTGTTGGGCGAGGACATGACCGTGCCTTCCACCTCACAGACCGATTCCAAGTCGAGCTCTCAGCCGCACGGCGAGGGCGCGCAAAGAAGCGCGGGCCCCGACTCGGATTCGGCTGCCGGCTCTGACTCCCAGCCGGATTCCGCTTCCGATTCGCAATCGGACACGGGCAAGTCCTTCGCGCCGCAGGTGATGATCTTCTCCAGCGGCGACCTCTCCTCCTTCACCATTACGGTGGAGCGCGCGAGCGCCGGCCGCAGCATCACACTCGATGAGAACCAGGACGGCGACATCGTCGCCAAGCCGATGGCCGAGGGCGGCACGTGAAGACGGCGAGAGGCTTCACCCTGATCGAGGTGCTGGTGGCGCTCGCCATCGTGGCGATCGGCATGGCGGCGGTGCTGGAGGCGCTCACCTCCTCCGCCAACACCGCCATGTACCTCCAGGACAAGACCTTCGCCGAGTGGGTGGCGTTGAACCGCATCGAGACCGTGAGGCTGTCGGGCACCCAGCCGGGCGCCGGCACGAGCAGCGACGACATCGACTACGCCGGACGAAGCTGGGAATGGCGGCAGAAGGTCACCAATACCCGAATCTCGGGCATGGTGCAGATCAACGTCGATGTGCGCCCCGCCGACAGCAAGGCGGGCGATGACCGCGGCTGGTACGCGAGCGCGACCGGCTTCATGAGCAACGCCATCGCCCCGCCGACGAATCCGCCGCCGCCGCAGTGGTCGCAGCAGCCGATCCTCGGCGTGCCGCCGACGAGCAGCGGCCCGCAGACCGGCGGCAATCCGGGTACGCCATGATCCACATGAGCCGCATGCGCGCGCCGGCCAGCCGAGCCCCGCGTGGATTCACCCTCATCGAGCTTCTGGTGGCCCTCTTCATCGCGGCCGTGATGTTCGCGATGGGCTATGGCGCCATCAATCAGGCACTGACGACCCGCGGCTCCATCCGCCGCCACCAGCAGAATCTCGTGCAGCTCGAGACCGCGATGCGCGTCATCGAGCAGGACTTCGTGCAGCTCGCGCCGCGCCCGGTACGCTCGCCGGATGGCACGACCTACTTGGCGTGCCTGCAGGGAGGTCCCACGTCCGGGTCTTCCGGCACTGCCGACAGCCCGGGGGCTTCCGACACGTCCGCGCCGCTGGTGGTTCTGACTCGCGGCGGTTGGAGCAATCCCACTGGCCTGCAGCGTTCGGAGCTCGAACGGGTCGCATACGTTCTCGACAACGGCACGTTGGTGCGTGAGCACTGGAACGTGCTCGACGCGACGCTCTCGAGCACACCCTTCAAGCGCAACCTCCTGAAGCGTCTTCGCAACGTGACATTCCGCTACATGGTGCCCGTCACGCGTTCCTGGGTCGACACGTGGCCGACGGCCGGCGTGAGCAGCGCGGGTATCGAGGACTCCGCCTTTCGCATGCGGCCCGAGGCGGTGGAGGTCACGCTGGATACCCAGCAGTGGGGCAAGATAGTGCGCATCTTCGAGATCGCCAATTGAGCGAGACTCGCCCGCAACGTGGGATTCCCAAGAGCCGCCGTCTGCACGGCTGCATACCCTCGCGCCATCGCCAGCGGGGCGTGGCGCTCCTCGTCGCGATTCTGCTCGTTGCCCTCGGCACCATCGTGGCCGCCACGATGGCCTACGACAACGCGATGACGGCGCGCCGGGCCGCGGCGACCTTCGCCTTCGATCAGGCGCTCCTCGTTTCCGAAGGCGCCGAGGCGCTCGCGGCCTATGGGCTGCAGCAGCAGGCCAAGCAGAATTCGCCCTACATCTATCCCGGCCAGGCCTGGAGCCAGCCGTTGCCCCCGACCGAAGTCATCCCCGGTGTGATGCTCGAGGCCCATCTCGAGGACATGCAGGGGCGATTCAACATCAACAACCTGGTCGAGATCGACGGCGAGACGCCGAATACGGTCGCGATCCAGGCGTTTCAGCGGCTGTTGACCATGCTCGACATGGATCCGAAGTGGGCCAATTACATCGTCGACTGGATCGACAAGGACACGACGCCCATGTTCCCGGACGGCGCGGAAGACAGCGTCTACATGGAAATGGACCCGCCCTACCGCACGCCCAACCTGCCAATCACCAGCACCAGTGAGCTCATGGCCTTGCCGGGCTTCACGCGCGCGGACTTCGACAAGCTCGCGCCGCACATCGTCGCCCTGCCCCCCGGCCAATGGACCAATGTGTGCTCGGCAGATCCCTGGGTGCTCGATGCGCTCACCGGGCACGAGCAGTTCAGCGCCGATCCGCAGCAGTTCGCGAAGGACCGTGAGGCGGCCGGCACGTGCTTCCCGACCAAGAACGACGTGCTGCAGGCGGCAGGGAACGTGCCGGGGGGAAACACGAACACGACGCCGGTGGGCCCGCAGCAGCCCGGCAAGGCCCCCACACTCGCGGACCTGATCGGCGAAAAATCCACCTGGTTCCGGCTGACCAGCTTCGTGACCCTCGGCCCGGCCCAGTTCTCGGTCTACACGGTGCTCTACCAGGACTCGACCGGGATGGTTCGCCCCGTGATGCGCAGCTTCACGCCCTACTGATCCCGCCGCTGCTAGTATGCGCGACCATGGCTGATTGGCTCCTCCTCAAGCTTCCGCGCACGCCGCAAGAGCAGGCCACCTGGCTGGTGGTCGATGCGCGCGGCGCCGCCGCGGGCCCTTCCCAGGGCGGACCGCTGTCGCTCGCCGCGCCTCGCGCGGCGGGACGGCACGTCGTCGTGCTGGTGCCGGC
>JAGWPE010000420.1 GCA_028870635.1 Gammaproteobacteria bacterium | reverse complement strand
TGGCGATAGGCCATCAGGTGAACGCCGCTCACACCGGGGATGGAGCGGATCTCCTGGATGATGTCTGTGCAGAGATTGCGGCCTTCGCGCGCGGCGTCGGCGGCGCCTGCCATGCGCGCGATGACGGCATCGGGAATGTGCAGGCCGGGGACGTGCGTGCGCATCCATTCCGCCGCCTTGGCCGAGCGCAGCGGACCCACCCCGACCAGGATGAAGACCTTCTCGAGCAGGCCGAGATCCTCGATCCGGCGCATGAAGGCCTTCAGCAGCGGCACGTCGTAGCAGTATTGGGTTTGAATGAACTGCGCCCCGGCGGCGGCCTTCTTCGCGAGCCGCTGCGCGCGCCATTCGAGCGGCGGGGCGAAGGGATTCTCGGCGGCTCCGAGCAGCACTCTCGGCGCGTAGGTCAGCTTGCGTCCGCTCAGGAAGCGATGCTCGTCGCGCATGGTCCGGGCGGTCTCGAGCAGCGTCATGGAATCGAGGTCGAACACCGGCAGCGCCTGCGGATGATCGCCGGCCTGCACGCCGTCGCCCGTCAGACACAGGATGTTGCACACGCCCATCGCGGCCCCGCCCAGGATGTCGCCCTGGATCGCGATGCGGTTCTTGTCGCGGCAGGAGATCTGCAAGACCGGGGCGTACCCGACCCTTGTGAGCAGCGCGCAGACCGCAATGCTCGACATGTGGCAGTTGGCGCCGCTGCCGTCAGTGGCGTTGATGGCATCGACATAACCGTCGAAGATGCGCGCGCGCCGGTACACCTCCTCGGGGTCCGCGGAGTCGGGCGGCGCCATCTCCGTAGTCACGGCGAACTGCCGGGCGCGCAGCACGCGCTCGAAACGGCCGGGTGAGGTGTGACCCGGCAGGATCGGCAGCGGATAGCCGGGTACCGGCTCGTCCTCGAAGATCAAGCGCTGCCTCCGGCGTTCTCGCGCGCGACGCGCAGCCATGAGGATTTTCCCGTGAGCCGCCGATCGACCGGCGGTTGTACGCGGGCGAGCGCCTCGGCGCCCCCGGGGATGCGGGCGCTGCCGGCAACGGCGAGGTACCAGACGCATTTCATGTCGGGCCGCACCTCGCAATTGCCGTTGGCGCGCACGCCGCCGCAGGGTCCGTTGCGCAGGCTCTTCGGACAGTTCATGGGGCAGGACATGCCCGTCGAGCTCAGGATGCACTGCCCGCACATCCGGCAATCGAACAGCAGCCCTTTGACGGAGCGCTCGAGCGCCGCCACGGGACGCTCGAGACGCTGATAGCCGGCACGCTCGAAAAGCGGATGCAGCGCGGTCAGAGCGCGCTCAAAGCCGCGGTAGAAGCTGTTGAGACCGCGCGCATGACGTACCGACCACAAACGTACGCTGTACATCAGGCACCGGCCGGATCCGTCGATGCAGCGCCGTCGGAGGCCGCATCCGGATCGATGCCCTTGGACTTCACCAGTCGCTCGAGGTATTCATCGGTGTAGCGGGCCTCGATCCGCGCGGCCTCCGCGGCGACCTCCGCCGCGACGTCTTCGCCGCAGGGACGGGGAGGACTGCGCTTCCAGTCCGCGAGATAGGCATTCGAGCTTCCTCGGCCGGCGCGCATGGCTGCGCGATCCACCGCCTCCTGGAATCGCGCCGACAGTTGCGCCTTGGAGGTCTCACGGCCCTTGCGGCCGATCACCTGCGCCGGGATGTCACGCCAGGAGATGATGATCAGGTTTGCCATACTGGCGTCCGGTCGGCGGCAGCGAGCGCCGTGAGCCGGGAGCCGAGCTCGCCGAAGCCCGTGCACCGATGCTCGAACGCGAGGCCCAGCCCCGAGGCGATCTGCCGCGCCTGCTCGAGGAGAGCCGGGGAGTCGGTCTGAGCGAGGTAGATCACCTTGCGGTAATTGCGGAAGTACTCCTGCGCGAGCTGCGGGTGCCGGTCGATCCCGAGCCCCCGCACCACGAGCCGCTCGAAATGGCGCGTGAGGAAGTCCGTCAGGTAGAAGGTTCCCGGCTCGACATCCGCCATCTCGGCGAATGCGCGGGCGCCGGCGAAAAACTCGTAACAGTGGGCGCCGGGCAGGCGCTCCACGCCTTCCTCCCGCAGCAGCGCATCCAGCCGGCCGCCGGTACCGCAATCGCCGTAGGCGACGAAGAGGCTACGGTACTCGCCGCGGTGGGCGCGGATCTTCTCCCGCACGGCCGGGGCGATGCGATCGGGACGATTGTGCAGCTCCGGCGGCAGGCAGCAGACGTCGATTGCCGACCAGCCGTTCGCCTTGCGCAGGGCCGCGATCTCGTGTGCAAGCGCTCCGCAAGCGATGATCAGCGTGCCACGAGAGGTGTCCAAGCATCAGCTCCGTCGACCTCAGGCGGCACGCATGGACCGGCGCGTGGCGATCAGGCTCTTCGCCGTCTCGACCGCGATCGCCGCATCGCGGCAGTAGGCATCGGCGCCCACGGCCTTGCCGAACTCCTCGTTGAGCGGCGCGCCGCCCACCAGCACGATGAAGTCGTCACGGATGTTCTGCTCGCGCATCTTGTCGATCAC
>JAGWPE010000419.1 GCA_028870635.1 Gammaproteobacteria bacterium | reverse complement strand
GTCGACTGGGTCAGCTACCCGATACTCGAGACGAGGGACGCGCCCGAAAGGGTCGACATCGTCCTCATCGACCACAAGGACGAGCTGCCGCTGGGCGCCGGCGAGCCCGCGAGCCGCCCGGTGGCCGCCGCGATCGCCAATGCGGTCTTCGACGCAACGGGCGTGCGCGTACGCCAGGCGCCGCTGAGCCGGGAGCGGATCAAGGCAGCCCTCCTGCAGCGTACCTGAAGCGCAGCGCGCCGTTCGTGCCGCTCAGTCGAGCGGCTCCATCCGGACGATGGAGGCGCCGTGATTATTGCCGATCCACAGGACCGGGCGCGGCCCGGAATCATCGACGAACATGCGGCGGATGTTGGTCGAATCCGGCAACAGGTATACGGTCATCCTGCCGGTCTTCGGATTCAGCCTCACGATCCGATCGGAGCTCATGCCGCCGGCCCAGATCTCTCCGTTCTTGTCCCGCACCGCCTGATAGGGCGCGAAGTACGGCAGCGGGATCGGCCACTCCTTGAATTTGTGCGTCCGGGTATCGAACATGCCGATGTTGTCGCCCCGCCATTCGGCGAACCACAGACGCCCTTGGGCGTCCATTTCCCCGCGCCGCGGCCGGGAGTGCGGTGTGGGCGTCGGAAACAAGGTCACCTTGCCGGTTTTGGCGTCGATCTCCCCGATGTTTTCCCCGGAGAAATCGCAGAAGAAGGCATTGTTGTGCGCGTCACTGTACACGCCGTAGACCGAGTGCGGCCGGCCGAACGCGTACTCCCCTCCGCCACCACCCTTCATCACCCCGTAGGGTTTCCAGACTTGCCATTTGCCGGTCCGGATGTCCACCCGGTAGAGACCCGGAATCGACTCGGCGTTCATCCATATTTTCCCGTCCACCTCCCGATGCTCCGGGGCGACCATCGGCTGCTGCGTGGTGACGGTTATGAGCGGTTTCGGGACCTCGTACACCTTGAACTTGCCGGTCTTCTCGTTGAATTCCGCGATCCCGCCCTGGTTCATCCGCGCGATCCAGAGGTTCCCCCGCTCGTCGAATTCCAGATCGAGGCTGCCCTTCGGCTCCTGCGGGCGCATCGTTGGAATGGTGTATTCCTTCACTTTGCCCGTCCGGGGATCCAGCCGGCCGAGATTGTCGTCGCCGAACTCGCTGAACCACACCGTGCCCGAGCGGTCGACCACCACATCGTGCGGCTGGATCGACGGCCGCGGCAGGGCGTACACCGTGTAGATGACGTCCGTTCCCCGCCCGGTCGGGCGCGGCAAGGTCCGCAGCGGGTAGCTCAACTTGCCGCCGGCGCTCTCGTCGTTGCTCGCCATGAACCTGGCCAGCGTCGCTTTTCCCTCACCCCAGTTCGCGGCAATGCTCTGCGGGATCTTGAGCTTGCGCTGCGGCTCGAGATCCGAGGCCTGATTCGCGAAGCCCGCCATCACCTGCATCACGCCCCCGAAGTCCTGCGCGGTGAAGTGCGAGGTGACGATGCGCTCGACGGTATGGCAGGTCGTGCAGTTGAGCAGCAGATCCTTCTGCCGCCGGTTGCCGCGCATGCTGATCAGCCAGTCGGCGTTGGTCATCTGATCGTCGATGTCCTCGACCGTCCGCAAGCTCAGGTTCGCGGTCGTCGTACCGCCGCCACGGACGGTGACTTCCCCCGGTCCCGCGAGTGCGTAACCGATTGCACGGACCCGAAGCTGGTAGCGGCCGGGAGCGATGCTGGAAGCGGGGAATTGGTAATCACCCGCGTGGTTGCTCACGACTTCGACGGTGATGGTCGACCCTGCCCGGGTGGCACCGACGATCACGCCCTCCATCGGGCGTCCCTCCGGCGAAGTGACCTCGCCGGAGAGAGCCGCGCGCGCGGCAGCCGCATGGGCGAGCGGAAGGGGTCCTGTCAGCACCAGCGCCGCCGCGGCGGCGAGCGCGAAACGGAATCCGGAAGGTCTCATTCTCGGGCACCTCGCCATGTCGGCATCTGAACCTCTCGCTGCGGACCGCGCCTCGTCAGAACGTGATCCTGTCCACCTCGGTCAACGCGGCGTGCTGAGACACGCGCGGCGCGTGCGCCAGATACCAGGCAGTCGACTGCTCACCGTAGAGCGTATCGGAGGACATGCCATCGACCGGCACTACGACCTCGAAGCCGCGGAAGACCGCTCCGGATGCCGTGTTCAGCACCGCTCCCTCCGCGGACGTGCCCACCGTGATCAGAGTCTTGATGTGCCTCGCCTTCAGGATCGCCTCGAGACCGCTGCCGACGAACTTGTCCGGGCCTGCGCCCGTCACGACCGTATCGGATGGCCGCGCAGCGAAGGCCTTGGGGATGTCGCTCCTCCCGTCGTGCCCCACGAGCGAGTACAGCACGAGAACCCCGCTCGCCCGCGCTTTGCGCACCAGACTCGCGATCGCCGGCAGACTGGCGGCGCAGCGCGGGCGCTTGGCGCTCGAGCAGGTCCTCACGCTGATGTCCATCACGATGAGGGCGGTGGAGGCGGGATCGATCCGGACCGCCTTCAATGCCGGCGGCGCCGGCGCCTTCACCTGTGACCACTCCTCTATGATGCTCTGCGAGTACGCGAGGGGGACGGCAACCGCTGACAGCGCCAGCGTCACTCCCGCGAGCCACACCATCCGCCGCCCGCCGCGCATCATGCCTCTCATTGGTCTTGCTCCCATCCGCTATCGCGCGACTCACTGCCTGGCACGGCTTCAGAACCGGGCGGTCAGGGTGAGGAAGAACTCGCGCCCCAAGGTATCGTAGGCCGTGTAGAGGTTCTCGTTGCCGCCGCCAAAGTCGTCGTAAATGACGCTGTGACTCAGCAAAGGCGGGTCCCTGTCGAGGACATTGTTGATGCCGCCGACCACCGTCAGGTGGTCCCCGGCGCTCCAGCTCGCCGACAGATCGAGGTAGTTGAAGGCCGGAATCACGGCGTCGTAGGCATCATACTTGCCACTGTACAGCGCCGGCTGCGAGCTATCGTTCCTG
>JAGWPE010000055.1 GCA_028870635.1 Gammaproteobacteria bacterium | reverse complement strand
CGTCTCCTCGACGGTCATGGGGATCTGCGTCCGGAGCACGTCTTTCTCGGCACCCGCCGCGCGGCCGTCTGTGTGATCGACTGCCTCGAGTTCGACGAGGACCTGCGCCGCCTCGATCCGGCGCAGGAGATGGCGTTCCTGGCGCTCGAGTGCCGGCGCCTCGGCGCAGCGCGCATAGCCGACGAGCTGCTCGCGCAGTACGCCCGGGCGATGCGCGATCCCCTGCCGCAGGCGTTGCTTCGTTTCTACATGAGCCGGTGCGCGGCCGTGCGCGCGCAGATCGCGGCCTGGCACCTGCGCGATCCGGCGCTCGCTGGGGAACGGCCCAAGTGGAAGGCGCGCGCGCATTCGTACCTCACCGATGCGCTGCGGCACATCCTCCGCGCATACCCGTCGACCCGTCATTCGTCCGCAGATGCCGGCCAATGCTCCAAGAGCGGTGCGACCGGCTTCCCGGCAGTGATGCGTCCCAGCGCTTGAGCGATGAGCGGGGCGACGGACAGGGTGACGAGCCTGCCGGAGCCGGAGCGGGAGCGCGTCATGGGGAAGGAGGTGCCGACACTGTCGGTGACCGTGATGCTGTCGATTGGCTCGGCAGCCATCAACGCCTCGAGCCCCGATGCCAACGGCGTGTGCGTCACCGCCACGTGAGTTGCGGCGGCGCCGGCGCGCCGGCACGTCTCGGCGGCGCGGATCAAGGTCCCTCCGGTCGCGCAGAGATCGTCCAGAACGATCACCGTGCGGCCGGCGACGTCGCCCGCGAGGCTTCCGCTGGCGACGCTGCCCTTCGCACGGCGCTTCTCGATGAATGCCAGGTCGACCTCGCGCCCCGTGCGCGCGGCCAGCAGCTCGCGAAAGATCTGGGCCCGCTTGATGCCGCCGACGTCGGGCGAGACGACGGCAATGCCCGCATCAGCGGGGATTGGGGCTCGAGCGAAGTGATCCGCCATCAGCGGCAGCGCGGTGAGATGGATCGTCGGGACGCGAAAGGAGTTGTCGAAAGCGGCTGGATTGTGCACGTCCAGGCCGATGACACAGTCGGCGTGCGCCGCCTCGAGCAGCTGCGCAACATAGCGCGACGTTACCGGGTCGCGGACCTGCGTGCGCCGGTCCTTGCGCGCGAAGGCGAAGTACGGCACCACCGCGATGCTCGACTCGGCGCCGGCATCGCGAAGACCCAGAAGCAGAAACAGCAGACGCACGAGGCGGGAAGGCGCGGGCGCATGATCGCTTCCGGCGAGGCTCTGCAGCACGAAGACCTGCCGCCCGCGAACGGACTCGAGCGGCCGGAGCTTGAACTCTCCGCCTTCGAACGGCCGCTCCTCGATGGGAAGGAGGGGAAAACCGGCTTCGCGGGCGACGGCTGCGGCCAGATCGTGGCTCTCCTCGAGTGCGGCGACAGCAGGGCGTGGGGATGTCGAAGGCATCAGTCGGCCTCACGCTCGGCATCGCAGCAGTGCGCGCCCTCCCGAAAGACCGTGCAGCCCTTGAGGCGCAGCTCATGGGCCGCGTGGAATATCTCCTCGACCGCACCGTGCGCAATGCCGCCCGGGAGGGCAACCGTCTTCGATATCGAGCCGTCGATGAAGGGCTGCAGAGCCGCCTGCATCAGAAGCTGGTTGCGCCATGAGACCGATGCGACATCGAGCAAGGCCTCCGGCAGCCACCCTGCGTCGGGGCGGAGCGCCCGCCAGAGCGAGTATGCATGGTCTTTCACGACGCAAGCATGATAACCGCCATCGACATCGAGGACGCGCCGCTCGCCCTCCAGCCGGAAGATCGGCTCGATCCCCGTGCTCACATTGTCCGCGAGCAGACTGATCGTGCCGGCGGGGGCGACGGCAAGCAGGTGGCTGTTGCGGATCCCATGGTGGCGAATGCCAATCTGGATCGCCTGCGGCAAGCGGCGGACGAAGGGCCGTTGCGGGTATTGCGCGCCATCGAACCGCTGGAAAGGGCCGCGCTCGCGCGCAAGCTCGACGGATGAGCCGTAGGCCGCATCGCGGATTGCGCGCATCATGCCCGCGGCGCAGTCGCGCGCAGGCAGCGAATCGTAGCGTAGCCCGAGCATCGCGAGCGCATCGGCGAGCCCCGTCAGGCCCAAGCCGATCCGCCGTGTGGCGATCGCCTCGGTGCGCTGGCGAAACAGCGGGAAGCGCGAGATCTCGATGACATCGTCCAGGAATCGTACGGCGACCCTGGCGGCATCGTGCAGAGCGTCTTCGTCGAGCCGCGCCGCCGGCGTGAAGGGAGCGCGCACGAATGCCGGGAGATTGAGCGAGCCGAGGTTGCAGGAGCCGTAAGGCGGCAGCGGCTCCTCGGCGCATGGGTTGGTCGCGCTCAAATGCTCCGCGTAAGCGAGATTGTCCTCGGCATTGATGCGATCGATGAAGAGAACGCCGGGCTCGGCGAATTCCTCGGCGTTTGCGCACAGGCTCTGCCACAGGTAGCGGGCTCGGACGACGCTCCACTCCTTGTCAGCGAACACCAACGGCCAGACGGCATCCTGCTCGACCGCTTTCATGAAGGCGTCCGTGACGAGGACGGAGAGATTGAAACGCGACAGTGCGCCCGGCGTCCGCTTGGCGGCGATGAACTCCTCGATGTCCGGATGGTCGCAGCGCAGCGTCGCCATCATCGCTCCCCGGCGCGCACCGGTGGAAAGGATCGTCGCGCACATGGCGTCCCACACGTGCAGGAAGGAGACCGGGCCCGAGGCCACCATGCCCGTCGTGCGGGCCTGGCTTCCCCGCGGGCGCAGCGTCGAGAAGTCATATCCGACTCCGCCGCCCTGCTGCATGGTGAGCGCGCCTTCCTTCAGCGCTTCGAAGATGCCCGTGATCGAATCATCGACCGGCCCCATCACGAAGCAGTTGGCGAGGGTGACCTGCCGGGCAACTCCCGCGCCCGCGAGTATTCTGCCGCCGGGCAGGAAGCGAAAGCCCTCGAGCAGGCTGCGGAAGCGCACCTGCCAATGAGTCGGATCGCGCTCGACCGCCGCAACGCTGCGCGCAACGCGGTCCCACGTATCCTCGATCGTGCTCTCGGGCGGTGAAGCCGCCGCGTCGCGATAGCGCGTACGCCAGATGAAGCGCGACAGACCTTCAGGCTGCGGACTCGGCTGCGGGCTCGGCATGCGTGGTGAAAAGCCTGGCTCGGTTGCCATGGCTCATCATCGGCGGCCCGATGCCCTTTCCGCATGCGCAGAAATGCCTATCGCTACAAACCCTGATGCGAGCCCGCCGCGCGCGCGCTAAGGTTGCGCCATGGCGGGCGATGAGCGAATACCAGCCAAACCGGAGGCGGAGCAATCACCCCGCGGCGGGCCGGCCGGCTCGGCGCGCATCGCTGCCGAGCCGGGCGCGACTCTCGTCAGTGTGTTCGAGACGAGCTGCAGGCGCTTTGCCGACCGCCCCGCCTATCACAATCTCGGAGTGACGCTGCGGTTTTCGGATCTCGAGCGGCTCTCCGGCCGGCTCGCCGCCTATCTGCTCGATCTCGGCCTCGCGCGCGGGGACCGCGTCGCGCTCATGATGCCGAACGTATTGCAGTATCCGGTGGCGCTCTTCGCCGCGCTGCGCGCCGGACTCACCGTAGTCAACACCAATCCGCTCTACACCCCGCGCGAGCTGCGCCACCAGCTGATCGATTCGGGCGCAACCGCGATCGTGATCCTGGAGAACTTCGCCCACGTGCTCGCAGAGGTGATCGGCGATACGAGCGTCCGCCACGTCATCACGACCGCGGTCGCCGATCTCGCGCCCCTGCCAAAGCGCACCGCAGTCAATTTTCTCGTCCGACGCATCAAGCACATGGTGCCGCCGTTCGATCTTCCACAGGCCGTGCGGTGGCGCCAGGCGCTCGAGCGGGGAGCGACGCTGGACTTCGAGTCTCCTCCGGTCCGGCCGGACGACATCGCCTTCCTCCAATACACCGGCGGCACCACCGGTACGCCGAAAGGAGCGATGCTGACGCACGCCAACATGGTGGCGAATGTCCTGCAGATGCGCGCGGTCTGGGGAGGCGTGTTCGAGCCCGGCCGCGAGGTGGTGATCACGCCGCTGCCGCTGTATCACGTCTTCTGCCTGACTTGTAACTGCCTGCTGTTCCTCGAGCAGGGCGGTCTCAATGTGCTCATCACCAATCCGCGCGATATCGCGGGCTTCGTGCACGACCTCGCCCGCTGGCGCTTCTCCCTGATCACGGGAGTCAACACACTGTACGCCGCGCTGCTGGCGCATCCGCGCTTCTCGCGGATCGATTTTTCGCACCTGAAGCTCGGCGTGGCCGGAGGCGCGGCATTGCATCCGCGCATCGCCGGGGAGTGGCGCAGCGTCACCGGCCGGGAGCTCGTGGAGGGGTATGGACTGACCGAAGCATCGCCCGTCGTCGCGTGCAATCCGCCGGAAGGATCTCGGGTGGGCACCGTCGGTTTCGCTCTGCCCTCGACCGAGATCAGCGTCCGCGAGAGCGGCCTCGAGCTCAGCGTCGGCGAGCCCGGGGAGCTCTGGGTGCGCGGCCCTCAGGTGATGCGAGGGTATTGGCAGCGCCCGCAGGAGACCGCCGCGGTGCTGAGCGAGGACGGATGGCTTCGGACCGGGGACGTCGCGGTGGTCGAGCCTTCCGGATACATCCGCATCGTCGACCGCAAGAAAGATCTCATCAACGTCTCGGGATTCAAGGTCTTTCCCAACGAGGTGGAGAGTGTCGTAGCGGAGCACCCGGCCGTGCTCGAATGCGGCTGCATCGGCGTGCCCGATGCCCGCACGGGCCAGGCGGTCAGGGTCTACGTGGTGTTGCGGCCCGGCGCGGCGCTCTCCACCGAGGAGTTGATCGAATTCTGCCGGGCGCGCCTGACTCCCTACAAGATCCCGCGCCAGGTGGATTTTCGCGCGAGCCTGCCGAAGTCGCAGATCGGCAAGGTGCTGCGGCGGGAGCTCGAGCGCGAGCAGCGCGAGCGGGCCGGAGCGGCGGCTGCCTGAGAGCCGTTTGCAGGGCGGTCATTTCCGAAGGAGCATGCGCAGAAAGCCGCGCAGCCGCGCTCCATACGGGGGCCGCAGCCCGATGAGGCCGGACAGGTCGAGCCGCGTCTGCCTGAAGAGCGCACGCGCGTGGCTGAATTGCCTGAAACCCTGCTCGCCGTGATAAGCACCCATGCCGCTCGCTCCGACACCGCCGAAGGGCAGGCTCTGAACCAGGAAATGTGCGGCGACGTCATTCACCGTGACGCCGCCCGAGACGCTCCGCTCGAGTATCCGGCGCAGCTCCCGCCGGTCGCTGCCGAAATAGTAGAGCGCCAGCGGGCGTGCCTGCGCGTTGATCCGAGCGAGCGGCTCTTCCAGCCGATCGTATGCCACGACCGGCAGGATCGGCGCGAAGATCTCCTCCTGCATGATGCGCATGCTCTCGGCGGGCTCGAGGATGAGAGTGGGTGCGATACGCCGCTCGTCCGCCGGCGGCTCCCGCCCCTCACCGAGCGTGACCGCCCGACCGCCTTTTGCGATCGCATCGGCGAGCAGCTCGCGCGCGCGCGCGGCTTGTCTCGCGGAGATGAGGCTCGTGTAGTCAGGATTCGCCTCCCAGGCCGGATACGCGCGCCGCACCCAGGCTCGAGCCGCCCGGGTCAGCGGCTCGATCATCTCGCGGGGCACGAAGAGGTGATCGGGCGCGAGACAGATCTGTCCGGCATTCGCGAGCTTGCCGAGAAGGATGCGGTCGACCGCGCGCTGGAGGTCGGCCGAGCGGCCGATGATCACCGGGCATTTCCCGCCGAGCTCCAGGGTGACGGGCACCAGATGCTGCGCCGCCGCCTGCATGACCTTGCGGCCGATCTCCGTCGACCCGGTGAACATCAGGTGATCGAACGGCAAGCGCGAGAATGCCTCGGCGACTTCCGCTGCGCCGGTCACGACCGCCACCTCGGATGGGTCGAAATACCTCGCGATCAGCTCCTGCATGAGCTGCGTGGTCGCGGCGGTCACTTCCGACGGTTTGATCAGGCAACGATTGCCGGCCGCGAGAGCTGCCGCCAGCGGCCCGAAGGAGAGCGCCACCGGGAAGTTCCACGGGCTGATGATCCCAACCACTCCCAGGGGCTGATGGAGGATCTCGCTGCGCGCCCCGGGGACCCCGAGCGGCAGCCCCGTGCTCACCGGCTGAGGACGCATCCACCGGCGCAAGTTCCGCCGCGCATGGCGCAGCGCCTGCACGGCAGGGTAGACGTCCATCAGCAACGTGATCGCGGGCGGGCGTTTGCCATAGTCCGCGACGGCTGCATCGCAGAACCGCTGCTGGTGAGTGACCAACAGGTCCAGCGCCCGGGCCAGCCTGTCGCGGCGGACGCGCGCCGTGACCGCTCCTTCCGCGAGGAATGCGGCGCGCTGCCGATCGAGCAGGGCCGCGGCATCGGCCTGCGGGCCGGCTGCGGCTGGCGGTGCGGGCTGTTGCCGGGTCTGCGCGGAGCTCATCGGCGTGCCCCATGCAGCAGCGCCGCGATCGCCAGTACCTCGGGCTGCAGGCGGTCCTCCGCGCCGGGCGCGCCGCCGGCGGCTTCGGATTCCGGCAGAAGGCGAAAGCTCTCGCTCATGAAGGCGCGATTCAAGCCGGGGGCGAACGCCTCGACCAACTGGGCGAGCTTGCCTAGGGGAGTCGCGAGCCGCTCCGGACGTCTCACGATCGCATCGCAGACGATGTCCGCAGCCTGCTCCGGCCGCAGAAGCGGAAACCGCTCGTAAACGCGGCTCGGGGCAACCATTGCGGTACGCACTAGCGGCATGTTGACGACGGTGAAGCGCACGCCTCGCTCATGATACTCCGCAGCGGCGGTGCGCGTGAACGCCTCGAGAGCCGCTTTGGAGGCGTTGTATGCCGCGAATCGCGCGGCGTTGCTCAGTACCCCGATCGAGGAAATGCTGATGACGTGACCTTTCCCGCGCG
>JAGWPE010000418.1 GCA_028870635.1 Gammaproteobacteria bacterium | reverse complement strand
GGGGGCGGCGCGCACGATGGAAGCCCCCCCGGGGGGCCAGCACGTGCCAAAATACCGTATGGCCCGCTCCCCTCAGGATTCCCGCTACGTCGAGGTGCGACTCGAAGGCGTGCGCCTCGATCGTGGCGGACGGCGGCTGCTCGATGATGTGAGCTGGACCATCCGCCCCGGAGAGCGGTGGGTGTTGGCCGGCGGCAATGGCGCCGGTAAAACCCAGCTGCTGAAGCTCGTCGCCGGCTCGGTATGGCCCACCCCCACCGGAAGGGAGGTCCGCCACTATCGCTGGCGAGGCGAGTTGTGGCGCACCCCGCATGAGATACAGGACGAGATCGGATACGTGGGGCCGGAGCGGCAGGACAAATATACCCGTTACGGCTGGAATCACACCGTCGTGCAGGTCGTGGCAACCGGGCTTCACCGCACCGATATCCCGCTGCATTCCGCCGGCGAGGCGGAACGGAGCGGCGTTGCCGCGATTCTGCGCAGGTTGCGGATAGAGCCGCTGGCCGGCCGCCGCTTTCTCACGCTCTCCTATGGTGAGCGGCGGCTCACGCTGCTCGCACGCGCGCTCGCCTCGCGACCGAGGATGCTGTTGCTCGATGAGCTCTTGAACGGACTGGACGAAGCCAATCACGAGCGCGCGCGCCGCTGGCTGGAGGGTACCGCGCGGTCCAGGTTGCCGTGGGTGTTGTCCACTCATCGTGTGGAAGACGTGCCGCACAGCGCCACGCACGCCCTCGTCCTGGAGCATGGCCGAATCGTATACCGCGGCTCGATCCGGCGTGCCCCGCTGACCCGGTGGCTGGACCGGGCAGTCGCTCCTCGCCCGGTTGCGCGTCCTCGCGCACGGCGAGGCATTTCTACGGAGCGAGCGTTGGTGCGACTGACCAATGCTCGCGTGCACCTCGACGAGCACGTCGCTCTCGAGAAGGTGTCGCTGACGATCCGTCGGGGTGACTGTTGGGTGGTGCACGGGCACAACGGCTCGGGCAAGACCACGCTGCTGCGCACGCTCTATGGCGATCACGGGGTGGCGGTCGGCGGGCGCATCGAGCGCGCGGGAATCGAGCCCGGCGTGCCGTTGCAGGTGTTCAAGCAACGCGTGGGTCTGGTTGCGGCGCATCTGCAGGCCGATCATCCTCCGGACCTCACCGCCCGCGCGGTCGTGCAGTCCGGTCGCCATGCGAGCATGGGGCTGAACGATGCGCCGAGCGCTGCCGATCGGGCGGCGGCCCGCCGTGCGCTGCGTGAGTTTGGCTTGAGCTCGCTTGCGGCCCGCGCGATCCGCGAGTTGTCCTACGGCCAGTTGCGGCGGGTGCTCTTCGCGCGGGCATGGGTACGGGAGCCCGTTCTGTTGCTGCTCGATGAGCCCTTCTCGGGTGTGGACGAGCCTACCCGGCGCGATTTGTCGGCGCGCATCGAGGCTAGGGTCGCAGACGGCACGGCCGTGGTCATGACGACCCACCGCCGCTCGGAATGGCCGCGGTGCGCCAGCCATGAGCTCGAGCTGGCGGGCGGGCAGGTGCGCTACGCGGGGCCGGTCAGAGCGCGATCTCGGTCTCGAAGACGGAGACCGCCTGGCCCACGATCCATACCCCGGCGACGCTTCCCTCCTTGAGGTCCAGCTCCACCTCGACCCGTCCGGGACGGTGAACGTACTGGCCCTGCACGCCCCGGAAGGATGCGTGCCGCAGATCGTGGCTCAGAAAACCGTATTGGGCGAGGTACACCCCGAGGAGGCCGTGGGCGTTGCCGCTCACCGGGTCCTCGGGGATGCCGAGCGCCGGGCAGAACATGCGCGATTCCGTCAGGTGGTCCTCGTTCCCCGGCGTCAGGGCGAAGACGAAGTAGCCGGCGGCGCCGATCTGTGCCGACAAAGTGGTCAGGCGAGTCATATCGGGCTTCAGGTGCTTCAGCGGCTCCGTGCCGCGCACGCCGATGAGCAAGCGCGTGCTGCTCGAGCCGGCAATGCGCAAAGGGCAGCGGGTGTCCAGGTCATCCGTCGCGAGCGCGAGCGCATCCAGCACCGCGAGCCGCTCGCGATCGTTGAGCTCCCGCCCGAGGGGCGGCGCACTCTGGCGCACCGCGATCTTGCGTTCTTCGCCGTTGCCGCGAATCTCGATATCGACGATTCCCGCCTTGGACTTCTGGCGCAGCCGGCGGGGCGCGTTCTGCCCGCGCGAGAGCACGTAGTGCGCCGCGACCGTCGCGTGGCCGACGAAGCCGGCCTCGGTGCGCGGTGTGAAGAACCGAGCCCGCAGGTCGTGCCCGTCCCCGTCCGGCGCCAGAATGAACGCGGTGTCGGCGTTGTTGAGCTCCCGCGCGATGGCAAGCATCTGCGCGTCAGTCAACCCGTCGGCGTTGAGCACCACACCGGCGGGATTTCCGGTGAAGCGCTGCGCAGTGAAGGCATCCACCTGATGCACTTGGATTTTATGAGTCATTGCTCCCGTTCCCCGTCCGCGACCGTCTGCCGAGCGGTCCGCGGCGGCCGAGCGGTCATTCTAGCCCATGAATTACAATATCTTCATGGAGATCGGCGTCGAAATCAGTCTGTACCCGCTGGCGGAGCACTTTGCTCCGCAGATCCACGAGTTCATCGCCCGGCTGAGCGCCATAGGAGACATCAAGGTGGTGAGCGGCAGCCTCAGCACCCAGATCTTCGGGGAGTACGAGCGCGTCTTCGATATCCTCCGCCGGGAGCTGCGCGCCACGTTCGAGAGCCGGGCGGAGCAGGGCGGGAAGGCGGCCTTCGTCCTCAAGGTGCTGGGTCCGCTGTAGAAGCTGGCGCGGGCGGCGCCGAATCGGCAAACTAGAAGGCTTGGCCGTTCCCTGGGACCCTTGCTCTTGCGACAGCGGGCTCTCAGAGGGATTTCAGTAGTGAAAAGAGGTAGTTGAATGGCGTTGCTGCGCGTGATCGACCGCGACGGTCAGGAGCATGAGGTCGAGGCAAAGACCGGTCTCAAGGTCATGGAGACCCTGCGCGAGCTCGACTACGGCGTCGCGGCGATCTGCGGCGGCATGTGCTCTTGCGCCACGTGCCACGTTTACGTCGATCCCGAGTGGCAGGCCCGGCTACCCGCGCCGATGTCGGATGAGCGGGAGCTGCTGACCGAGCTTGCGCATACCCAGGACAACTCGCGCCTCTCCTGTCAGATCGAGTTCACCCCAGAGCTCGCCGGGCTGCGCGTCACGATCGCCCCGGACGAGTAGAGCGGGAGTCCGGCCATTCGCGTCATCTGGCTGATAATCGCCTGCGCCGTCATCGCCGCGATCGTCGTGGCGCGCCTCTATTTCACCGTGCGCAAGATGCGTCCCGCGCATTCGGAGAGCTGGGACGAGAAGATGCTCGAGCGTCTTCGCTCGCAGGGGTACGCCCCCTTCAACGAGTACCCGGTGGACTTCTTTCTGGCATTGCCGGATGAAACCGCGTGCAGCGCGGTGCGTGCGCGCCTGGAGCCGGACGGCTTCAGCGTCGATGTGAAGCCGATCGAGGACGAGGTCACCCTTCCGCTGAGCCTTCACGCGACCAAGTCGATGCGGCTGATCCTGCTCGACATGGTGGAGCTCAGCAAGCGCTTCAGCGCTCTCGCCGCCGAGTTCCACGGCCGCTACGACGGGTGGGCGGCGTAGTATTGCCTATTGGCCCGAAGTCGCCTGGCGGCGCTTCGGGCGAGCGCGGCCCTGTGACTCATGCAGCCTCGCGGCCCAGGGAGCGGCCCTGGGCCGCTAATTCACTTGCTTTCGAACGGCGCCCGACTAACGCTTCTCGGTCTGGCGGCGGACCGCTTCGGCTGCCGCGGCAACGGCAGCCGGGTCGCCGAGATAGCGGCTGCGGAGCGGCTTCAGCTGCGCGTCGAGCTCATAGAGCAGGGGCGCGCCCGTCGGAATGTTGAGCTCGACGATCTCGCTTTCCGAGATACTGTCCAGCATCTTCACCATGGCGCGCAGGCTGTTGCCGTGCGCAGCCACCAGGACGTTGCGCCCACGGCGCAGCTCCGGCGCGATGCGGCCGTGCCAGAAGGGCAGCACACGGGCGAGGGTGTCCTTGAGCGACTCCGCGGCCGGGAGCTCCGCGGGCGGCACGTCGGCGTAGCGCGGATCGAAGCGGGGATGGCGCTCGTCATCGGCGGCCAGCGGCGGCGGCGGAATGTCGTAACTGCGGCGCCAGATCTTCACCTGCTCTTCGCCGTGCCGCTCGACCGTCTGCGCCTTGTTGAGACCCTGCAGCGCGCCGTAGTGGCGCTCGTTCAGGCGCCAGGAGCGCTCGACCGGAATCCACATCCGGTCCATCTCATCGAGCATGATCCAGAGCGTGCGGATCGCGCGCTTCAACACGGAGGTGAACGCCACGTCCACGGCGAGCTTCTCCTCGAGAAGCTGCCGGCCCGCGAGCGCGGCTTCCTCGCGGCCCTGGTCAGCCAGGTCCACATCCGTCCAACCCGTGAACAGGTTCTCCAGGTTCCAGGCGCTCTGGCCGTGACGGACCAATATCAACTTTCCGGTGGTGCTCATGCGGGCGATTCCCATGCGCTGAAGCGAAGATCCAACTCTCGCATCATTCTGCCAGCTTTCGCAGTGACTCGACGCCGACCGTGAGTGTCGCGAAGTCGGCGACGCCGGCCGCACGCATGTCGGTCAGGGTGCGCTGCCAGTGTGTGAGCTCCTTGCCCGCAGACTCCTGCCATGCCGCCACCCGCTGTTCGGCGGTGCCGCTGCCGTCGCGGCTCAACACCCGCTCTGCGAGCCTGCGGTGCAGCCGCAGGGCGGCATCGCGCAAACCCGTGCGCGCCGTCGCCTGCCAGGGCCCCTCGACCGGCAGCCGGTCGATCTGCTGCCGCAGCCAATCGAGACCCGTGCGGGCCCCGGCCTCGAAGTATAGGCGAGCGGCTTCCGTCACGCCGATGCGCTGCGAGCCGGCAAGCTCCACGACGTCGAGCGAGGCGTTGTGCGCCTCGAGACTCGCGACGCGCGCGGCGAGATCGGGCGGCAGGCCCGCCTCCAGATGCTGTGCGCGCACCTGCTCGAACTGCTCGCGCCAGGAGCCGCAGAGCACCTGGCCGATCCGCAATTGCAGCTCGCGCACGCCGGCCTGAAACTCCGCCACCGCGGTATCCACCTTGAGCGCGCGCCGGCGGGCGAGCAGCCAGTACGTGGCATGGCGCAGCAGCCTGCTGGTCTCGAATGCGGCCGTGTACTGCACTTTAGCCGGCACCCGGTTGTCGAGCTCCTCGATCCGCGCCCACACGGTGCGCACCTCGAAGATCTCGCGCGCCGCCGTGTAGGCGCGGGCGATCTGCGCGGGCTCCGCGCCCGTGTCTTCCTGGGCGCGCGGCACGAAGGTCGGGCCCATCCGGTTGATCAGGCTGTTGGTGGTCGCCGTGGCGATGATCTCGCGGCGCAGGCGGTGACGCGAGATGGCGCGCGCGAAGCGCCGGCGCACCGGCGCCGGGAAGTATCGCTCGAGCTCGGCGGAGAGATACGGATCCTCCGGCACGGCCGAGTCGAGCAGATGATTGTTGAGCCAGATCTTGCTGTAGGCGAGCAGGATCGCGAGCTCCGGGCGGGTGATGCCGCCGCCCGCCTTGCGCCGCTCCGCAAGCTCATCGTCCGTGGGCAGGAACTCGAGCGAGCGTTTGAGCTCGCCCGAGCGCTCGAGTGAGCGGATCAGGTGCTGGAACTCCGGATGGCGCGCGCGGGCCTGCAGCTCGAGCGTGCTGATCGCCTGGCTCTGCAGATAGTTGTTGCGCAGCACGAGCGCGGCCACCTCCGAGGTCTGCCGCGCCAGCAGGCGGTTGCGATCGCCGCGCGAGAGCTTGCCTTCGGCCACCAGCGGGTTCAGCAGGATCTTGATGTTCACTTCGACGTCGGAGGTGTTGACCCCCGCTGAGTTGTCGATGAAGTCGGTGT
>JAGWPE010000417.1 GCA_028870635.1 Gammaproteobacteria bacterium | reverse complement strand
CGCTGCTGCTCGCCAGCTATCCGAAGGCCAAGGCAGGCGCGGCGCTCACGGTGTGGTCGATGACCACGCTGGTGGCTCCGGTCGTGGGGCCGGTGCTCGGCGGCTGGATCACCGACAACATCTCCTGGCCCTGGATCTTCTACATCAACGTGCCGATCGGCATTGCCGCAGGCATCGCCACCTGGGTGATATACCGCCGCCGCGAGACGCCGACCGCGCACCTGCCGATCGACAAGGTGGGGCTGGGGCTGCTCGTCGTCTGGGTCGGCGCGATGCAGATCCTGCTCGACAAGGGCAAGAACCTCGACTGGTTCAACTCGCCGGTCATCGTGACGCTGGCAATCATCGCGCTAGTCGGATTCGCGGTCTTCCTCGTGTGGGAGCTGACCGACGATCATCCGATCGTGGACCTCAGCCTCTTCCGCGGACGCAACTTCTCCGTGAGCACCGTGTCGATGCTCGTGGGTTACGGGCTGTATTTCGGCAACGTGGTGCTGCTGCCGCTCTGGCTGCAACAATACATGGGCTACACCGCCACGCTCGCGGGCGTCGTGCTGGCCCCGGTCGGCGTGCTCGCCATCCTGCTCATGCCGCTGGTGGGCCGGAACCTCTCGCGCGTCGATCCGCGGTGGATCGTGACCACCTCGTTCCTGGTCTTCGGGCTGGTCATGTTCATGCGCTCGTGGTTCAACACGCAGGCGGACATCCGCACCCTGCTGGTTCCGACTCTCATCCAGGGCGCGGCGTTGGCGACGTTCTTCGTCCCGCTCCTCACTCTCGGCTTCTCCGGGCTTGCCCCGGAGCGCATTCCCGCGGCTTCCGGCCTCATGAATTTCGCGCGCATCACGGCTGGCTCCTTCGCGACGTCCATCACCACGACCCTCTGGGACCGGCGCGCGACGCTGCATCATGAGCAGCTGGTGGAGCGCCTGACGGGCTCGAATTCGGCGATGACGCAGGCGCTGGCGCACCTGCATGCGGGCGGCTTCACGAGCCAGCAGGGCTACGCGTTGCTCAACAACCTGGTCGACAACCAGTCGTACATGCTATCCGCCAACGACATCTTCTACGTGTCGGGATTTCTCTTCGTGGCGCTGGCGGGCCTGGTGTGGCTGGCGCGTCCGGCAATGGGCGGCGCGGCGAGCAAGGAAGCCGCGGCCGGCGCGCACTAGATCCGCCGGAGGATGCGCGGGGCTAGGGACCATTCGAGCACGCCCCGGCCGGCGCGGGGCAGACCTTCAAACTGCAGGCACGCGACGGCGCTCTTCTTGAGCTCGAATGATTCCGGGCGCACATCTCCCCGCAGGCAAAGAGCGAGCAGGCACCCGAGATGCGGCTGATGGCCGACGACGGCGGCGCATTCCGCCTTGGCGCCCTGGAGCCGCAGCGCCTCGAGCACGCCTTCCAGGGAGCCACCAGGAGAGAGCGCTTCACATTCCTGCGCCTTGGGCCAATGCGCGGCCTGCGCAAAGATCGCCGCGGTGTCGCGCGCGCGAGCCAGAGGGCTGGTCAGCACCAGCGTGGGCCGCTCTGCAATGCGCTGCAGGCCTGCAGCGGCGCGGCGCGCCCGTTTCCCTCCTTCCGCCGTCAGGGGACGCTCGACGTCGTCCGGCCAGCGTTTCGCGTCCGGTGGGAAGGCAATGGCGTGGCGCAGGATGAGCAGCTCCACTGTCAGTGGCCGCCTGCGTGAGGGGATAGCCACACGGTGGCAGCGCCGGGAAGTCTGCCGTTGCCGCCGGTGCTCGCGCCCGCGTGTCTCCCTCTACTGCCGACGCTGGCGGGTTTCCCGCTCTCGCCGGCGCCGTGACGAGCGGGGCTGATTTTCTTGTTTCGTCTGCGCGTGTCATCCCGCAGCGCCTGCATGCGCGAGCGCAGAGCGCTCCAGCGCCTGCCGCGCAATTTGCGCCAGGCTTTCTCGATCCTTCGGCCCAGGCGGGCGGCTTCCGCTGCGTTGAGCTGCGCCATTCTGCCCATCATGAAGAGTGTCGCCGCCGTGAAGTCCGCCGGCGGATGAGCTGCAAGTTGGGCCAGGTAGCGTGCGAGCACGTCAGCGTCATGCTGCGTGCCGAGCCTGCTCTGCAGTTTCTGCAGTGTCGCGATCATGCGGTCCGCGGGCTTCGCATAGGTCGGCGCGACGACTTCCACGGCGTAGCGCAGCTTCTTGGCTCGTATCCGTGCCTTGTGGAACTCGCGCATCGAGGAGTCGGGGGTCAGCCGGCCGGCGCATTTGCACAATTGCCGATAGCGCTTGCGGATCAAATCGGGCACGACGGTCAATGCGGCAGTGTTGCGCGAAGATGCGGAGGCCGTTGCGGCCGCAGCCCGTGCGAGCTGGTCGGGAAGCGTATCGAGCCAGTGGCGCGCGGGCTTCGCGTCCAAGGCGCGCAGCATGGCCACCCGCGCCCGGTCTCGCTCCGATTCCAGGTACCGCACCAGCGGGTCGAGAGCCGGGCGATTGCCATCCGGGAGGCCGTTGCGGAACGCGCTCACTGACTGGAGGCGAATATCCGCGTCCCGGACGCCGCCCAACGCACCCACCAGAGCCTTGAGCGTCGGCCGGCTCTTCGCCAGGCCTGCGGGTAGACAGCTGCGAAAGAGGTTCAGGACCGTGTCCATGCGACGTCCCGCAACGCGCAGCTTGTGCAACGCTTCCGGGCCCTCTCCGAGCCTTGCCGCAGGCTCATTGGCCTGCCACTCGCGAAGGAGCTGCTGCAGCGTCGCGGCGGCGAAGTCACCGGCGCGGGTTGCGGCATCCATGACGGCAGGAGGTTGCTCCGCCTCGCGGCCGGGTCGCGCATCCCGCGGAGGCTCGAGGGACGCCGAGCGCAGACCGACGGCGAACTTGTTCTCCGTGGCGCGGTGCAGGGCGCATTCGCAGCGCAGCTGCTCCTCGAGGCGCTCCAGGGGAGCCGAATCCGGGCCGACCGCTTCGAGCTCGACTCGCGTGAGGACCATCGGGCGGCGGTGGCCGTCACCGCGCGAGAAGCGCGCCTCATCGAGCGCAATTTCCCCCACGTCCGCGCCGCAATCGCGGCGCCGGACGGCAAATCGCTGTCGCGAGGTCCGGACCTCGAACAAGGTGCGAAGCGGCTTTATGCCCGCGACGTCGCGAACACGGCTTCCGACCGGTCCGGCAGCGCGAGCCAGGGCCTTGGCACCCCTGCCGGAGAGAGGCTCGGTGATCTCGCGCCTGTCGGCCACGTCGTCCCGCGCGGAGCGCAGGCCTTTCAGGGTGGCTTCCGGGTGACCTCCCTTCTCTCGCAGCCGAAGCGCGAATCCGGCACGCAGGATGCGCCAGTCGCCGGTGTCCAGGTAGGTATCGTGAAGCTGCTGCGCGGGCAGCGGCTCGATGCTCAGGCTGTCCAGGCGAGCGTGCTGCTCGAGCCAGCGCCGGACCACCGCGAGGTCGGGGGCGGTGAGCTGCCACTCGACCTCGCGTGCCTCCGCGCCGGCATTGCCGGCGCCCTTCGCCTGAGCCGCGGAAGGCGCGCCGGCCTCCGTACGGGCATGGCTCCGGGCATTGGTCCGGGCCCGGGCCGGGGCGGGGGTAGAGTGGCGGGATCGTGGGGCCATCGGATCACGAGAATAAACCCAAATTGACGCTTCCACGGCCGGTTCCGTATGATGCGCGCCCCCGTGCGGAAGGTCTGGCAGGCGGCGACGCCGGCTACCATGGCACGAGGCCGAGTGGCACAGCAGGATGCCTGGCGATGAGCCCTGGAAGGCGCGCGTGCGGGCGAGTGGGCGATGCAGTCCGCGTGCCCGTAGCTCAGCTGGATAGAGCACCGGCCTTCTAAGCCGGTGGTCGCAGGTTCGAGTCCTGCCGGGCACGCCAGCCTGCCGAGCAATCGGCGG
>JAGWPE010000416.1 GCA_028870635.1 Gammaproteobacteria bacterium | reverse complement strand
TGTTTCCGGAAAGCGCGCACGACTCGCATTGAGCATTTAGCAAAGGCACATGGAGGTGCCCCGCCGCCGCAGGTGGCGGAGGGCGCGAGCGAAAACCGCGCTTTTGCTCGCGACCGCGCGTGGATCGCGCAGGAGCCCGGATCCAGCGCTTCAACTAGCCGGCCAGACGGCGCTCGGCCAAGCTTGCCAACAGCGCGGCGCCGGCGGGCAGCGCCTCGTCGTTGAAATCGAAGGCCGGATGATGCAGCGAGGGACTGCTGTCGCCCTTGCGGCTGCCGACCCAGATATAGGCACCCGGCACTTGCTGCAGCATGAAGGCGAAGTCCTCCGCGGTCGCCGCCGGCGACTGCGCCCGCACTGCCTGCCCGAAGAGCGCATTCGCCGCATCCAGCGCGTGCTGTGCGCACGCAGCATCGTTGACGGTTGCAGGATAGATGCGGATGTATTCGACCGAGGCGCTGCATCCGGCGGCCTTCGCGGTGAGGTCCACCCACTCACGGAGCGTCGCTTCGAGCTTGTCCTGCACAGCGGGATCGAAAGTGCGCACCGTACCGGCGAGCTGTACCTCGGCCGGCAGCACGTTGTGTGAGGCGCCCCCCTGGATGCGGGTGATCGACAGCACTGCCGTCGCCGTCGGGTCGATGCGGCGCGGGATCAGCGTGTGGGCACCCGTCACGATCTGCGCGGCACAGAGCACGGTATCCGAAGCGAGATGCGGCATTGCGGCGTGACCGCCCGCCCCGCGCACCGTGATCGTGAAGCGGTCGGAGGCGCCCATGATGGGCCCCGCGCGGGTGGCGATGGTACCGGCCGGCAGCGTAGGCCAGTTGTGCAGGCCATACACCTCTCTGCACGGAAACCGCTCGAACAGCCCGTCCTCGATCATGGTCCGGGCGCCGGCCATTCCTTCCTCCGCGGGCTGAAAGAGGAGGTGCACCCGGCCGTTGAATCGCCGCGTCTCCGCGAGGTAGCGCGCGGCGCAAAGCAACATCGCCGTGTGCCCGTCGTGTCCGCAGCTGTGGGCAACACCTGCGTGGACGCTCGCATGCGGCGCACCGGAAGTCTCCTGGATGGGCAAGGCATCCATGTCGGCGCGCAGCCCGATGGCCTCGGTGGAGCCGCCGGAGGCGATCACACCGACGACGCCCGTCCTGCCGATGCCCTCGTGCACTTCGATGCCCCAATCCCGCAGCAGCTTCGCCACCACGGAGGCCGTGCGCTTCTCGCCATAGGCGAGCTCCGGATGGCGATGCAGGTCGCGGCGCACTTCGCGCAGATCGGCCGCCAGCTCGTTGATGCGGGTGAGGAGAGGGGACGGCTGTGCCGGCGCGGGTCTGCTGGAGCTCATCGGGACCACTCGCTGCGATCGAGAGAAGGATTGTGACACATCCGGAGAGAGCACCGCCTTCGCGCGCAGCGCGGTCGCCGGATTGGCCTTCGGCGGCCCTCCGGCGTGACTACGGCGCGCCGCGGGCGCCGCGGCTGCGAATCAGCCGACGGCGTGCGGCGGCGCGGATTCCTGCGTGACCGGCTCCGCAATCAGCACGCGGCTCACCCTCGGGCCGACCCAGCGCTCGATGTCATCGATCAGGGTGAAGCCCGCCGGCACGACGATCAGCGTGAGGGCCGTGGAGGTGATGAGGCCGCCGATCACGGCGATGGCCATCGGGGCGCGGAACGCATCACCGACCGCGAGCGCCACGGGAAGCATTCCCGCGACCATCGCTACAGTGGTCATGACGATCGGCCGGGCGCGCTTGTGACCTGACTCCAGGAGTGCCGTCACCCGGTCCTTGCCGGCGCGCATCTCCTCGATCGCAAAGTCGACGAGCAGAATGGCATTCTTGGCGACGATGCCCATCAGCATCAGAAAGCCGATCATCACGCCGAGCGACAGCGGCTCGCGGGCCGCCCACAGCGCGAGCACGGCGCCGCCGAGGGACAGGGGAAGCGAGGAGAGGATCGTGATCGGCTGCAGCACGCGCACGAAGAGGAGCACGAGCACCGCGAATACCATCAGGATCCCGGTCATCATGGCAATGCCGAAGTCCGTGAAAAGCTCGCTCATCAGCTGCGCGTTTCCCGTCTCCACCAACCGCACGCCCTGGGGCAGGTGCTTCAGCCCGGGAAGGGCATAGATCTCCTTCATCGCCGTGCCGAGCTGGATGCCATTCAAGTCCGCATCGATGGCGACACGAAGGCTCTGGTCGTAGCTATGTATGGTCGTCGGACCTTCGCCGAAGCTGAAGTCGGCGACCGCCTTCAGCGGCACCGTCCCGCCCTTCGAGGTCGGGACCGGCAGGTTCTCGAGAGCGTTGAGATCCTGCCGCGCCGAGCGCCGCAGGCTGACGAGGATCGGCACCTGGCGATCGGGCAGGGTGAATTTTGCGTCATTCTGCACCAGATCGCCGAGAGTGGCGATGCGGATGGTGTCGCTGATGTTCGCGACCGTCACGCCGAGGCGCGCCGCGAGATCGAATCTCGGGTGGATCAGGATTTCGGGCTGCGGGAGGTCGTCGTCGGAACCGACGTCCACGATTCCCTGCAGTGAGCGCATCTGTTCCATCACCTCGCGCGCCGTACGGGAAAGCAATCCGAGGTCATCGCCGGTCAGGTCGATCGTGACGGCATGGCCGTCCGAATCGCCGTTCTGCGTCTGAAAGTTCATCCGCGCGTCGGGAACCGATTTCAACAGCCCGAGAACGCGGTTCTGCCAGTCCTGCTGAGTCGCGTGGCGCTTGTTGCGCGGCAGCAGCGTAATGTAGAGATTGGCGACGTTCAAGGAGCCGTCGTCGCCGACAGACTCGTCCACGCTGGCCACTTCGGGCTGTCGTGCGATGATATGGTAGACCTCATCGGCGACTTTTCTCGTGTCATCGAGCGATACCCCCGGCGGCAGCTCGACGTGCAGGGAGGTGTTGCTCGAATCCGAATCGGGAATGAACGATTTCGGCATGAGCATCAGGCCGACGATGGAGACGGCGAAGAACAGCGTGCCGGCGATGATGGTCTTCCAGCGGTGCCGCACGCACCAGTGCAGCACCTTGAGATAGCCGGACATGATCGGCCCGTCTTCCGTTTCGGCGTGGCCACCGTCGGACTTCAGCGCGTAGGCTGCGATGACCGGCGTCAGCAATCGCGCCACTATCAACGAGAAGAAGACGGCGGCGGCGACCGTGAGCCCGAACTGTTTGAAGAACTGGCCGATGATGCCGCCCATGAAGCTCACCGGCATGAACACGGCGATGATGGTCGCCGACGTCGCGATCACGGCGAGGCCGATCTGATCGGCGGCATCGAGCGCCGCCTGAAAGGCGCTCTTGCCCATGCGCTTGTGGCGCACGATGTTCTCGATCTCGACGATCGCATCGTCCACCAGAACGCCGGAGACGAGCGACAGAGCGAGCAGGCTGATCTGGTTGAGAGAGAAGCCGATCCACTGCATGAAGAGGAAGGTCGGAATGGTCGCGAGCGGGATGGCGAGAGCCGAGATCAACGTTGCGCGCACGTCGCGCAGGAAGAGCCAGACCATCAATATCGCGAGGATGGAGCCCTCGATGAGCGCGCTCATGGCGGAGTGGTAGTTCTTCTCCGTGTAGATTACCGTCGTGAAGGTCCGGTCGATCTTCACCGCGGGATATTGCTTACGGACCTTATCGAGCGCCTTCTCCACCCCGTTCAGCACCGAGACATCCGAGACATTCGGGGCCTGGGATACCGCGAAAGAGATGGCTGGGCGGCCGTTGTAGAGATCGTAGCTGCGGATCTCGGCCGCGCCGTCCCGCACGTCGGCGATGTCCCCGAGCCGCGCGAATCGCCCGCCCGGCAGCACGATCTGTGTATTGGCGAGCTGCCGCACGGTGTCGGCGCCGCCGAGCACACGGATCAGCTGCTCGCCGTCGCCCAGGTCCGCCTGGCCCCCGGGCATGTCGATGTTGAGATCGCGCAGCTGGTCATTGACCTGCGAGGCGGTGATGCCGAGTGCCTGCATGCGCGCAGGGTCGAGCTCCACCCGGATCTGCCGATCGACGCCGCCGTAGCGCGAGACCTGCGCCACGCCCGGCACTGTCAACAGGTTCTTGCTGATCGTGTTGTCGATGAACCAGGAGACAGCTTGCGGCGTCATGCCGGAAGCGCTGACGTCGTAATAGGCGATGGGGCCGCCGCCGACGCGAATCTGCTGAACCACCGGTGGTTGGATGTCCTGCGGCAGGTCCACCTGCACCTGATCCACGACGCTGCGCACGTCGGCCACCGCGCGATCGATCGGCGTGCCGATGCGGAATTCGATGTCTGTTTCCGCGCCACCTTCCCTGGCGACCGAGGTGATGTGATTGATGTCGCTGACGCCGGCCACGGCGGCCTCGACCCGGCGGACGATCTGAGTCTCGACTTCCTCGGGCGCGGCGCCGGGCTGGCTGATGTTCACGGACACCATCGGGTACTGAATGGGCGGATTCAGCGTGACCGGCAGCCTGATGAACGCCACCGTGCCGGCGAACAGCAACACCGCGAACAACACCATGGGCAATACCGGGTGCCGGATGGCCCAGGCGGAGATGTTCTTCATGTCTGCGGCCCTCCCACGGGCGCGACGGTCACTTTCTCGCCGCTGTGCAGGAAGCCGCCGTCCATCGATACCACACGCTCCCGTCCTGACAGGCCCTCCGTGATGACGACGCCGGCGGGAATGACGCTGCCCACGCTGACCGCGCGGCGCTGCACCTGTCCATCGCGGCTTATTACATACACGTATGACCCGTCGTTGTCGGCCATGACAGCCGTCTGTGGCAGCACCGGGCGCCGTGCCCGGGCGAGCGTCACCTGGCTGCGGGCGAATGCGCCCGGCCGCAACGCGGGATTGGGAGTCAGCGCGATGCGAACCTCGCCGAGGCGGCTCTGCGGATCGATCACTGCGCCGAGCAGCCAGATCCGCCCGACGAACGGCTGGGGGTCGCCGATCAGGTAGACGGCGGCCGACTGGCCCACCTTGAGGTCAGCCATGTCCTGCTCCGCGACCTGGCCGATCATCTCGACCTGGCCGGCGTCCTCGAGCTCGAACAGCGGCGTGCCGCCGGAGCCCGCGATCTGGCCCACCTCGGCATCGCGCGTCAGCACGATGCCGTCCACGGGCGCGACGATCCGGGTCAGTGCGAGCTTCGCGCGCATGACGGCGAGCTGCGCACCCACCACCTTGATGTTGGCGGCATCCATGATGGATGCGGCCTGCAGCTTCTCGATGTCCTGCGCCGACAGTCCGCCCGCAGGCCCGGCCGCGACGCCGCGCCTGTACTCGGTTGCGGACAGGGCAGCCTGCGCCCGGGCCTGGTCGAGCGCCGCGGTGAGCTGGGCCACCTGTGGTGCGAGCACGGAGTCGTCGAGCTTCGCGAGCACCTGGCCGCGCCTGACATGGTCGCCCACCTGCACATACACGGCGACGATGCGGCCCGTGTCGCCGGAGTTGCCGATCGGCAGCTGATGGCGCGCCTCGATCGTCCCGGTGAAGGTCACCTGGGCCTCGACGGGCTGCACGCCGGGCGTGACGACGCTCACCAGGGGAGCGGAAGCTCGGGTCGTCAGGGGCGAGATGGCCTTGGGCGCCGACGCCCTGCTCATCCAGACGGCGGCGGCAACGGCGATCGCCACAGCGATCCCTGCGGCTCCGAGCAGCCATTTCCGCCGCGATCCGGTCCGTTCGGGATCGAACACCAGTACCTTGGGTTCGGTTTCTTCTTGCAACTGCGCGCCCATCGAGATCTCCTAGATCAGTCCTACACCCTTAGGCACCCGCACGACCACCGTTCCGGCGATCTTGTCGTGCCAGGCCTGATGCTCGTGATCGACTGCGATCCAGATGAAACCCAGTCCTGCGACCACGAGAGAGAGAAAGCAGCCGAGGGCGCGGACGATCGCGGTTCCCCAGTCGAGCGGCGCACCGCCGATGCGCACCACTTTCAGGTCGCAGACGATGCCGCCGACCGTCGTGCCTTTGAGCTTCCACATGATGGCGCCGTAGGTCGCGAGCAGCAGCAACATCCCTCTGGCTCCGTGGTGCACCCAGCTCAGCGCGACGCCGACCAGGATCAGATCGATCAGGAGCGCGAGCATCCGGATCCAGAATCCCGCGCGCGGCAGTGCTGTGATGTCGAGCACGTCGGCCGCGTGGCCTGCCGGGGCGCCGGGCGGCGGCGCGGCGGGGGGCGGACCGGCGGCGGCAGTGTTGTCGGCAGGGCCGTTGGCAGCGGCGCTGGCCGTCCACGACGGCGGCGGGGCTGCCGCGCC
>JAGWPE010000415.1 GCA_028870635.1 Gammaproteobacteria bacterium | reverse complement strand
CTGCCGATGCGATCGGGACGCTCGAAGCCGTCCACACTGCGGCACTCGAGCAGTACGGCCCATCGCACGTGCTGACCCAGCGTGCTGCCCTGGCATTGGCACGTGTCGACCTGGCCGAGGGGCATGCGGATGCGGCCAGAGCCCGGTTGCTGCAAGTGGTGGCGGCGCTGCGGCGCCTCGGTCCGCAGGTCGAAGCCAATCTGGCCGAGGCGCTCGCCACCCTGGGCGAGACGGAACTGACCCAAGGCCAGCCGCAAGAGGCTCGCGCACCGCTCGCAGAAGCGGTCGCGTTGCGGGGAAAAGACGGGTCAGAGAGCTGGGATCTGGCGGAGGCACGCGAGCGGCTGGGCGAGGCGCTCGCGGCCTCGAGGGATCGGGGCGCCCGATCATTGCTCGAGCAAGCCGCGAACGCCCTCGAGACGCAGCTCGGTGCCAATCACCCGGAAACATTGCGCGCACGGCGGGCACTGCGGGCCCTGGGCACCTAGACCCCCGGACTCAATTCCCGGAATAGCCACGCGCGCGCCTTCAGCCAGTCACGCTGCACGGTGCGCAGGGAGACGCCGAGCGCCGCGGCGGTGTCCTCCTCACCGTATCCGGCAAAGAAGCGGCATTCCACGACCTCGGCCAGCCGAGGGGTTGCCCGCGCCAGGCGCTGCAGGGCTTCATTCAGGGAAAGCAGGCCCTCGTCCGTCTCGACGGGCAGATCTGCCGCTTGGGAGAGCGTCACGTGGCGAGCGCCGCCACCGCGCTTCTCGGCCAGGCGCTCCGCGGCATGGTTGATGAGCGCGTGACGCATGGCCAGAGCCGCCGCCCTGAGGAAATGAGCCTCGTCGGCATAACCACGCGAGCCGCGCATCCGCAAATAAGCTTCGTGCGCTAGCTCCGTCGTCTGCAGGGTGACCGGCCCGATCCGATTGCGCTCCCGCCGTGCGATGCGCTTGACCTGCCGATAGAAGGGCGGAAGCAGCTCGGCGGCCGTGCGGCGCACTTCCGCTGGCGCGCCGCAGTCCGCCAGCGCGTCGATGCCGGCTTCACCGTCGCCATCGGCGGTGCTCTCGCTCATGCTCATGATTCTAGCGCCGATCCAGTGGCGGGTTCGGGGCGGATTTCCGGTTCTCTTGAGAGTAGTCGATCCCAGCATTCACTCGGAGACCCTGCTCATGAAACCGACCCCCTTGACCCTCTACGCCACCATCGCCTGCGCCTCGTCCCTGATGTGCCTCGGGCCGGCGGGCGCGCAGGACGAGACGTCCTCGCAGCTGGAGCAGCTCAGCGGGTTTCTCGGCGACGGGACCTGCACCGGCAAACTGCTGGCCACGAAGTCCCCGCACACCACGAGCGGCAAGTTCCATGGCGAGAAGACGCTCGACGGTCACTGGGTGGTAATCCGGTACGACGGCCAGGCCACCTCGTCGGACTCCAAGCCGTATCACGTCGCCCAGTACTTCAGCTACGACCCAAAGGCCGGGCACTTCGTGGATGTCCTCCTCGACAACTCCGGCGAGAGCTACAGCGCGGGTAGCAGCAGCGGCTGGCAAGGCGATGCCATCACCTTCGAGAACACTGATTTCACCAGCGGCCATCACCCTCTGTTCCGCGACGTGTTCACCCGACACAGTGCGCTGGTGGTCTCGCATACCGGGTATGAGCGTGACAAGCATGGCAAGTGGATCAAGACGGACGAGGAAATGTGCAGCAGGATGTAAAGGAGATTCCGCTCCAGCGCGCTTGCGGCATCGTGATTGCCATCGTCGTGATGGGCGCCTCCGCCCAGCACGACGATGCCAGTCCACCTGACCGTGGTGGGGCAAGACGGGAAAGTGACGGGAAAGTGCTCTGGAGTGGAACTGCCTCCGGCGAGGCAAAGCCCTTCGGGCGCTCCTATGAGCTCGAGGACTACTGCGAGGTCCTCTCGGACGCGATCCTCAACACCGTGAGCTCCATGTTGCAGAGCGCGCAGTTTCAGAAGGCGTTGTCGGGCAGCTGAGCGCCGCACCGCCGCCGCCATTCACGACGAGGGCCCCGCGGCAGACGCGCAGCCACCTTCGTCGAGACAACGAAGCTGCACGGATCGGAACGACAGTTCCGACCGCTGTTGCGAGACCGCCGCAGCGGAGGAGCTCACGCAGGCGGAGCTGCCGTCTTCAGGCGTTCGCGGCCGCCCTCGTCTCGGTGACTGCCGCGATCACGTCGTCCGCGACATTCTTCGGCACCGGCTCGTAGTGCGAGAACTCCATGGTGTACGAGGCGCGGCCGCTCGTCATCGAGCGCAGCTGGCCGATGTATCCGAACATTTCCGACAGCGGCACGACGGCCACGACCGCGATGTTGGCGCCGCGTTCGAGCTGATCCTGAATCATGCCGCGGCGGCGGTTCAGATCGCCGATGACATCGCCCAGATAGTCGCCCGGCGTCACGGTCTCGACCTTCATCACCGGCTCGAGCAGGATCGGGGCCGCCTTGCGCATGGCTTCGCGGAAACATGCCTTGGCCGCGATCTCGAACGTCAGCGCGTTCGAGTCGACGTCATGGTAGCTACCGTCCGTCAACGTCGCGCGGAAATCCACGGTCGGGAAGTGCGCCAGCACGCCGTCTTCCTTCTGGATCTTGAGCCCCTTTTCCACCGACGGAACGTACTCGCGCGGCACGGATCCGCCCGATGTGGCATCGACGAATTCGAAGCCCTTGCTGCGCTCGAGCGGCTCGAACGTGATCCACACCTCGGCGAACTGACCGGAACCGCCGGTCTGCTTCTTGTGCACGTACTGCTCGTCGATCTTGCGCGTGATGGTCTCGCGATAGGCGACCTGGGGCTCGCCCATGATGCCTTCGACGTTGAATTCCGTGCGCATACGATCGAGCGTCACATCGAGGTGCAGCTCGCCCATGCCGCGCAGAATCGTCTGGCCTGTTTCGCGATCCGTCTCCAGATGGAGCGAAGGATCGGCGCGAACCATCTTCGTGAGCGCGGCGGTGAAT
>JAGWPE010000414.1 GCA_028870635.1 Gammaproteobacteria bacterium | reverse complement strand
TGGAGCCGGTCTTGGTCGAGGTGATGCGCTCCTGCAGTACGCCCATCTCCTCGGCGAGCGTCGGCTGGTAGCCCACGGCCGAGGGCATGCGGCCGAGCAGGGCCGAGACCTCGGTGCCCGCCAGCGTATAGCGGTAGATGTTGTCGATGAAGAGCAGCACGTCCCGGCCCCTGCCGCCGTCCTCGCGCACGCCGTCGCGGAAGTGCTCGGCCATGGTGAGGCCGGTGAGCGCCACGCGCAGACGGTTGCCGGGCGGCTCGTTCATCTGGCCATAGACCATCGCCACCTTGGAGTTCGACAGCTCCTTCGGGTCGATGACGCCGGACTCGATCATCTCGTGGTAGAAATCGTTGCCCTCCCGGGTGCGCTCGCCCACGCCCGCGAACACCGACAAGCCGCTGTACTGCTTGGCGATGTTGTTGATGAGCTCGAGCATGTTGACGGTCTTGCCGACGCCGGCGCCGCCGAACAGGCCCACCTTGCCGCCCTTGGCGAACGGCACCAGCAGGTCGATGACCTTGATGCCCGTGACCAGCAGGTCCTGGCCGCCCGCCTGGTCCTCGAAGGACGGCGGCGCACGGTGGATCGGCAGCTGTTGCGGCGATTGCACCGGGCCGCGGTTGTCCTGCGGATGGCCCAGCACGTCCATGATGCGGCCGAGCGTGGGCTTGCCCACGGGCACGGTGATGGGCGCGCCCGTGGCGACGACGGCAAGGCCGCGCCGCAGGCCCTCGGAGGGTCCCATCGCGATCGCGCGCACGATGCCGTCACCGAGCTCCTGCTGCACTTCCAGCGTCAGGTCGACGTCCTTCAGCTTCAGCGCCTCGTAGACGCGCGGAATGGCATTGCGCGGAAACTCGACGTCGATGACGGCGCCGATGATCTGGGTGATGGTGCCTTCGGCCGTGTTGGGCATAGTGCTCTCTCTCAAATTCGGGGACCGCGGCAGCCATTGTCATGGCCTGCGGCCAACCTCTTACGGGGTCGCTGCGCGACCCCGTCCATATGGCGGCGCTGCGCGCCGAAATGAATCTTCATACCGCCGCAGCTCCCCCTACAATTTCGGAGAGCTCTTTGGTGATCGCGGCCTGGCGGGCCTTGTTGTAGATCAGTTGCAGCTCGCTGATCAGCTTGCCGGCGTTGTCGGAGGCGGCCTTCATGGCCACCATCCGCGCCGCCATCTCGGAGGCGACGTTCTCGACGGCCGCGCGGTAGACCTGCGACTCGATGTAACGCATCAGCAGACCATCGAGGATCCGCGCCGCATCCGGCTCGTAGATGTAATCCCAGTGCTCCTGCAGCCCTTCGGTATCCATGGCCTCGATCGGCAGCAGCTGCTCGACCACCGGCTTCTGCGTCATCGTGTTGACGAACTGGGCGTTCACCAGGAACAACCTGTCGATCTTGCCTTCCCGGTACGCGTCCAACATCACCTTGGCGGTGCCGATGAGATCCTTGACGTGGGGCCGGTCGCCCAGATGCGAGACGTTGGCGAGGATGGGAACGCTGAGGCGGCGGAAGAAGGCGAGCCCCTTCGCGCCGATGAGACAGAGGTTGACCGCCGCGCCCTTCCCCTGCCACTCCCGCATCAGATACAGCGTCTGCTTGAAGACGTTGGCGTTCAGCGCACCCGCAAGCCCGCGATCGGTGGCGACCACGATGATGCCGATGCTCTTGACCTCGTCCCGTGGCTGCAGGAAGGGATGGCGGTAGTCCGGATTCGCCTCGGTGAGGTGCCCGATGACGTTGCGCATCTTCTGCGCATAGGGGCGCGCCAGGCGCATGCGGTCCTGCGCGCGGCGCATCTTGCTCGTGGCCACCATCTGCATGGCCTTGGTGATCTTCTGAGTGTTCTTCACACTCGCGATCTTGGAGCGGATTTCCTTGGTGCCTGGCATGTTATGAATTTGCCGTTCGGAGCGTCGAGCCAAAAGGCCTTTCCGGGAACGCCGTCGGGCGCGCCGCTCTGGCCTTCCCTGGCGGCAGGGCACCCAGCCCGCGCGGTCCCGCGCGGTCGTTCGCCGCATGCGGCGAACCCTTGTAGGTTGCCGCAAAAACGTCCTGTTTTTGAGGCTCCCGGAAAGACCTTTTGGCCCGACGCTCCTCGTTCACGTTAGTAGGTTCCGGTCTTGATGAAGTCCTCGACGCACTTCTTCAGCTCCGCCTCGTTGTCCTTGAGCTTCGGGTCCTTGTTGATGCGATCGAGCATGGGCTGGTAGCTGGTATGGGCGAAGGCCTGAAGCGCCGCCTCGAAGGCCACCACTTTCTTCAGCTCCACCTTGTCCATGTAGCCGCTGTTGACGGCATAGATGGAGAGTGCCATCTCGGCGACCGACATGGGCGCGTACTGTTTCTGCTTCATCACCTCGGTGACGCGCTGGCCGCGCTCGAGCTGGCGGCGGGTGGCCTCGTCGAGGTCGGAAGCGAACTGCGAGAACGCGGCGAGCTCACGATACTGCGCGAGGGCTAGACGGATGCCGCCGCCCAGCTTCTTGATGATGTCGGTCTGTGCCGCGCCGCCGACGCGCGACACCGAGATGCCGGCGTTCATCGCCGGGCGGATGCCGGCGTTGAAGAGGTCGGTCTCGAG
>JAGWPE010000054.1 GCA_028870635.1 Gammaproteobacteria bacterium | reverse complement strand
TTCGCCGCCTCGCCGGGCTGGGATGCGTGTACCGGCCTCGGAAGTCCCGACGGGACCAAGGTGGCCGCCATCGCCGGCCTGTGATCACCGCTCATGCAAAGCTGAGCGGTCGCGCCGCCGCCCGCTGAGCGGCGACACCGCCAGGGAGCCTGCGCGGGCTCACCGGTTCATGACCGGTTCAACGCGTGCCCCGTAGGATCCGGGGCCATGTACTGCGGATGCAACGAATGCTTCGTTTCCATGAGGGATCTTCAGGATTCTTCACAGAGCGGCTCGGCTCGGCTCTGCGGCCCTTCGCGTAAAATCCTTGGCCGTTGTCGCCGCTACCGTCATCGGTGGGCTGGCATCGGCGTTATGCACAGCGTCGTTGCCCTGGAGCGACTCTACTGATGGAAAAGCCCCCGATGCGAAACTTCCAGAACCCTCAGACGATCACGAGCTCCGCTGGCGCCCTGGTGGCGGTACCGCCCGCCAACATGATGCGCGAGTCCGGGCAGCCAGGCGAGTGGTGGACGTACACCGTCTATGCCCTGATCGCCGTCGGCTGCGTGGTCCTCGGCTATTACCAGTTCCACGCCGTCGTGCTGCGCATCCTGGCGATCGCAATGAAGGAGCGTGGTATCCGCGCGCTCGCCTATCCCGGTCTCTTCTGGCTTGGGCTTGGCTTTCTCCTCATCATCGTCCGCACCATCTTCTGGACGCTCTACCGTCCCGCGGCTGCCGCCACGCGCGAGAGCGCACCGAGCCTCACCGTAATCATCCCTGCCTACAACGAAGGCGCGATGGTGCTGCAGTCGATCGAATCGGCGGCCAAGGCGGACTATCCGCGCGATCGGCTGGAAATCCTGGTCATCGACGACGGCAGCAAGGACGACACGTGGAGTTATATCTCCCAGGCGGCGGAGCGCTTTCCGGGATTGGTCACCGCGCTCCGCCACGAGCGCAACAAAGGCAAGCGCGAAGCGCTCGCCCTCGGCTTCAGCCGTGCCCGCGGGGAGATCCTGGTCACGATCGATTCCGACAGCGTGATCGAGCGCGGGGCGCTCCTCGCCCTTGCCGGCCCGTTTCGTGATCCGAAGATCGGCGCCGTCGCGGGCAGGGTGGAGGTGTACAACCGCTCGCACGGC
Source organism: Gammaproteobacteria bacterium (assembly GCA_028870635.1). Classification (GTDB taxonomy): domain Bacteria; phylum Pseudomonadota; class Gammaproteobacteria; order Steroidobacterales; family Steroidobacteraceae; genus 13-2-20CM-66-19. The sequence goes on along the minus strand of JAGWPE010000054.1, from coordinate 1,551 downwards.
ATCATCCCGCGCATGCTGCATGTCCGCTACATGCTTTCCTTCGACATGCTGCGCGCCACGGAGTCCGTCTACCGCAATGTCTACTGTTGTCCGGGTGCGCTCACGGGTCTTCGGGCTGCGGGCGTGCGCCAGGTCCTGGAGCGTTGGAAGAACCAGCAGTTCCTCGGGTCCCGCTGCACCTTCGGCGAGGACCGCGCCATGACCAATTACCTCCTCGACTCCGGTTACGACACGGTCTATCAGCGTACCGCCGTGGTGCATACCCTGGTGCCCATCTCGTACGCGAAGCTCTGCAAGATGCTGCTGCGCTGGGATCGATCCTACGTCCGTGAGGAGATCCGCTTCACCCGCATCGTATGGAAGCGGCCTTGGCCCACGCGGCTCATGGCAATGTTCGACCGCGGGGTCACCAACTTCCGCTACCCGGCGTCCTACTCCAGTCTCGGGCTGCTGCCGCTGCTCGTGATGCAGGATCCGACCATCACGGTGCCCATGATGACGACGATGGGGGCGATGTCGCTCTTCAGCGTCCTTTATTTCCTGCGCAGCGAACGCTCGATGAGCTTCCTCTACGGCGTGTTGTACACGTATTATTCGGCCATCGCGCTCTTCTGGATCTTCCCCTATGCAGTCGCGACGGTCCGCTCGCGCAAGTGGATGACGCGCTGATCAGCTGATGTGATCCACGTCGACGCCAAGTTGGGCGCGCAGCTCCTGCCGCCCCTTGGGCAACACGTCCACGGCGCGAGACTCGCGGCCGCGGCGCAGCCAGCCGGAGGCGCAGAGGACGCCCATCAACTCGACGCCGAGCGGGCCCGCGAGATGGTGCTGCCGTTCCGTCCAATCCAGGCACTGCCGCGCCAGCCCGCCGCGTGAGGGCTTGATGCCGCGCAGGTCGATACCCAGGCGCGACAGCCACTGCGAGCCCGCCGGTGTCACCTCCAGGAGCTTGCCCAGCGCAGGCCGCAGGTACTCGCGGTCCTCGAGCGCACGAGTCAGCGCCACGCCCACCTGGCCCGCGAGGTGGTCGTAACAGCTGCGGCAGAACCGCAGCCGCTGCGCCTCCGGGCTCAACGCGGGCCGCCGGATCTGGGGCTCCGGCCTGATCGCGGCCAGGTGCTCCAGGGCCTGCGCCACGTGAGAGCCGGCCAGCCGGTAGTAGCGGTGCCTCCCCTCGATCTCGAGCGCCAGCAGACCTCCCGCCAGAAGCTTGGCAAGGTGCGAGCTCGCGGTTTGCGCGGTGACCCGTGCCGCATGGGCAAGCTCTCCGGCCGGCAGCGCGCGGCCGTCGAGCAGCGCCGTGAGCATCATGGCACGCGCGGGGTCCGCCAGCAGGAATGCGGTGCCGGAGAAGCCAGGGAGCTCGGGATGTCCTCGTTCTGCCACGGCTTCAAGGTACCACCCGCAATCGGCGGAACCTTCGATGCTGGTCGAAACGTTCCGCGCCTCAGCGCTCGGGGGCGACTTACGCGTGGGCGTCCAGCGCCCTACAGGGTTGCCACCGTAGCCTCGACCCACTCCTGGATCTCGCGGTTGACCTCGCGGACGTCG
>JAGWPE010000413.1 GCA_028870635.1 Gammaproteobacteria bacterium | reverse complement strand
GCGAGATGGATGGCGCGGGCGAGCAGCTCCTTGCCGGTGCCGCTCTCACCCGTGATGAGCACGCGGGCGTCGGTGCCGGCGACCATGTGCGCCTGCGCGAGCTTCTCTTCCATCACGGCGCTGCGGGTGACGATCTCGGCGCGCCAGTCCTCATCCGAGGCCCCGAAGCCGGAGATGCGCAGGGCCTTCTGCACCTGGTCGAGCAGCTCCTGCTTGTCGACCGGCTTGGTCAGGAACCCGAAGGCGCCCATCTGGGTGGCCTGCACGGCGTCCGGGATGGTGCCGTGGGCGGTGAGCATGATCACCTTCAAACCCGGCCAGCGGTTCTGCAGCTCCTTCAGCAGGCCGATTCCGTCCATCCCGTCCATCTTGAGGTCGGTGATGACGAGGTCGGGACGGAAGCGGCTCGAGGCGGCGAGCGCCTGGGCGCCGCTCTCCACCGCTTCGACGTCGTAGCTCTCCGCGCGCAGGCGGATGGTCAGGAGTCGAAGGAGCCCGGGGTCGTCATCGACGACGAGGATGCGTGCCTTGCGCCGCCCGGTCTGACTGAGGGTGCTCGGAGGGGTGGTCATCTTGCGCTGCTCGGGCAGTACGCTGCCGGGGGTCAGGTTCACTTGGGTCGTCCCTCGTTACCGGGTTTGCGCTCATTGAGCGACTTCTCGATGTTGGCGATGGCCGCCAGCTTGGCTTTGGCCTCATCGAGCTGCTTCTTGAGCTTCACGTTCTCCCCCGCGGCGCCATCGAGGCGACGCTTGAGAGCAGCGAGCTGGTCGGCCCGACTGGCGTCAGCCTGGAGGGTGCGGTTTTCTGCCTCCAACGTCAAATAGTCGCCAATTTGCTTCAGTTGCAGCGCCACCAGGTGGCGCTCCCCGGGAAGGAGGGAGGGTTGCGGGTCGGAGGAGAGCTCTTCCAGCAGCTCCTGCGCCCGGGGGAGGTCCGAGGCCGCCTGGTCGGGTATGCCGAGGATCAGCGCCAGGCGCAGCTTCTGGCTGGGGGTGGGGGTCGCCTGGAATTCCTGCTCCGCGGCTCCGACCATCTGCATCTGCTGGTCCGGCGCCGCCGCGATCAGCTTATCGAGCAGCGCAAAGTCATCCGCCAGGGCCTGGGAGGAGGCGGCCTTGTTGTCGATGGCGGGCTTTACGGGCGGGGGCTTCTGGGTGAAGAAGGCGGTCGAGCAGCCGGCCGTGAGCAGCGCGGCCGAGAGAGCCAGCGCCGCGGGGATGACCAGGGCTGCGCGGATGCCCGGCATGGCTCGCCGGGCCCGAGCGGTCAGGGGGTCACGCGGCATGGGCCTCGGTCCTGCGCTGCGGCCTCTCGCCGGGGCGTCCGCCGCGGGCCAGGTTGATCGGCATGCGGATGCGGAAATGCGCCCCCGGGTACTCGCCGTCGACGATCTGCACCGTGCCGCCGTGCGCGGCGACGAACTCCAACACGACGGAGAGCCCGATGCCGGTGCCTTTGACGGCCGTGCTCTTGGCGGCCCGGCCGGTATAGAACGCCTCGAAGACGTGGTCGCGGTCCTCCTTGGGGATGCCGGGGCCGTTGTCGGCCACGTCCATGATGAGGGAGCTCGCGGCCGTGGCGGCCTTGATGTGAATGGTGCCTCCCTTCGGAGAGTATTTGACGGCATTCGACACCAGATTCTCGAGTATGAGACGGATCTTGCTGCGGTCGGCGACCAGCGTCACATCCTCCACCTGTACATCGAGGCGCACGCGCTGCGAGAGGAGGGTGAGCTGCTGGTTCTCCAGCACCTGCTTCACCACCGGCCGCAGGCGGAACTCGGAGGTCTCGAGGCCGACGCTGGAGGTCTGCCAGGCGCTGAAGGAGAGGAGGTTCTCGATCATGCGCTGCAGCTTGATGCCGTTCTCGCGCAGGATGGCGGTGACCTCCCGCTGGGCCGGGTCGAGCTCGCCCACGGCGCCGTCCATGAGCAGCTCCGTGCCCTCGCGGATGTTGGCGAGGGGGGTCTTGAGCTCATGCGACATGTGACGCAGGAAGCGGTTGCGCTCCTGGGCGACCTCCACGAGGCGCAGGCGCAGCCACTCGAGCTGCGCGCCCAGGCGCTCGAGGTCGTGCGGGCCTCTCACCTCGATCGGATGGCTGATCTTGCCGTGGCCGATCTCATCGATCGCGCGGTCGATCTGCCGCAGCGGCCGGCCGACCATGAGGGTGAGCGTGATGATCTCGATCAGAGTGACGGGCAGCAGGCCGGCCGCTTCCCAGAAGAGCCGCGCGCGCGCATGGTCGGTCTGGCGCTGCAGGGATGCCACTTCGGCATCGATCTGCTGATTGCTTTCCTGCGCGACCTTGTCGACCAGGGCGCTCAGGGTCGAGAACTGCTTGGCGAGCCCCGCTGTCTCGGCGGCGCCGTTGTCCGCCGCTGTGGTCAGCACGGTTGTCCGGATGTCGCCTTGCACTGAGGCCAGATACTCGAGGGTCTGCCGGGTTCCCCTGGTGGCGCTCACATAGAGCTTCGCGCGGGTGGCGGACAACGCCTGATCCTCCTGCTTATAGGAGTCGAGGATCTTCGGGTCGTTGAGGACGTCATAGAGGCGCGCGGTGCGCTCGAGCGAGGCAATCTGGCTGAAGAGCTGCTGGCTGGCGCGAGCGGAGGTGACGCCCGCGATCACGATTTTCTGGCCCGTGGTTGTGAGCGTGCGGATCTGCAGGGCGGCCGTGATGATCGCGACCAGGAGCGGGAGGGCGAGAAGCCCCAGCCCGAAGAGCATCAGGCCGCTCAGGGACTTCGGACGCAACCACTGCATTCTGATGGATTCTACGCCCAAGGCTCGCGCAGCAGTCGCCTCTCCCATGCCAGGGCGGTGCGCACGATGGTGTCGAGGTCGTCCAGGCGCGGCTTCCAGCCGAGCTCCTGGCGGATTCGGTCGGCGCGCGCCACCAGGGCGGGCGGGTCGCCGGCCCGGCGGGGCTCCTCGATGACCCTCAGGCGCTCACCCGCCACCCGCTCGACGCTTTGCAGCACCTCGCGCACGCTGTACCCGTGGCCATAGCCTACGTTCAGTACCGTGGAGGCGCCGCCGGCGCGCAGGTAGTCGAGGGCGTTGAGATGGGCCGTCGCCAGGTCCTCTACGTGAATGTAGTCGCGCACCCCCGTGCCGTCCGGCGTCGGGTAGTCACTGCCGAAAATCGAGACATGCGGGCGCTTGCCGACGATTGCCTCGCAGGCGACCTTCACCAGCAGGGTCGCCTTGGGCGTGGCCTGTCCTACGCGGCATTGGGAGTCGGAGCCGGCGACGTTGAAATAACGCAAGGCTACGTGCTTGAGACTGGATGCCGCGGATACGTCGCGCAGCATCCATTCCGACATCAGCTTCGAGGTGCCGTAGGCATTGATCGGGGCAGTGGGGCTGTTTTCCGCCGCGATTCCATCCGCCGGCATCCCATACACCGCCGCCGTGGAGGAGAAGACGAAGTGCTTCACCCCGGCCTCGAGGCAGCACTGCAGGAGCGAGCGCGTCGAGCAGGTGTTGTTGCCGTAGTACTTCAGCGGCTCCCGCACCGACTCCGGCACGATGGTGTAGGCGGCAAAGTGCATCACCGTGTCGATGCCGTGCTCGCGCAGCACCTCGAGCACCGTATCCCGGTCGCCCACCTGGCCGACGACGAGGGGCGTGTCGAGCACCGCCTGGCGGAATCCCCGGGACAGATCGTCCAGAACCACCACCCGCTCGCCGCGCTCGCGAAGCTGAAGCACAACGTGGCTGCCGATGTAGCCGGCGCCGCCTGTCACGAGGATGGTGGCCTGTTTCATGCAGAATGGGGGTACGCTTGAATGGGATGGATGGGAGCCAAACTCGCCGGCGATGATAAACAAAACGCGCAGCTATCTGTGAAATCCGAGGAAACGCCCTTCGCAGGCCTCACGCCTGACCAGGTGCTCGATGCCGCGAGCTCCGTGGGCCTCGAGCCCGACGGGCGGCTCTTCGCCCTGAACAGCTACGAGAACCGCGTCTACCAGCTGGGCAGCGCCGAGGGGATGCTCGTCCTCAAGTTCTACCGCCCGGGGCGCTGGAGCGATGCCCAGATCCTCGAGGAGCACCGCTTCACGGCCGAGCTGGCCGAGGCCGAGCTGCCGGTGGCGGCGCCCGTGGCGATCTCGGGACAGACCCTGTTCCGGCATCGCGAGTTCCGCTTCGCTGCCTTCCCGTACCTGCGCGGCTGGGCGCCGGAGCTCGATGCGCCCGAGGCGCGGGAGCTGCTCGGCCGCTCGCTCGCACGCCTGCATCAGGTGGGTGCCCGCCGGCCCTTCGAGCGGCGGCCGGAGATCGGCGTCGAGCGCCTCGGCATCGAGGCCCGGGCCCTGGTCCTCGAGTCGGACCTGCTGCCCGAGGGGCTGAGGGTGCCCTACGAGAGTGTCAGCGGGCATCTGCTCGAGCGCATCGTGCGTGTGTATCGGGAGGTCGGCCCCGTCGGACGGCTGCGCCTGCATGGGGACTGCCATCTTGGCAACCTCCTCTGGAACGAGCGCGGCCCGATCTTCGTCGACCTCGATGATTGCGCCATGGGGCCGCGCATCCAGGACCTCTGGATGCTGCTTTCCGGCCCGCCCGCCGACCAGCAGGCCCAATGGGCGGCGCTCTCGAGCGGCTATCAGCAGTTCGCGGACTTCGATTTCCTCGAGCTCAGGCTGATCGAGCCGCTGCGGGGCCTGCGGATGCTGCACCACGCCGCCTGGGTCTGCCACCGCTGGCCGGACCCCGCCTTTCCCCGGGCGTTCCCCTGGTTCGGCGAGCCGCGCTACTGGGAGAGGTATCTCGGCGATCTGCGCGAGCAGCTGTCGGCCATCGACGAGCCGCCGCTGCTTGCGGGGTGAGGGGGGGCTCGAGACCCGGGATGGGTCGAGTAATTCACGAAAATTCACCCTTTTACGTGCCACTCCTGCGGCATCGCGCTATTGTCAAAAAAGCTCGGTCGCTGTTTGCGCGGAACAACCTAAGCGGATGCGAAGAACCATCGCCGCCCGTATCCCGGGGTGCCGGCTGCTCGCCATGGCGGTTCTCAGAGGGGGACTGCTGGCGGCAGGCTGTCTTTTGGCACCCGGCTGTGGCTATTTCGGCGGCTCGCATACCGCCAGTGCCTTCCATTCACCGCCCAAGACCCGGGCCCTGCAGCCGCTCGACCCGGCCGCGAAGGCCCTGGCCGGCATGGTCGAGGCCGTCGGCCCGAGCAGCTCCCAGGCGCCGGTCGAGCTGCGGTTCTCGATCCGCAACCGGCCGCAGATCGGCGAGGACGATGAGGTCGACTATGCCCTGATCCCCGAGGCCGCGGGGCTCGAGACCATCCGCATGGTCTTCGGGGCGATCAACGGCCTCCAGGTCGTCAGTCACGGTCCGGCGCTGACCGCCATCAAGCCGGCGGTCGGCGTGCCGATATTCGGGTCGGTAACCGTCCGGCCGGTCAAGGCGGGTCTTTTCACGCTGACGGCCGCGGTGGCTGTGCAGTCCTCCGGCGACTCGGTGGTGTGGCCTTTCACCATCCCTGTGATTGCAGGAGAGGGTCCGGCTCAGACGGCAGCCAATCATCCTTAGCGCCACGTTATGTCAACGCCGCAGACAGCCTTGCCGCCGCCAGAGGAGACGCACACCAGCACGACGGCGACGACTACGTTGGTCCGGGCGGAGCCCGGGCTGGCGGTGCCCGCGCCGAATGACCTGCATCCCCAGGCGCGCGTCATTCTCAAGGAGGCGACGCTCAGGTCGGGACTGGAGGTGCCGGATCCCGGGGTGCTGCTCACGCTCATGAGCCTGCAGTTCGAGGCGATGGACGCCGAGCGGCGCGGCATCGTGCAGTCGATGCGCCTGATGGCGGACGAGGCGTCGGAGCTTGCCTACAGGGCCCGCGAGTCGGAGCTCACCGAGCGCGTCGCCGTCGCCGGGCGCGCGGTTCTCGAGCAGCTGACCGGGACGGCGCCGCTTGCGGACATCCTGTCGTCGATCACGCGCTTCATCGAGTCCGTCGGTGTGGGTACGGTCTGCTCCATCGCGGTGCTGACATCG
>JAGWPE010000412.1 GCA_028870635.1 Gammaproteobacteria bacterium | reverse complement strand
GGTGTTGGTTTCGGCGGCGGCTCACTCGTGGGCGGGCTCGCAGCGGCGTGCCGGGAGCTCGCGCGCTCCGCCTCTTGTGGGGTGGGCGGCAGCTCGCGCGTGGCAACCGAGGCCGGATTGACTACACCGGGGTCGTCGCGCAGCTTCACGAAGAGCTGCCCGTCCTTCGGGTGCGGCACGGGCAACGCGTATCCCGGGAAGCCATCCGGGACCTGCACGGGATGGGCGAAGGCCGGATCGGTGGAGATGGCGTCGACCAGAAAGAGATTGCTGCCCGAGAGCTTGCATGCGAGCTCCGGTGTGGCGGGACACACCAGCTCGCGCAGCTTCGGCAGGCGCACCAGCGTCGCAAGCGGCTGCCAGTCGCCCGTGACGCCGCCATCCACCACGCGAAACTGCAGCGGCCCGAAAGCCGAAGGCCCGAATGCCTTGGCGGGGTCGAGGCTGGCGATCGCTACGGAGCGGTTCTCGAGCGTGATGCCGCCGTTGGCGAGGCTGAGCGTAGTCGAGTACGAGCCGTCCGCGGTCGCTATCTCCAGCATCTCGTCACGGCCGAACGCGGCAGGGGCTTTCGCCCGCACGGAGAACGTCAAGCGCGCGCGCTGCGGCAGCTCGTCGTCGTTCGCCAGTTGGATGTGGCTGCCGGTATTGGAGGGCGAGGGCTGCACGCTCTTGCCGATGAGGACGACACTCGGGCGCGGCGCCGCGATCAGTCCCTCGAGGTCGAGCACCCGACCGTCCTTCAATCTGACCTTCGCCAGCCCGGCATCACCTTGCTTCAGTGCGGCCGCCGCCGTGGCGTCCTGCGCGGTCATGGTCAGCTGGTCCACTCCCTGGCTGCTCGCGAGCGTGCTGGGAACGAAAGCCACCCCGGCCACGGCGAGACCGGCAACCTCATCGAGACGGCTGCCCGTGAGGACGCCCTGACTGTCGCCGGCGTGCAGCGTGAAGCTCTCGAGACGCGCGGCCTCCGCGAAGGCTTGCAGCGGAACCGGCTGCGCGGGGCTCGCACCATACTGCTTGACGAGCAGAGTGAGCTGCCCCGGCTGAGCCGCCTGCAGCGGCAGCTTCACCTCCACCTCGTTGGGATGCACGGCTTTCCATTGGGCGTCGAGCTCCTTGCCGGCGGGGTCGCGCACCATGATGCGATCGATGCAGCTCACACTGCTCGCCTCGAGGTGAATGGTGTCCTCGCGGCCGACGATCGCCGCGCTCTCATCGGCCGCCAGCTGCCAGGACTCCCCGTGGGCATTGACCAGCTGGAACGCGGGGCCCTCGAATGGCTCGAAGCCCCAGTATCCCCGCAGGGCGCCGCGCACGATGTTGCCGAGGCTCGCGGCTGCCACTGCGGACGTGTCGACTACGAAGCCACCCTGCTGCGCGTCGGCCGTGGCCGGCAGGTCGATCGTCTTGCCGTCGCTGCCGGTCAGGCTGAGGCGCAGGTCATGCGCATAGCCCGTCGAGAAAACGAGCGGCGCACCTTCCACCGGCAGCACCAGCGAGCTCTTGCGCGCGCAGTAGATCTCCTTTGGATCGACCGCGTGCAGCGGCGGCGGCTGCGGCGCCTCGATGGCCGGCAGCGCAGCCACGAGCACCGACTTCGGATCGTGGAATGACGGCGGAGTGTTGAGGGTGAGCGCCAGTACCTCGCCGCGCTGCGTCGCGAGGGCCGGGATGTACTGGTAACGCGCAGTGGTGAAGGAGCCGAAGATGCGCGCGATGTCGAGCACCGAGGCGATGTAGGGGCTGTAGTAGCCGTAGCTCAGCTGCGGCGTGTAGCTCGCTTCCATCGCCAGATCGCTGGCCGGTCCCGAGGTCAGCGCCTCGACGATGGAAGTACTGTGACCATCGTTGAGGATCAGCGCCTCCTGACCCTGCATCAGGCACGAGGCCTGCAGCTCCGGAATGCGATCGAGGCAGCTCGCGTTCACCTTGATGGCGAGGCTGCGTCCGAGGAGCGGCGCGGCTTCCTTCAAGCTGCCGGGCGCGCGCTCATCGAGGGAATGCACGGCCCGCAGGTAACTGTCGAGCCGCGAGCTGTCGAGGGTCGCCTGATTGAGGTCCTGGGAGGTGCGCACGAAGGCGCCGGGGCGGCCCTGCACCGCATTGATGAGGGTCTTCAGATCCCCGCCCGCCTGTGGGGCGAGGAAGACGAGCACCTGCTCGGCCCCGTCCGGCACGCTGATCCTGAGGCCGTCCTGCGCGCAACCGTGTTTCCAGGTCTCACAGGCGTCAAACCAATCGCGCGGCGGCGGATTGGTGGCGCCGCGCAGAAATCCGACGACCAGCAGGTAATGCTGCGACTGGGTCGGCGGCAGATCGGCGCGGACCCACAGGCGATCGCCGGAGGAGAGATTCGGCACCTCCGCGATCGGCAGCGTCTCGCGCCCGCGGCGGACGGTCACCTGCAGATCCGGTCCGGCCAGATCGAACGGCGCCACGCCCGCGGGCGCAGGGGCTGCGGGCAGCGCGGCCGAGGAGAGCAAAAGGGCGGCGAGAGCCGTCAGGCGAAGCAGTCGCATCCCTCTAGTTTACTGCCGCAGCCGCGCGAGGAAACGGTCGATGGCCGCGAGCGCCTCGGGCTCATCGAGCAGCGGCACATGTCCGCGATTGCCGACAGTCACTCGCTCGAGATCGGGTTTCTCGCGCTGCATGCGCTCGAGCGTGCTCACACTGAGGATATCCGACAGCGCTCCGTGGACCACCAACATCGGAAGGGAGTGCAGCCGCGCGAACAGCGGCCAGAGGCCTCCCGGCACCGCCGGCGCCGCGCGCAGCGCATCGCCGATGCGCGGATCGCAATCGAGCGCCGGCACTCCCGCGGCATCCTCCCGATAGCTGCGGCGTACGAGGACGGACCACGTCTCATCGGAAAGGCCGCGCCACGCATCGCCATAGACTGCCCGCAACTGCGCGACGGCATCATCCCAGGTCCGCACCGGCGGCAGCATTCCCGTGTAGCTCTTGATGCGCTCGATGCCCCGGGGATCGACTTCCGGCCCGATGTCGTTCAACACCAGTCCCGCGACGCGCTCCGGGGTGGCGGCGCCGAGCATCATGCCGAGAAGTCCGCCGAGCGAAGTGCCGACGATCGCCACGCGCTTTAGATCCAGCGCTTGCAGCAGCCGCTGCAGATCGGCGATATAGGTGCCCGGGTGATAGTTCTGCCATTGCGGATCGCGCGCCGAAAAGCCGCGGCCCCTCAGATCCGCGCAAACCACGCGATAGCGCGCCGCGAGGTGCGGAGCCAGCGCCTCGAAATCGCGGCTGTTGCGGGTCAGCCCGGGCAGGCACAACACCGTGAGTGGTGTGATGCCGCGCGGCGCCTTCCGCTCGTAGATGCGGCAGTAGAGCTCCAGACCCTCGGCGGAGGTGAAGCGCTGCTCGCGATACGCGGCGGGTGTCATCGTTCGGGGCTCCTTCGAGCCGTAGCCGGCACTCGGCCGCCATGATAGCCCAGGGCCGGATGGCGCATGGTCGCCGCGACCAACAGCCAGACGATGGCCACGGCGCTCGCGAAAAGGAACACCGCCGTCGTGCCGGCCGCCTGATGGATCCAGCCGCCGACGACGCCGCCGACGAAGATGCCGAGGAACTGCGAGCTCGAGTAGATTCCCGTCGCGGTGCCGGTGGAGCCCGCGGGCGCCGTCTTGGTGACGAGCGAGGGCAGGCTCGCCTCCATGATGTTGAAGCCGGAAAAGAACACGACCAGTCCGGCGAGAAGAACATAGGGGTTCGGGCCGCCCACCGCCAGCATGAGCTGACTCGCCGCCAGCGCCGCCACCGAGCCCACCAACACGGCCTTCATGCGCCCGTGGCGCTCCGCCACCATGATCGCGGGCACCATCACGGCGACCGAGACCAACAGCACCGGCAGATACACCAGCCACTGCTCACGGCTGCTCATGGCGAGCGTGCCGCGCAGCAGAGCCGGCATCACGAGAAAGCTCGCCGTGAGCATGGCATGCAGCGCGAAGATGCCGAAGTCGAGGCGCAGCAGCTCCGGGTTGCGCAGACTCGCCCCGATCAGCCCCGGAACCGTTGCGGCCTCGGGCCGCGCGTGCCGCCGCGGCGGGGCGGGCACGACCAGAGTGGTGATCGCGATGCCGGCGAGCGCGAGCGCCGCCATGAGCCAGAAAATGCCCGCGACCCCGACCCAGCCCGCGATGGCCGGCCCGGTCACGATCGCCACCAGGAAGGAGAAGCCGATGGTCATGCCGACGAGCGCCATGGCTTTGGTGCGGTTTTTCTCCGCGGTCAGATCGGCGACGAGAGCGAGGACCACCGAGCCTATCGCCCCGGCGCCCTGCAGCAGTCGTCCGACGATCATCCCGTCGATGGTGCTGGCACTCGCCGCCACCGCGCTGCCGATCGCGAAGACGATCAGGCCGATGACGATCATCACCTTGCGCCCGATCCGGTCGGAGAGCGCCCCGAAGGGCATCTGCAGCACGCCCTGACTCAGGCCATAGATGCCGAGCGCGACCCCAATCTTGTAGGGAGTCGCACCAGCCAGGTGGCGGGCGAAGGCGGCGAAGACCGGGTACACCATGAATAGACCCAGCATCCGCACGGAGAACACCGCCGCCAGAGATATGGCGGCGCGCAGATCGTGCTTTTCCATCATCGCCCGCGAGCTTACTTGGTCGGCGCCGGATTGGCCACGCGCCGGCCCGTGCCGGACTTCGTTGCCCGCGGCCGCCGCGGCGCTTAGACTGGATTTCGGCCCAGCGGAGTCGACTCGCGATGCAAGGCTCACTCTTCCGTTTCTACGTGCACGAGGGCCACCGCCACCGCGGCCGGCTGGTCTGGGAATGGCTGCTCGAGCAGGGCAACAGGCTCGGCATCCGCGGCGGCTCCGCTTTCAAGGCCATGGCCGGCTTCGGCCGGCATCACGTACTGCACGAGGCACGCTTCTTCGAGCTTGCCGGGACGCTCACCGTGGAGGTGGAGTTCATCGTCACCCGGGAGGAAGCACAGAAGCTGCTCGATCTGCTGCACCAGGAGAAAGTGCGCCTCTTCTATGCGTACACGCCGGCGTTCTTCGGCGTGATCAATCCGGACGTCGCGGATCCGCCTTCCGTGAAGGACTACCACGAGCCGCCCGGATGAGAGGCGGATGCGGCCAAGGCCGGGCCGAATTCCTCATGCAAGGCAAGACTGTGGTCATCACCGGCGCAACCTCCGGAATCGGCGCCGTCGCCGCCCGGCATCTTGCGCAGCTCGGCGCGCGCATTGTGTTCGTGGCGCGCGACAGGCGCCGCGCGGAGGAAACATTGCGCGGGCTGCGCGCCGCGAGCCCCGGCCAGGCACATACGGCCTTCTACGCCGATCTTGCACGCCTGCGCGAGATGAAGCGCGTAGCCGCGGAGATTGCCGCCGCGGAGCCACGAGTGGACGTATTGATGAACAACGCCGGGCTCATCGCTTCACGCAATCAAAGGACCGAGGACGGCCTCGAGCTGATGTTCGCGACCAATCACCTGTCGTATTTCGTGCTGAGCAACCTGCTTCTCGAGCGGCTGCGGGCGGCCGGCGGCGCCCGCATCGTCTCGACCGCATCGGAGGCCCACCGGCGCGGGAAGCTCGACTTCGACCGCCTGCAGGATCAGAAGGGCGCGGCGGGTTACGGCACGACCAAACTCTGCAACATTCTCTTCACCCGCGAGCTCGCGCGGCGCATTGCCGGGACCGGCGTGACCGCCAATTGCCTGCACCCCGGTTTCGTCGCGACCCGCTTCGGCGACAACGCCGGGGGCGCCATGCGGACCGGACTTGCGATCGCGAAGCGGCTCTTCGCGCTCTCCCCGGAAGAGGGAGCCAGGACCATGATGTATCTCGCCGACTCACCGGAGGTGGCCGGCCGAAGCGGCGGCTACTACGACCGGTGCGCCCCGGCCGAGCCCTCGCGTGCAGCGCAGAGCGACGCCGACGCGAAACGGCTCTGGCAGTTGTCGGCCGAAATCACGGGAATCGGCGCTTGAGTGACATGTTGTGGATGGTACCCCGGTCCTGACTCCGGTATCTTCGCGGCAGGCAGCGACGCCTCGAGGGAGGTCACAGTGAACAGAACGACGAAAATCCTGCTCGCCGTCGGGGGCATCATCGTGTTGTCATATCCCGGCCTCGCCTGGGTGAGCGGCATCGCGATCGAGAGCCGGATACAACACAGTGAGCAGCAGATGCTCGACCAGGTGCCCTACCTCGCCCTGGTCAGGCGCGAGTACCACCGCGGTGTGTACCGCTCCACCGAGACCGCGACCTACGGCCTTCGCAGTCCCGCGCTGCAGGCCATGAAGGGCGCGGGCGGCGCCGCCTTCCCATCATCGGCCACGATCACGATCGTCAGCAACATCCGGCACGGACCCTTCCCCGGCCTTCATGCGATGGCCCTCGCCGTAATCGACTCAACCCTCGTCACTCCCCCCGCATTGCAGGCGGAGCTCGGATCGAAATCGATCCTGCAGGCCCATACCACCGTCGGGCTCCTGGGCGGAGCGACCGCCGGCTTGAGCAGTCCAGCCTTCAGCCTGCGGCTGCCTGACGGGTCGACCCTCGCCTGGGGCGGGCTGACGGGCACCGTCACGACCACCCGCGGGCAGGCCCGCTGGTCCGGCCAGTTGAATGCGCCGCGGCTCGCCTTCGCGGGCGCGCAGGGCGGGATCGAGCTTGCGGGAGTCGAATACTCCGGCTCCCACGCGAAGGCGTTCGATGATCTTTACCTCGGGACCGGCACCTTCACCATCGAGCGGCTGGACGGCAGCAGCCCGCGCTCCGGTGATTACTCCCTGCAGCGCATCTCGATCACCAGCACCTCGAAGGCCGACGGCGAATTCTTCGACTTGCGGGTCGACGCGGCGATGGATGCCGCGAAAGTCGCCGCAGTGCAGCTGAAGAACGTCACGTACTCGGAGAGCCTCGAGCACGTCCATGGACCCTCGCTAGCCGCGCTGATGCGGGCAATCCGCGGGGCGCAGCGCCAGGCCGGCGGCAACCAGACGCAGCTGCTGGCGGGGGTCCAGGACGCCCTGCGCCAATATGGCGCCGACCTGCTGTTGCATGACCCGGTGCTCGACATTCGTCAGGTCAGCTTCACCATGCCCGAGGGAAGCTTCCTTCTCTCCGCAAAGGTGAGCGCGCCTGGACTCTCCCGCGCCGACCTTCAGTGGCCGGCGGCCATCGTGGCGCTCGAGACCCACGCCCAAGTCACGGCGGACCTGCGGGTCGACAACGGGCTGGTGCAGAAGCTTCTCTCGATGGGCGGCTCCAACCCGAAGATCGGCGCCCAACTCACATCGCTGGAGCAACAGGGCTACCTGAGCGCCGGATCGGCCGCCGTCACGACGCACCTCGGCTACTCGGGCGGCAGGCTCACCCTGAACGGCCATCCGTTTCCGCCGGCGCCGCCGGTCAACTGAGGGCGGACGGCTCAGTCCCGGCCGGCTGCGCCTCCTGGAACGGGCGCGCCGCCGATCGGTTGAGGTTGCGGCGCACGAAACGGATGTGCTCGCGCAGCTGATAGATGTGCTCCGCGTGCGAGCCGGGGATCTTCCGCAGGATGACCGAACGCTCGATCTCATCGAGCCTCTCGAGGAGCGCCGCGCGCCGCTCCGGAGTGGGGTCGCCCAGCGACTCGCGCTCCAACGCCATGAGCTCGCCGTAGCGGCGGTGAATCCGGCTGCTCACGCGCCAGGTGTAGAGCTGCGGCAGATAGCGCAACCCGGGAATCAGGATGATGATGATGGGCACGAGCACCGCCGCGATGCGGCTCACCAGGCTTGCCAGCGAGAATGGCAGATACTGGTAGGCGAGACTCCTGTTGCCCGACTTGTAGTAGCGCTCCGCCTCCGAATCCAGCGGATACGTGTACGTGAAGGTGCTCGGGAACTCGTGCTCGGACTGCAGCAGTCTGGCGCGGCCGTGCACCTCCCGCGCGGCTTCGATCAGCAGATCGCACAGCGCCGGGTGCAGCTTCGAGTGCGCGATCAGCTCCACGGCCGGGGCGAGCAGGTTGAGCGGCTTCGCCGGCAGATTCGCGCCCAGGTCGAATGCGCCTTGCGGAATCTCGAGCTTGTGCAGATAGGGGAAGCGCCTCGTGTAGGCATCCGCCTGGGAGAAGTCGAACATGCGCACGCCGCGCGTATGCAGCATGGCGCGAATCGTCGCGCGCGGGGCGGAATCGCCCGTGAGGAAGATGGCATCCACTCGCCTATCCAGAAGCGCCTTGCGGGCGTCCTCCCCTTCGAGGTCGAGCAGCCGAGTCCGGCCGTGCAGGTCGATGCCGTTGGCATCAAGGAGGGTCAGGGCGAGCAGCCGGGTTCCGCTGCCTTCCTTGCCGATCGCGATACGCCTGCCCTTGAGCTGCGACAGCCGTGAGATCGGCCGCCGGCCGCGATAGAAGACCGTGAGCGGCTGATAAAACATGCTGCCGAGGGACACCAGGTCGGCGGTGCGGCCTCCATGGCGCGCCGTCTCCGTGATGCCCGCCTGCACCAGCGCGATGTCGACGCGGGAATGCGGCTCGGTCAACCGATCGAGGTTCTGCAGGGAGCCTTCCGACGGCAGGATCGTGAGCTTGATCCCGCTGCGGGCAAGGATCGCCCGATACTGCTCGGCGACGGTCTCGAAGGAGCTCCCCTCGGGTCCGCCGCTCATGGTCAGCACGTGCGGCGGCGCCGGCCGCACGAAGTGCAGCGCCAGCCAGATGGCGGCGGCGCTCGCAAGCAGAATCGGCCCGAGAGTGTGG
>JAGWPE010000411.1 GCA_028870635.1 Gammaproteobacteria bacterium | reverse complement strand
GGCTGGCGTGCTCGCGCCAGGCGGTCAACGCCTGCGCCAGGCGCGCCGGCGACACCATGGCGTCCTCCAACAGCTCAAAATATTCAGTGCGGGCGAGCATCGTCGCCGCCACGGAGGCGCAGTACTCGCTCTCGAGCCAGGATGCCAAACGGTCCGATGCAGTGTGAGTCGCGGTCATCGTCAGTGCTCCTCCCCGTGTCCCTACCGGGCAATGCAACGACCATACCAGGGATGATTATGCGCTTCGCACCGGCTATTCGCACCGGCCGAAAGCAAGTCATTCAGCAGCGGTTTAGGCTCGGCCAAATTTACACGGCAAGTCAGCCCGCTCCCCGCCGGATCGCCCTGTAGCCGATGTCCCGCCGATAGGTCGCACCAGGCCAGTGCACCGCCCCCACGAGCTCGTAAGCTGCGCGCTGCGCTTCGGCCACCGTCGCGCCCATGCCTGTGGCGCACAGAGCCCGACCACCGCTTACCACCACGCCGTCGCCGCTGAGCCGCGTACCGGCATGGAACACCTTCCCGGGAAGCTTGGCTGCATGCTCGAGTCCCGAGATCGTATCCCCCATGCGCGGAGCGTCCGGATAGCCTTCCGCTGCCATCACCACGCCGAGCGCAGCGCGGGCATCCCAAGTCGCCCGGACCTGGTCCAAGCGGCCGTCGAGAGCCGCCTCGCAGAGCACCGTGAGGTCCGATTGCAGCCGCATGAGGATGGGCTGCGTCTCCGGATCGCCGAACCGGCAGTTGAATTCCAGGACATTCGGTGTGCCGTCGGGCGCGACCATGATGCCCGCGTAGAGAAACCCGGTGTATGCCATCCCCTCGGCCGCGAGGCCCTGGATCGCGGGCTCTATCACCTCCCGCATGATGCGCCCGTGGATGGCGGGCGTGACCACGGGCGCCGGGGAGTACGCCCCCATGCCGCCCGTGTTGGGACCGCGATCGCCGTCCTCGAGCCGCTTGTGGTCCTGTGAAGTCGCGAGAGGCAGCACATGCGAGCCGTCCGCCATGACGATGAAGCTCGCTTCCTCGCCCTCGAGGAATTCCTCGATCACCACCTCGCGCCCCGCCTCGCCCAATAGCCGCCCGGCGAGCATCGCCGCCGCTGCCTCGATGGCCTCCGTGGTCGTCTGTGCGATCACCACACCCTTACCTGCCGCCAGGCCGCTGGCCTTGACGACGATCGGCGTGCGTTGCTGCCGCACCACCTCCGGATCGAAGCTGTCCGGCGTGACCGTGATCGAGGCCGCGGTTGGGATATGGTGGCGCCGCAGGAATTCCTTGGCGAAGGCCTTGGAGCCCTCGAGACGAGCTGGCGCCTGTCGCGGCCCGAAGCAGCGCAAGCCCTCGCGCTCGAAAGCATCGACGATGCCGGCGACCAGCGGCGCTTCCGGTCCGACGATGGTAAGCCCGATGCCTTCGGCGCGGGCCATCCGGATGAGGCCGCCGATGTCGCTCGCCTGGACCGCTGCGTTGCGCACCTTCGGCTCTGCAGCGGTACCAGCGTTGCCCGGTGCCACCAACACTTCCGTGACGCGGTCCGATGCGGCGCATTTCCAGGCGAGGGCGTGCTCACGGCCGCCGGAGCCGACGATGAGAACTTTCATCAATGCCGAAAATGGCGAATGCCGGTGAGCACCATGGCCATCCCGTGCTCGTCGGCGGCCGCTATGACCTCAGGGTCCCGCTTCGAGCCGCCCGGCTGGATCACCGCACGGACGCCGTACCCGGCGGCCACGTCAATGTTGTCGCGGAAGGGGGAATAGGCGTCAGAGGCCATCACGGTACCGGAGACGTCCAGCTTTTCGTCGGCAGCCTTCTGAGCGGCAAGCCGGATGGAGTACACGCGGCTCATCTGACCGGCGCCGACGCCCACCGTTGCACCATCGCGCGCCATCACTATGGCGTTTGATTTGACGAATTTGCAGACGCGCCACGCGAAGAGAAGATCGGCGATCTCCTGCTCAGTGGGCTTGCGCCGAGTGACGATGGTCAAGTCAGCGGCGCTCACCTGAGCCACGTCCCGCGTCTGGGAGAGCAATCCGCCGGTGACGCTGCGATATTCGAGCTGCTCGGAAGGCGGGCGACTGAGATCGCCGACGGCGAGCACCCGTACGTTCGGCTTGGCTGCGAGAGCCTTCAACGCGTCCGGCGCGACGGCTGGGGCCGCCAGCACTTCGACGAACTGCCGCTCCAGGATTACCGCCGCGAGCGCCGCATCCAGCTCCCGATTGAGCGCGATGATGCCGCCGAAAGCCGAAGTTGGGTCCGTGCGGTG
>JAGWPE010000410.1 GCA_028870635.1 Gammaproteobacteria bacterium | reverse complement strand
GGACGTCGGGCAGCGCGCGCCCGACGATGACGCTCATGGCATAGTCGAGGTAGGACTGCCGCATCTCATCTTCGAGGCTGACCGGCAGGATTTCTCGGGCGATCTCGGACATCCGGGAATGTTAGCATATAGGGATGATGCGCATGTCCATGGAGCTGCCGCCGAATGCCGACCGCGGCGAGCTGTCGAAATTCGACGCGCTGGCGCACCGCTTCTGGGACCCGCGCGGGGAGTTCCGCCCGCTGCATCTGCTGAACCCAGTGCGGCTCGGCTTCGTCGCCGAGCACGCGAGCCTCGCGGGCGCGCGCGCGCTCGATGTCGGCTGCGGCGGCGGCCTGCTGAGTGAGGCCCTGTCGCGCAAAGGCGCCACGGTCACCGGAATCGACCTCGCCCCCGGCATGATCGAGGTGGCGCGGCTGCATGCGGCCGAGGAAGGGCTCGACATCGACTATCGCGTGGCTGCGGCGGAGGAGCTCGCGGCGGATCTCTCAGGGAGCGTCGACATCATCACCTGCATGGAGATGCTGGAGCACGTCCCGCACCCGGAGCGGATGCTCGCGACTCTCGCCGCACTCGTGCGCCCCGGCGGCTCGGTGTTCGTCTCGACCCTCAACCGCAACCTCAAGGCCTTCCTCATGGCGATCGTCGGCGCCGAGTACGTGCTCAAGCTGCTGCCGCGCGGCACGCACGAATATGACCGGCTCATCCGCCCCTCGGAGCTCGCGCGCTGGGCGCGAGCCGCGGGCCTGATGCCGCGCACCCTCGCGGGCATCGAGCTCAACCCCTATACCGAGACGTGCCGTCTGACGCGCGATCCTGCCGTCAACTATCTCATGCACCTAGAGCGGGTGCGGGCGTAGCCGGCCGATGCTGCTCGTGCCCATGCTGTCAATGACGATCGCGGCAGCCTCGCTCGTCCTCGGCGCGGCATTCGGGTTCCTTCTCGGACAGTTTCGCGCGCAGCGGCGGAGCGAGTCGCTGCGTGTCGAGCTCGAGGCGGCGCGCGTGCGCCTGGAGGCCGGGACGCGCCAGGAGGCCGAGCGCATCGCTTTTCTCGAGCAGTCGGAGGCGCACCTGCGCGCCTCCTTCGATTCGCTCGCCGCGGAGACCCTGCGCGCCAACAGCGAGCTCTTCCTGCGGCTCGCACGCGAGGCGCTCGGGCGCGATCAGGCGCTCGCGCAGGGTAACCTCAAGGAGCGCGAGACCGCCATCGCGCAGCTGGTCGAGCCGTTGCGCGCCGCCCTGGAGCGGACGGATCAGCAAACACACGCGTTGGAGCGGGAACGGCGCGACGCGTACGCGGCGCTGCGCACGCAGATCGAGTCGCTGGCGAGCGGCCAGAGCCAGTTGCAGCGGGAAACGCGCAACCTCGTGACGGCGCTGCGCCGTCCGGAAGTGCGCGGCCGCTGGGGCGAGCTCACGCTGCGCCGGCTGGTCGAGCTCGCCGGGCTCAGCGAGCATTGCGACTTCACGGAGCAGCTCCACCTCTTCGGTCAGGAAGGAGCACTGCGTCCGGACCTCGTCGTGCACATGCCGGAGTCTCGCGACCTCGTGGTCGACGTGAAAACCCCGCTCGATGCGTATCTCGAGGCGCTGGAAGCGCCCACCGACGAGGAGCGGCAACAGGCGCTCAAGAAGCACGCGCAGCAGGTCGAGGCCCGAGTGCGCCAGCTCGCCTCCAAAGCCTACTGGGCGCAGTTCGAGCACAGTCCGGAATTCGCGGTGCTCTTCCTGCCGGGCGATCAGTTCCTGTCGGCGGCGCTCGCGGAGCGGCCGGAGCTGCTCGACGGAGCGCTCAAACAGGGCATCATCATTGCCACACCCTCCACGCTGATCGCGCTGCTCAAGACCGTCGCGCACGGCTGGCGCCAGACGGCGGTGGCGGAGAACGCCAAACTGATCCGCGAGCTCGGCCAGGAGCTCTATCGCAGGCTCGGAGCCTTCACCGGTCATCTCGAGCGGCTGGGCGCGCGGTTGGGCGCCGCCGTGGACGCCTACAATTCGGCCGTGGGCTCGCTCGAGCGCCAGGTGTTGCCGCAGGCGCGGCGCTTTCCCGACCTCGGCGTCACCGCCGATGCGGCGCTGCCCGAGCTCGCAGCCATCGAGCAGCCCGTGCGCCCGGTCGCCGCCGCCGAGCCGAGCGATGACCGAGAAGCCTGAGGCCCACACTCCGCGCTTTCTCGCCTGGCTCTACTCCACGCGGCTGCAACAGCCGCTGCTCGCCTCGCTCTGTGCCATCGAGCGGGAAATCCGCGCGAGCGTGCAGCCCGGCCTCGACCATCACGTCGCGCATACGCGCCTCGAGTGGTGGCGTGAGGAGTGCGCGCGCTGCGCCGCGGGCAATCCCGTGCACCCGCTCACGCGGGAGCTGCGCATGCACCTGGAGCAACTGACCCCCGGGATCCGGGCCAACTCCGTGCTCGCGGGCCTCTCGGGGCTGGTGGACACGGCCACCTGGGATCTCGCGGGGGCCACGTTCGAGCGGCGCGCGGAGCTGACCGCCTACTGCCGCCGTTGGGCGGCGGCGATGGTCGCGCCGGTTTCCTGGGATACTGGCACTCGCGACGGCGGATCTCAGGGGGGCGCGGCAGTCGACTGGAGCGACTTCGGCGCCGCGCTCTGCGAGTTGGAGCTGCTCGGCCGACTGGCGCGCGAGGCGCGATCGGGAAGACTGCGTATTCCGCTCGATGAGCTCGAGCGGGCCGCGGTTGCGCCGCAGGCGCTCGCCGCGCCGCCGTGGCCGCAGGAGCTGGTGCGACTCCTCCAGGAACGGCATCAGGCCTTGCGGCGGCAACTGGCGGCGGCCGTCGCGGGTCTCCCGCCGCAAGCCCAACAGAGCGCCCGCGGACTGCTCGTCTGGGCGGCGCTGGCCTGGCAGGCCTCGCTTCGGGCGGAGCGCGCGCTGCCGCACGCGCCGGCGGCATCACTTGCGGGCGCGGCCGCGGCGAACTGGCGCGCCTGGCGGGCGGCGCGGGCGGCCTCGAGCGGCACCCTGCGGCTTTGAAATCGGCCCGAGGTCCCCTGGCGGCGCTTCGGGCAGCAGCAGCGCTTCCACTTCTTCGCGCGTCAGCTCGCGGAAGTGCCCGCGCGCGAGCGCGCGCTCGAGCGCTATCGACCCCAGACGCGTGCGCAACACCCGGCTGACGATCGCGCCCTGGCGCTCGAAGAGCTGGCGCACGTCCTTGCCGCTCGCCCCGCGCGCGGTGATCGCATACCAGCGGTTGGCGCCCTCGCCGCCCGCGGGCTCGCAGCTCAGCACCGCCAACCTCTCGCCGCTGTCGAGGACGCCGCCCAACACGCCGGCGATCTGCTGCTCGGCGAGCTCCCCGCGCGCTCTGACACTGAGCTCGCTCGACAGCCCGCGCACGGAGCGCTGCAGGCGGGCGGCGAGCTCGCCGTCGCCGCAGAGGAGCTCGAGGCCGCCGTCGATCCGGGGCATGGGGCTCACCGCCGTGAAGCGCCGGCCCGCACGTTTCGGCAGGCGATCGAGCAGCGGCAGGATATCGGGGGAATCCGCGGGCGGCGTGTCCAGACTCTCACCCGGGGAGCGGTGATAGATGTAGGCGCGGCCGCCGGCTTGCGGCGCCCGCTGGTGGATCACGCGGCCGTCGAGCCGTACCTCATCATCGGGACTGACACGGACCCCCAGCGAGGCGGCCTG
>JAGWPE010000053.1 GCA_028870635.1 Gammaproteobacteria bacterium | reverse complement strand
GTTCTCGACGGCCGATGACAACCAGACGGCCGTGACCATTCACGTGCTGCAGGGCGAGCGCGATCGCGCCGGGGACAACAAGTCGCTGGGCAAGTTCGATCTCAGCGACATTCCGCCCGCTCCGCGTGGCATGCCGCAGATCGAGGTGTCCTTCGACATCGACGCCAACGGCATTCTCAACGTCTCCGCCAAGGACAAGGCGACCGGGCGCGAGCAGAAGATCGTGATCAAGGCCTCGAGCGGACTCAACGAGGACGAGATCAAGCGGATGGTGCGCGATGCCGAGGCGCATGCCGAGGAGGACAAGCGCTTCCGCGAGCTGGTCGACACGCGAAACAAGGCGGACGGCATGATCCACGCGGTCGAGAGGAGCCTGAAGGACCTCGGCGAGAAGGTGGATGCGGCCGAGCGCTCCAAGGTCGAATCCGCGATCTCGGATCTGCGCACCGCGCTGAAGGGCGATGACCGTAACGTCATCGAGAAGAAGACCGAGGCTCTCGCGCAGGCTTCCGCGGGAATCGCCCAGCGCGCGTATGCCGCCGGGCAAGCGGGTCCCGAGGCGTCCGGCGGCGGTGGCGCGCAGGGTGGTCCCTCCGGACCGGCGGGCGGCGCGTCGGGGCAGCCCGGCCGCGACGACGTGGTGGATGCCGAGTTCGAGGAAGTGAAAGACAAGGACCGCAAGGCGAGCTGATTGATTTGATCTCGCGGCCCAGGGAGCGGCCCCTCTGAGACCCGGTTGCGGGCGACGAGGGGCCGGGAAACGGCCGCTCACTGACTTGCTTTTGAACAGGGAACGTGGCGTCAGGCCGCGTGATATGTGACAGTACGCGAGATGTCGAAGGCAGATTACTACAAGGTACTCGACGTACCCAGAACGGCTACCGAGGCGGAGATCAAGAAGGCCTATCGCCGCCTCGCCATGAAATATCACCCGGACAGGAATCCGAACGACAAGGAGGCCGAGGAGCGCTTCAAGGAGGCGAAGGAAGCCTGCGAGGTGCTCACCGATCCGCAGAAGCGCGCGGCGTACGATCAGTACGGCCATGCCGGAGTGGAGGCCGCCAGCGCTCGCGCACGGGCAGGAGGAGTCGGCGCCGGCGATGCGTTCAGCGACATTTTCGGCGACGTCTTCGGCGATATCTTCGGAACGGCGCGCCGCGGCGGCCGCTCCCAGGTGTTTCGCGGCGCCGACCTGCGATATGAGATCGAGCTCGAGCTCCCCCAGGCCGTCTTCGGCCACACGGTGGAGATCGAGGTGCCGAAGCTCTCCGAGTGCGAGACTTGTCATGGAACGGGCGCCGCCAAGGGCAGCTCGGCGAGCGCATGCGACACCTGCGGCGGATCGGGGCAGGTTCGAATCTCCCAGGGCTTCTTTCAGCTGCAGCAGACCTGTCCGCGATGCCGCGGTGCGGGCACCATCATCAAGAACCCGTGCGACACCTGCCTCGGGCAGGGCCGTGTGCGCCGCAGCCGCAGTCTTTCGGTGAGAGTGCCTGCCGGCGTCGACACCGGCGACCGCATTCGTCTCACGGGCGAGGGTGAGGCCGGGCGCAACGGCGGTCCGCCTGGCGACCTCTATGTCGAGGTTCACGTGCGCGAGCACGCGATCTTCGAGCGCGACGGCGAGCACTTGAGCTGCGAAGTGCCCATCAGCTTCGCGACCGCGGCGCTCGGCGGGACAGTCGAAGTGCCGGCTCTCGATGGCGATGTGACACTGAAGATCCCGGCGGAGACTCAATCCGGGAGGGTGTTCCGCCTGCGCGACAAGGGCGTGAAGCCCGTGCGCGGCAACTCGCGGGGCGATCTTTTCTGTCGGGTCGTGGTGGAGACCCCCGTCCATCTGTCCGCGGAGCAGCGGGAATTGGTCCGCAAGCTCGATGAGTCGCTGCAGCAGGACCGGCACCGCCACGCGCCGCGCGAGAAGGGATTCCTGGAAGGCGTGAAGCGCTTCTTCTCGGGCGCCTGAGGCCCG
>JAGWPE010000409.1 GCA_028870635.1 Gammaproteobacteria bacterium | reverse complement strand
TGATTCGCACATCGGTCATGGGCATGGCGAGGAGCGCTGCTGTCTCTGCGCGCAGCTTCTCGATGTCCTCGCCCTTCTTGCCGATCACAATGCCCGGACGTGCCGTCTGGATCGTGATGTTGACCTTCTTCGCGGCGCGTTCGATCTGAATGCGGCTGACCGAAGCCTCGGCGAGCTTCGCCTTGAGGAACGCCCGGACACGGAAGTCGGTGTGCACGTGCTGCGCGAACTGCTCACGGCCGGCGAACCAGCGCGAGCTCCACTCGCGCGTAATGCCGAGCCGTATGCCAATCGGATTGACCTTCTGACCCATGCGTTAATCCTTCTTACCGTCGCTGACCGCGACAGTGATGTGACTGTTGCGCTTGACGATGCGCGCGCCGCGGCCTTTGGCGCGGGCGGCGAAGCGCTTGAGCACCGGGGCCGCGTCCACGTGGATGAGGGACACTTTCAGCTCGTCGATGTCGGCGCCGTGGTTGTGCTCGGCATTCGCGACGGCGGCCGCGAGCACCTTGCGCACGAGCTCGGCGCCCTTCTTGGGCATGTACTGCAGCGTCGCGAGCGCGTTGCCGGCGGGCTTGCCGCGCACCACATCGGCCACCAGACGGCACTTCTGCGGCGAGATGCGCGCGTAGCGCAGCTTGGAGGTCACTTGCATGTCAGCTCGCCGCCTCGACCTTGCGGTCGCCCGAGTGGGACTTGAAGGTGCGCGTCGGGGCGAACTCGCCCAGCTTGTGGCCGACCATGTTCTCGGTGACGAGCACCGGGATGTGCTGCCGGCCGTTGTGCACGGCGAGCGTCAGCCCCACCATCTCCGGCACCACCATGGAGCGGCGCGACCAGGTCTTGATGGGCTTGCGGTCGTTGCGCGCGGCGGCCACCTGCACTTTCTTGGCGAGGTGCAGGTCGACGAAGGGACCCTTCTTCAGTGAACGTGGCATGTTGGCTCCGTTACCTTCTGCAGAAACTCGCCTGCGGCTGTTTCTGCCCATGCGTCAAAAAGCGTGGTTTTTGCCGCATTAGCGTATCCGGTTCTTGCGGCGCTGCACGATCATGTTGTCCGTGCGCTTGTTGTTGCGGGTCTTCAAGCCCTTGGTGTTCCAGCCCCAGGGCGAGACCGGATGCGGATTGCCCTGCCCGGACTTGCCCTCGCCGCCGCCGTGCGGGTGGTCGACCGGGTTCATGGCCAGTCCGCGCACCGTCGGGCGCACACCGCGCCAGCGCTTCGCGCCGGCCTTGCCGTAGCTGCGCAGGTTGTGCTCGTCGTTGCCGACCTCACCGATGGTCGCACGGCAGTCGATGTGCACCTTGCGCGTCTCCCCGGACTTCAGGCGCAGGTACGCGTAGATGCCTTCGCGCGCCGTGAAGGCGACGGAGCTGCCCGCGCTGCGGGCGAGCTGGCCGCCCTTGCCCGGCTTCATCTCCACGTTGTGGACGATGGAGCCGACCGGGATGTGGCGCAGCTGCATGGAGTTACCGGGCTTGATGGGCGAGTCGGCCCCCGAGCGGACCTCATCCCCGGGATTGACGCCCTTCGGTGCGAGGATGTACCGGCGCTCGCCGTCCGCGTACTTCACCAGCGCGATGTGGCTCGTGCGGTTCGGGTCGTACTCGAGGCGCTCCACGACGCCGGCGATGCCATCCTTGTCGCGCCTGAAGTCGATGATGCGGTACTTCTGCCGCGAGCCGCCGCCGTGATGGCGCGTGGTGATGCGGCCGGAATGGTTGCGCGCGCCGGTCTTGCTCTGCGAGCTCGTCAGCGGCAGGAACGGGCCGCCCTTGTACAGGTGCGAGCGGTCGATCTTCACGACCGAGCGCGTACCGGGCGATGTGGGCTTGTATTTAATCAGCGCCATGTGAGTGTTCCGATCAGCCGCGCGCGCGGGCCTCGTAGTCGATCGACTGGCCCGCGGCGAGGCTCACGTAAGCCTTCTTCCAGTCCTGCGTGCGGCCGGCGTGCCGGCCGAAGCGGCGCGTCTTGCCGGGCTCGTTGACCACCTGCACGCCCGCGACCTTGACCTCGAACATCAGCTCCACGGCCTTCTTGATGTCGGTCTTGGTGGCGTCGCGGCGGACGCGGAATGTGTACTGGTTGTGGTTCTGCATCGCCAGCGACGTCTTCTCCGTCACGTGCGGGGCGATGAGCACCGCCATCAACTGCTCCCGGTTCATTGCAGGCGCTCCTCCAGCATCTTCACGGCGCCGACGGTCATGAGGACCTTGTCATGGCGCGCGAGGGACAGCGGGTTCAGGGCGGAGACCTCGATGACCTCGACGTGCGGCAGATTGCGCGCGGCGAGGAAGAGCTTCTCGTCCGTGGCCTCGACGACGATGAGGGCGCTCTCGAGCGACCATGCCTTGAGCTGGCCGGCGAGGAGCTTCGTCTTCGCGGCCTCGAGCGCGAGCGACTCCGTGACCACCAGGCGCTCCGTGCGCGCGAGCTCCGAGAGCATCGCCCGCAGCGCGCCGCGGTACATCTTGCGGTTCACCTTCTGCTCGAAGCTGCGCGGCTTGGCGGCGAAGGTCTTGCCGCCGCCCACCCAGATGGGCGAGCGGTTGGAGCCGGCGCGTGCCTGGCCGGTGCCTTTCTGGCTCCACGGCTTCTTGCCGCCGCCGCTGACTTCCGCGCGCGACTTCTGCGCCTTGGTGCCGGCCCGGCCGGCGGCGCGATAGGCCGTGATCACCTGGTGGACCAGAGCCTCGTTGAACTCGCGGCCGAAGGCTGCCTCGGATACCTGGAGCTCGGCAGCTCCATTGACCATCTTGAGCTTCATGGCGCCTTACTTCTTCGACTGCTTCATCGGGTTCTGCGACGGCGCCGAGCCGACCTTCGTCGGTGCGACGGTCTTGCGCAGGGCCCGGCGCGCCGCCTTCAGCGACGGACGGACGATGACCTGGCCGCCTTCAGCCCCCGGCACCGCCCCGCGGATGAGGAGAAGATTGCGCTCGGCATCCACCTGCACGACCTTGAGGTTCTCCGTCGTGCGGCGCACGACGCCCATGTGGCCGGACATCCGGCGGCCCTTGAAGACGCGGCCGGGGGTCTGACGCTGTCCGATGGAGCCCGGCGAGCGGTGCGACACCGACACGCCGTGGGTCGCCGGCAGGCCGCCGAAGTTGTGGCGCTTCATCGTGCCCGCGAAGCCCTTGCCGAGCGTGGTGCCGGTGACGTCCACCGTCTCTCCGGCCTTGAAGAGGTCCACCTTGACCTCCGCTCCGGGCTTCAGATCGACCTTGTCGCCGTCGGCGAGGCGGAATTCCACCAGCGCCTGGCCCGGCGCCACATTGGCCTTGGCGAAGTGGCCGGTGACGGCCTTGGAATAAAGCTGCGGCCGCCGCGTGCCGTAGGTGACCTGCACGGCGCGGTAGCCGTCCCTCTCCTGGGACTTCACCTGGGTAATGCGATTGGGCAGGACCTCGATCACGGTGACCGGTATGGTCTCTCCCGCGTCGGTGAACACCCGCGTCATGCCCGCTTTGCGGCCGACGACTCCAATTGCCATGAGCTTGCCTCTGTCGTCTATTGGCGAAAATCGCCGAGGCGATTTTCGCGAGACCCTAAACAGTTTCCGCAGACCAGGGGCACGGCCCTTGGCCTGCTATTCAAGCGGAGGAAAGACGACAGGAGAGGGGCGCGCGGGACCCGCCGCGCCTGCTTCTCGAGTGGTCTTGGAGCCGCATGCTCCAACCTCGCCCGATGCGAAAGGGGCGCGAAGTATAGTCGCGCCTCTCGTTCAAATCAAATGGTCGATAACTACGTCAATTCAGCTTGATCTGGACGTCCACGCCGGCCGGCAGCTCGAGCTTCATCAGCGCGTCCACCGTCTTGTCCGTCGGATTCAGGATGTCCATCAGCCGCTTGTGGGTGCGCAGC
>JAGWPE010000408.1 GCA_028870635.1 Gammaproteobacteria bacterium | reverse complement strand
GGCGCCGCGGCCGCTGCCGCCGCCGGCTGCGGGGGACTGGCCTGCGGCGTGGGCGGCGCTTGGGGCGCGGGCGGTGCTTGCGGCGCGCGGGAAGCTCCTTCGACCTCGAGGCGCGCGAGCAGGGCGCCGACGGGCACCTTGGTCCCCGGATGCACCAGCTGCTCCAACACCTTTCCGTCATCGTAGGATTCGATGTCGATCAATCCTTTGCTTGTCTCGACGGTCGCAATCGGCTCCCCATGGTGGATACGCTCACCGGGCTTCTTCAGCCACTCGGTGAGGACGGCGCTCTCCATATCGGCGCCCAGGGAGGGCAGGCGGAACTCGGTCTGCATCAATGCGCTCCGCTGCCCGTCACGACAGCGCGAACCGCGCTCGAGATTCTTGCGGGGCTTGGAAGCGCGGCATCCTCCAGATGCTTGGCGTAGGGCACCGGCGCCTCCACGGTACATACTCGGGCCACAGGCGCATCGAGGTCGTAGAAGGCCTGCTCGACGATCCGCGTGGTGATCTCGGCCGAGAGACTGCCGCTGCGCCAGCCCTCATCCACGATCACGGCGCGGCGTGTGCGCCGCACACTGAGCATGATGGCCGCATCATCGAGCGGCCGCAGCGTGCGCAGGTCGAGCACTTCCGCCTCGACCCCCTCCTTGGCGAGGTCCTCGGCAGCGGCCAGGCACTTGTGCAGGCTCCACCCGTAGGTGATGAGCGTGACGTCGCGTCCGCCGCGACGGATTGCGGCGTGGTCGAGGTCGACCCGCTCGAGTCCCGGAGTGAGGTCGCCCTCCATGTTGTAGAGGTAGAGGTGCTCGAACAGGAGCACCGGGTCAGGGCAGGCGAGGGCGGCGGCGAGCATGAAGCGCGCGTCGTCGATCGTGGACGGTACGGCGATCCGCAATCCCGGTATATGCGCATACCAACCCTCGAGGCTATGGGAGTGCTGGGCCGCGAGCTGGCGTCCGGCGCCGGTCGCGAGCCGGATGACGACCGGCACGCTCACCTGACCGCCTGACATGTGGCTCAGGGTCGCGGCGTTGTTCATGATCTGATCCAGCGCGAGCAGGCTGAAGTTCACGGTCATGACCTCGACGATGGGGCGTAAGCCTCCGAGAGCCGCGCCGATCCCGGCGCCCACGAAGGCCGACTCCGACAGAGGCGCGTCGCGGATGCGCTCCGGCCCGAACTCCTCGAGCAATCCCCTGCTCACCGCGTAGCTTCCGCCGTACCGGCCGACGTCCTCGCCCATGAGAAATACGCGCGGATCGGTTCTCATCGCATCGCGAATGCCTTCGCGGACGGCGTCACGGTAAGTCATTCGCGATGCCGATCCGCGTTCCGGGCCGTGAGCAACGTGTGGGCTCATGATGATACCGGCCTCAGGCCCGGCGCTCCGCGTAAACGAAGCGCTCGAGATCCTCCACCGGCTCCCAGGGAGAGCTCTCCGCGAACTGCACGGCCGATTCGACTTCGGCGGACGCTTCGCGCTCGAGCCGTTGGTAATCGTCCTCGGTCATGAGGCCGAGCGCCTTCAGGCGCGTCGTGAGGGTGATGATGGGTCCTTTTTTCTGCCAGGCCTCGATCTCCGCCTTGTCGCGATAGAGCTGCGGATCGAACATGGAGTGGGCGCGGAACCGGTAGGTGCGCATCTCGAGGAGGGCCGGGCCGCCACTGTGCCGGATCCTTTCCGCCGCGCCTCTCACGGATTCCTCCACGGCGAACACATCCATGCCGTCCACCGCGGCCGCATCGATCCGGTAGGCCCGGGCCCTGGCGGCGATGTCGGTTTCCGACTGCGCGCGCTCGAGCGCGGTTCCCATGGCGTAAAGGTTGTTCTCGCAGAGAAACAGCGCCGGCAGCTGCCAGAGAGAGGCCAGGTTCAACGATTCGTGAAACTCCCCTTCGGCGACGGCACCGTCACCGAAGAAGCAGACGCTGATGTCGCTCTCGCGCTGGAGCTTCTGCGCGAGCGCCAGGCCCACGGCAATCGGCAGCCCGCCGGCTACGATCGCATTGCCTCCGTAGAAGCGCTTCGAGGCATCGAAGAGGTGCATCGACCCGCCGCGGCCACGGCTGCAGCCGGTCTGCTTGCCGTAGAGCTCCGCCATGACCTTGCTCATGGCAATCCCACGGGCGATCGCGTGTCCATGCTCGCGATACGTCGAGACGATGGCATCGGAAGGCCGCAAGGCTCGCATGGCGCCGACGGCGACGGCCTCCTCGCCGTTGTAAAGGTGCAGAAAGCCGCGAATCTTCATCTGGCCGTAGAGCTGATAGCAGCGGTCCTCGAAGCAGCGGATGCGCAGCATCTCGCGCAGGAGCTCGAGGCCGTGCTCCCGCGTGACCGGGGCACCCGTTGGCGCTCTCATGTCTCTCTACCCTCGAGGGTCGAGAGATCTCCTTCCGGCAGTCCGAGCTCGCGTGCGCGCAGCAGGCGGCGCATGATCTTGCCGCTGCGGGTGCGCGGCAGGCTGTCGCTGAAGGCGATCTCGCGCGGGGCGACAACCGCGCCGAGCAGGCGGCGCGCGTGCCCGAGAATCTTGCGGCGCAGCTCCTCGCTCGCCTCGAATCCGCTCCTCAGCTCGACGAAGGCCTTGACCGCCTGGCCGGCGATCGGGTCGGGAACGCCGATGACGGCGGCCTGGGCGACGGCCGGATGGGTCATCAACGTGCTCTCGACCTCGAAGGGGCTGATGAGGTGTCCGGCGGACTTGATCACGTCGTCGCTGCGGCCGATGAACCAGAAGTAGCCCTCGCGGTCGCGCCGCGCGAGATCCCCCGCCAGATACCAGCCGTCGACGAAGCTTTCGCGGTAGCGCTCCGGGCTCTCGAGGTAACTGCTGAACATGGAGGGCCATCCGGGCCGCAGCGCGATCTCGCCGACTTCGTCCGGCGAGGCGATGACTTCGAGCCTGCCGCCGGCGCGGCGCACGACCTGCGCTTCGATGCCCGGTACCGCCCGCCCCATCGATCCGGGCGGAACGTCACAGGCGGCGAAGTTGGCGATCATGATCGCCCCGGTCTCGGTCTGCCACCAAGTGTCGTGAAAGGGCATGCCGAACGCCTCCACACCCCAGATGACCGCCTCGGCGTTGAGAGGCTCGCCTACGCTTGCCATGTGCCGAAGGCATGGATATCGGCGGGCGCGGGCGAGTGACGCGCCTGCCTTCATCAACATCCGAATCGCCGTCGGCGCGGTATACCAGATGTTTACGCACTCTTGCGCGAGGACCTGGTACCAGCGCTGCGGGTCGAATTCCTCGCGATCCACGATCATCGTCGCAGCGCAGGTGAGCGGGCCGATCAGGCCGTACGCGATGCCGGTGACCCAACCCGGATCGGCGGTGCACCAGTAGACCTCCCCCGGATGCAGGTCGAGCACGAGTTGACTGGTGGCATGCTGTGCCACCACCGCAGCGTGAGTCAGGGTCACTCCCTTCGGCCTGCCCGTGGTGCCGCTGGTGAAATGCAGCAGGGCTACGTCGGCATCGCGTGTGGGCGCCGCCTCGTAGGTTTCCGAGCTGAGACGCATGAGCTGCTCGAAATCCAGCGTGCCGGCGGGAAGTTGCGTGTGCACATCTTCCCGCACGATGAGTACGTGCCGCAGCTCGGGAAGCATCTCGCGGATGCCCGCGACTTTGCGGCGATAGAGCGTCTCCGTCGTCACCAGCACCCGGACGTGGCCGAGCTCGAGGCGCGTCTTGAGCGGCTCGGGGCCGAATGCCGAGAACAGGGAGCAGAAGACATTGCCCGATTTGAGTGTTCCGAGCCCGACCGTGAAAAGCTCCGGGACACGACCGAGAAGCGTCGCGACGCAGGGCCCCGGCCGCGCCGGGCCCGACCCGGGACCGACGGCGTTCGTGTCATGCTCGATGCCGAGTGAGCGCAGGACGCCCGCAAAACGGTTGCATCGCGTCTGTAGCTCGGTGTACGTCACATCGACCCGCTTCCAGCTGCGATCGATGAAGCGCGCAGCCAGGCGCGCGCCGTGTCCTCGCTCGACGTTACGGTCGACGGCTTCGAACGCTATGTTGAGGCGCGCGTCGGTGTCGCCGGTGAGAGCCCGCCGGGCGCCTTCCCAGGTGAACCCGCTTCGGCCGGCATCGTAGTCGGTCAGATAGTGGGAGATGCCCGCCGGCATCGCGGCTTTGCGTATGGTGCGCTCTGTCATCGCTCGCTCCAACGGCCCGATTATCAGGCCGGGCAGCGCGAGGTCGATCCGCGAAAGTACTTACCTGCCCCTGTTGGAAGGGGCGGCCGTTGGGTCCTGATACGAGGGGCTTTGCTTCGCGGTCTCTATTCGGCAGGACTAGGCCAGGCTGCCACTTGCCAGCAGCGCCCGCATCAGCGTGAGCAGCTCATCGGCCTGGATGGGCTTGCTTGCGATCCGCATGAACGGGTCGCGGGGCAGCTCCTTGACCGCCGTCGAGGTGTCTCCGGTGACGAGCACGGCCTTCAGATGAGTGCCGAATGACTCGCGCAGAGCAGAGAGGACCGCCGTGCCGGTTTCCCCATTCGCCAGGTGATAGTCGGTCACGAGCAGATCGATCCCGTTGCCGCTCGCGGCGTGTTGCAGCGCCTCCGACAAGGTTGCAACCCCCGTCACGCGATAGCCTTCCACCGAAAGGAGGAGGCGCGTGGCATCGCGAACGCTCTTGTCGTCCTCGACGAGCAGCACGCGTGGGGCTCCGAGGACCTGCTGATCGAGGTGGGCGTCCGGCAGTGCTTCGAGCGCATGCCTGAGGCGAGAGCCGCTTGCCGGCACCCCGAGCGAGAACTCCGTTCCTTTGCCGACTTCGGAGCGTACTTCCAGGCTCAGATTGAGGAGCTTGACCAGCCGCTGAACGATGCTCAGCCCCAACCCGTAGCCGTCCCGCGAGCTGTTGGTCGGAACGCCAACCTGGTAGAACTCGTCGTAAATGTATTCGATCTGCCCGGTCGGGATGCCGATGCCGGTATCGCGGACTTCCAGACGCAGCATGCCTTCGGGAGAGGTGCCGCTGCGCAGGGCGATGAGTCCGCGCTGCGTATACTTGATC